>NZ_JAHKPM010000053.1 GCF_018860525.1 Vibrio hepatarius
TGGACATTAGACTCACCTAACCGGAGAAGAGCCGAAAAATTAAGTCAAATTGCTTTTCATAAATTAGAGGGTCAGAAGTAAGCCAGCGCATTTTGGGGCACAAATGAATTCGAGAAACCGGTCAGAATTAGTACAGATTAGACTAAACCACATTATTGCTTTACTTATTTTGTTAAGCGGTTCTACTTCATTTCTAGTAAACTGTCTCGTCCTAAAATAAGTTGACGATTTTTAGTAAGCCCTACACTTTCATGGAAGGCTTCAAGCTAAAAAATTTTCTTAAACAACGGTGCTATCGCCTTGCCGATAACCTTAAAGTTTCGGCCGTTCTTATGGTTTATCTCGAAGGATTCGTGTTCTGGGTTGTCAGAGACAATGTTGTAGATCCCTTTTGGGATATTCCACTTTAAGCGCTTCACGTAAACCGCGTCATCAATGCGAATCACGTATACGCCGTCTGTCACTGGGTGTTGCAGTTCACGAGTATCAACTAATAAGCGGTCTTTGTGGCTTAGGGTGGGCTCCATTGAATTGCCATCTACATTGATGATGGAGGCATTTGCTTGTGATAGGCCGAACTCGGCTAACAAGCTGGTAGGAATAATGAGCTGGTCGATTTGGTATTCACTATGTACTAGTGAACCCGCCCCAGCTGCGGCATGGACGTCAAAAACTGGTAGTTCGCACCAGTCTTTCACTTCTGTCATCGGCGTTATTTTAGAAACATTACTTGGTTCTTTAGCTACACCTTCCCTAGGCCCTTCAAGTGCCAAGAGTAACTTAGCCTCTTTCGGGTCCGTGACGTACTTCTCAATAAGATGTTTTTTTACGTCAGGGTGAAAGCTCGAAATATGGTATTCAAAAGCACGTCCATTACCAGCCGCCTTTCTCATTAACCAATTGTTTCTTTTAGCCTTTTGACTAATTCCCGTAGTCGTATTTGCTAACCCATCAACTTCAATTAACTCAGATCCTAGAAACCATTCACGCATAAGCACACATCTTTAAGCATTGACATGCATGTGCATTTGAAATTACATTAAGCACACACAAGCACACATGTTAATACACGAAAGAGCATTGATAATCGCCTACCAAGCAATGATGCACTTTTATGTACAGTTATGTATGGAAAGATACCATGACGTCACCTATTAAACTAGATGCGCCGTACTTACCTTTCGAAGAGTATGCGCGCCGTCAAGATATTGATTTATCAGATGCAGAACGGCTCATTGAGTCTGGGAAGCTTCCAATGAAAGTGGCTATTCGCTGCGAGAAGAAGCACTTCGTCAATATGGTCACCCTTTCACGCATCCGTTTGTATAAAGAGTTCAAAGACCAACCTGACCTATTGGAGAAGCTAGCTATGCAAATTTCTATTCAGCCTGACTGTGCCTACCTCCCTACCAACGAGCTAGCAAGCCGCTGGAACGTTTCTGAAAACTCTATCCGCAACATGATTCGTGATGGAAAGCTGCCAGTGATCGAGCGTGAAGGCTCCAAAGGCAAGCACTACATCAACATGGCTGCCATGTGGCAACACGCGATAGAAGACTCAGTCAAACCTGAAAACAAACACTTCTTCACTTCGTTTTAATCACATTGCGAATTGGAGCGAACTTTATGAACCAACCACTGATGACCACTATCGCTTGTCCGTACGTGACGGTAGCGCACTACTGCAATTTATCTGGCCTAGCCGAAGGCACAGTAAAGCAGTTTATTGATGAAGGGCGCATCATCATCAAACCCAAGACCAAACCTAGAGAAAAGACGCTGATCAACATGGTTGCTATGACTGAGATGGCAGCCCGTGAAGCTATGGAACAGCTTGGTTAACCCGTTGTAGAGAGTATCTGATATGGAAGAGAATCAAACAATGTGCGCTTTTCTGGCCGATGTACAACAAGAGTACAACGAGGCATGCAGCTTGTTTCGTTATCGTCATCGCAATGATCTGACTGATATAGCAAAAGCCTGCGGCCTGCGCTCTAACATGCTACGCAATAAGCTCAACACTGAACAGCCACACGTTCTTTCATTACCAGAGATGATGGCAATTTCTAAAGCGACGAACGACTACGTAATTTTAGAAGTTGTGCTTCGCAAGCTTGACCTTGCTACCGCACATATTCCTGCAGGTAGCGAGGCTGAAAGCTTCATTAAACGGGCTCTCAACAATTCTATTTTTTCAGGCGAGCTTTCACAGTTAGCACTCGATAACGCTGGCAACAAAACGCTCCCTCGCTCAACCAAAAACTCAATCATCGAGACCGCTCAAGCAAGTATTTCTAACTTGATGCTTCTCGTCAACGACCTAGAAAACCGCACTGGCAGTGCACAACCATTCTTTGCAATGGGCGTGGACTTAATAGCAAACGCGGCGGCTTTACCGGGTCTTTCTTAACTTTTTACAGGGGTGTAGCAATGCAAACACGAACGATCAATATCAAAATTACCACTGTTGATGAGGCTCTTCATTGGCAGAACGTGGCAACTCTTAATATCAATAAATTCCGCTCTAACCCTGTTGCAGGGCAAGAGAACTATCAAAGCAACCTTATCCGCATGTGGTGTGACGTTCATGCGCAAGCTAGCCTAGCGAGTATTTCGCTACAAGAATCTGTAGAGGTGGCGTAATGGAATATTTCGCCCTTCGTTTATTTGGTGATGGTGCTATGAAGCGCCATTACCAAAGTCATGAGCCAGAGGTCACTGAGCTTGGAGAATTTGACTCATTAGACTCGGCAGTAAAACAAGCTTGCGCCCAGTTGGATTGCAATCACTTATTACGTGGCGTTCTGAGCCAAGGTGAAGGCGCAGGCGGTTACATGGTAGTCGATGCACAGGAGCTAGCAGCGGTATGAAACGGATAACCAAACCTTACGAATATAACGGATATCGCGGATTGTCTGCCATAGCCAATGCGCACCAAATCCCGCTGGGCACTCTCAAAGGCCGTGTACGTCGAGGGCTTTCGATTGCCGAGGCTATTTGTCATAGAGATCTGCGCGAGTTTAATACTGGCGAAGCTGTCTATGAGTGGAGAGGAGAAAAAGGCATCAGAGCCATTGCTAAAAAAGCAGGTGTTAGCCAAATGGCGATATTTAGCCACCTAAAACACGGTAAAGATCTTGATCAAGCAATAGAGTCAATTCTCAAAACGAAAGCCAAAGTGATAAAGAACAAGAAGGCTCCAGATGTGCAGGAAAAACATCTTGGTATCAAACGACCTGACATGATGAGTGCCACATGGCGACTAGCTTTGGGAGTGTTAGCATGAGTGACGATGTAGAGTACTGCCCAGCAATTTCAATATATGACGAGAATGTAAAAGCGACACACCCTTCTCACCTACCTTGTGCCTCAATGGAAGGAATTGTGAATTATGACCCCAAAAATGCCGAGCGAGGACAGGTTTATATTCAAAACCTTCGGGCTCATTTCGGTTTAAAACGTTCTTCTCAAAAAGAAAAGAAAATAGGCAGTCACCTCAACTACATATGTACTCATGACGAGTGCCTAGACCCTTGGAATATCAAACATAGGCAGCCCAAAAGCAAAACTAAGCCAAAAGAAAAAGTCGATGACAACTGGAGAACGAAGCTATCAATAAAAGCAAACAATTTACCTAGTCGAGCAATACAGCGCCAAGAGCATCATGAAGCAACACAATAATAACCTCAAAAATCCACTCAATCGGCTCCCTAGCAATATTCATAGGGAGCTGCTTGCATTTCTAGAAAACAAGAAAGGTTACAGAAAAATCTCTCACTATGATGTGAAGGAAAAGGCTTGGGTTTACAAAGATGAACAAACACCACGAGAAAAGGTATTTGAGTTTGCATCTATCACAGCTAACAAGTTAAAGCTTCCATTTGATATTCGAAACTACATTGATAAGGCTGCGGCTAGCCGTTTACGCAAGTATGGTTTCAAAAAAGCAATGGATTTTATTGAAAAGAGAAGTGGTGCTGTTGCGGCTGCGTTTTCAGTTATGCCTGAACCTTGGTGGAAAGTAGACAATGAAATCAAGCGAGCTAAGTTAGCTGTTGAGATGGCTGGTCGATGTGCTAACCGCGTTCGCCTAGCCGCCGAAAAAGGATTGTCACCTATACAAGCTATTTCGTTTATCAATGAGTTTGTTGGTGCCTCTCTGTGGTTACCTCAATTCACTTATGTAGAAGATGATAATCAAGCTTATTCAGCCATTGCCCGTTTAATGGATGATGGCTTCTGGCGCAGAGCAATTGGCCGTATCACAGTTGCTGTGTTTGAGAATGCACGCCGTGCCGCTGGTATGGTGTCACCACATAGTTCACCTTACGCCTCAATATCAGCTTGTGAATGGCTCTCTATTCGACAAGACAGGCAACGCGAATGGATAGAGCTGATGTCTATCGAGTCAGACAATGGCGATACTATTGATCTACAAACAGTGGTCGATTCTTCACAAAGTAACCCTGCTAACCGCCGCCATGAGCTAATGACTCGAATTGCTGGATGCCAAGAATACGCAGAGAGTAATAATCATATTGCTGTGTTCATCACCATGACTTCACCCAGTCGATTCCACCGATTAAAGAAACACGGAAAGTACTGGATCGAGAATCCAAATTTTGATGATAGTACTCCTAAAGATGCTCATGCATGGTTAAGTAAAGGTTGGGAGCTATTCCGTGCTTGGGCCGATTACCGGAACTTAACCTATTACGGAATGAGAGTTGTTGAGCCTCACCAAGACGGAACACCTCACTGGCATGGCGTATTCTTTATGCCGCTGGAACAAGCAAAGGCTTTTATCAATGGTTTGCAAGATTATCAGTTCCGTGAGACTCAAGACCTGTTCTTTGATAATGGCACACCAAAAACCAAAGCAATGAAAGCTCGCTTTGATGCAAAGTTCATCACTCAAGATTCAGGCGGTGCCGTTGCTTACCTAGCAAAGTATATTTCTAAAAACGTCGATGGCCACGCCCTTGAAGGATTAACCGATACAGATAATAGACGAGCGAAGCTACAAGATACCGTTAAGAATGTGACCGCATGGTCTCGCACATTCTGTTTTCGACAATTCCAATTTCAACGCACTCCACCTGTCACTATTTGGCGTGAACTTCGCCGTATTGATGAAGAGCAAGAGTTTTGCCTGTTCGAAAAAGCCAGACGCGCGGCTGATAACGGCTTCTTTTCTGCTTATATGGATTACATGGGCGGCCACCGCTTACCCGCTTCTATGCGCCCAATTAAGTTGCTCAAGAAAGAGCGGGAAAACAAATACGGTGAGATTGTCACAGCTACCGATGGGCTTGAGGGTTCTGATCTTGTGGTATTTACCCGTGAGATTGAGTGGAAGTTAGTTAAAAAATCCCCCGACTTTCAGGAGTCTTTTGAAGAGAGCGGGAGCGACCGCCCTTGGTCCAGTGGCAATAACTGTAGAATTTCACCCAAAAGCCAAAAAATCATCGATAAATTCTTTCTAAATATGGAATTAGACGGACCAAGCGTCGAATGGGAAATGCTCATAAACGGTGAAACTTCACCCGATGACTACATACAACCGATAGAAACCGACTCCAGACCTGCACCTAAGTCAAAAGGTAGGTATGGGAGTATGAGAAATTAAGGAGAGATCTAGTGTTAATGCCATGCCCTAAATGCGGATGCAAAACCAGAATTGTTACCTCTCAAGAAATGACAAACGAGACGCGAAAAGCCTACTGGCAATGTCTCAATTTCAATTGTGGAGTGAGATTTAGCACCCTAACTTCAGTGGAAGGAATTATTGAAACTGTTGGCTTACCGCCTGATCCAAAACTTCAACCTGAGCTCTGCAAAGGAGATATCAACCAAATGGACATTTTTACTGAACAAACCATATAAGCATAAAGGCTCATAAGTTATTATAGAGCTTTATGAGAAACTGAGCATACAAGAGAAATGTTTAAGAACATAAATTGGTTTGAATTCGTACCTGCAACTATGTCAGCTATAGCCGCAATAGCTGCTGCATATTCTGCAATAATTTCAATGCGAGTCAGCGAACAATCGAACCTCCTTGCAAAAATGACCTCAATAGCAAATCATCATGAAGCCGCTGTTTCTTTATACTTCAAAGTTATCAATGAACTTTGCAGAGAAACTGAATGTCTTCGAGACATATGCCATCATCTACAAAATGATTGGCCATTCCAAATTGAATTAAAGGACAATAAACTTCTTGGTGGGACAAACCCTAGACCACTTAGGCATGTGATTGGTAATACTAGTGATTTATTAGCAAATTACAGTTTAAAAAGAAATAAATTTAGAAAAGGCACGAGTGGGACTGTACTCTCAATTATTATGAGAAATAGCTTTGAAAAAATGAGTGATGCTGAATACCAAAAATTGTTGAAGGTAGCTGATGGAAAATATGAAAAATTTGAAACTACGTTTGGCATTCCATCAATCTGTAACGAAGTTTCGTCAGCACCAGCCTTTAGGTTTGGGTATTATCAATTGCTAAAGCGTGTCAATAGTGAGGACTGGAGCGACATTTGGAGAAACGCATGGTGTAATGATGGATCGATGGATACTTATAAATGCGAGTATTTGAGAATCAAGCCTCTTTTTAAGAAAGCTCATACAGAATTAACCAGAGAAATAGCAAAGCTAGCCCACACAAAATTTCCTTTGAGCATTAATGCTGAACTAGATATCAAATACAAAGAACTATTGAATACAATTGATCATTTAATCGAAGATGCAGAACCGAGCAACATGGATGACTATAAAGATTGGCCAAATAGAGATGAGGTATGCATGCTTACTATTTGCTCTTTAGCCATAGTAAGTAATACAAGTAATCAATTAAGTAGCATTTACACAGCCGTGAACACACTCACCTAAAAGACATAATTATTTGATTTTTAAATAAGTATAATTAACATTTGGTACACACTTATAAGAATCACATTCAAAAAAATGTACGAATACCTCAACTACGCTGAAAAAGTCGAAGCAAATAGAAAACAAAAAGAGATGGATAACTCTGTCGGATTCATTTGTTCGGATTGCAAAAAAAGAATCTATAAGTTTGACAGGAAAAATAAACCTGTAAATCAGAAACAGACCTGCATTATATGTAAAAAACATAGTCCTGATGGTGTTCCTCTTGAAGGATACGTATTCAGACTAAACGATTGTATTCCAAATCACTTTAATCGAGTCGATAAGGATTCTGAGGCATCGCTTTCTCTTCATCAAATAATTAAAAAATTCACCATTGATAATGAATGTGTAGCAAGAAAACTAGCTGAATTACTTCACAAAGAAAATAGCGAATTTTTTCATCCTGACGGGCTATATGAACCATATTTAGATGAAAGAACTATGGAAGAATTTAAAAATATAGCCCAAGAAGAATGGAACAAGTTTTCTAAAGAACTGAAGTATTCTCGTCGATTTACTCATCAAAAGGCAGCTGATTTTTTTATGGGATTAATTAATTGTTGTTACTTCGACTTGAAAAAAAAAGTAAACGGCACAAATGATTTTGGTGCAGTAACGCGATCAATCGAAAAAGGCACTGTTTTATATCGAGCCCGTATAGTATGTAGTGATGAAGAAAAAAATGAATTTCAAAGCGCACCTAACAAACACCTTGGGGCGCCTCCAAGCCATCTTGCTGCAAATAATAGAATGAGTCCCCCCGGAATATCTTTTATGTACACAGCAGATACCGCAGATACCGCCATAGCAGAACTTCGTCCATATGTTGGGGACACAATAGCAGTGGGAAGATTTATTGCCCAAAAAACACTAACATTTTTTGACTTCACTAATCTAGACTCATTGGAACTAAGAGAACCGAGACTTATTACAAACCCTCGCAATAGTCAGTACTATATAAATAGCCACCTGCTAAGCACACTACATGCATTAGTATCTAAACCATTCAGAGCAAATAGTATAGATTATATTGAAACTCAAATGTTTTCAGAGACTATTCGTAACTATCAGAAAGGTATTTTTGACGGCATCATTTTCAAGTCATCACAACTAGAAGGTGGGGTAAATTATGTTATTTTTGGTAATGACTCAAAGGATGAACATCATAGTATCGAGTACAACGTTAAAATTGATACTCAATCTGATGTGACATTTTACAAAGTAAATGCCATGACACCTTCATTTAAAGAAGTAACATCTGCAAACAAGCACCTATGAACGCCCAAATACGATCTTGAACGATCTCTAAAACTTAAATCTAAAACAGCCCTCGATGTAGATATATCGGGGGTTGTGCTTTACTAACCCTATCGAAACACGATCACTTTCAGGATCGCAAAATTGCAGTGTGGAATTTTGGTGTGGAGGGAGGGGTGAGTCCGAGCAAGCGCCGAGTGCCCTAACCCGCTTCCAAATTGCCAATCACTGCCAATTTCCTTTTTATTCTTCTATTGGTGGGATTTCTCATGTGGGGACGACAACACGAGTACGCTAGATGGAATGGGCTTAAGCTCAATATCCTGTCTACCTCCTTTGACGGTGGTAAGCGTCTGCAAGTAAGTGAAATCCCATACGCTGACCTACCACACATTAAAGTCATGGGCACTAAAGCCCGAACCTTTACTATTGAAGCTGTATTCGTTGGTACTAGCTCGCTTGCTGATGCAAATACGCTCATTGATAACTTAGAGACAACCCCACAAGGGGAGCTCGAACACCCTTGGTTGGGTGAGCTACCGCTCGTCTTTGAAGAGTATTCTCTTAGCATTAATACTAAAAAAGGATTGGTAACTTTAAGTCTTAAGTTCGTGAGATCTGGTACGTCACCATCTATCTCTGCGCCGACTACAATTCGAACCAAAGCACAAGTTGGCGTTGTCGAAGACCTATCTAAACAGTCTTTCACTGAAGAGGTGAAATGGTTCGATGTATCTCAAATCAATCAGGTACAAAGTCACGTAATCAGTGCGCTCAATGTGCTGGTTGATATTACTAACCGCCTGAACCTAGGCGATGATTCTCTTCAAGATATTAACCTTGCGATAAATGAAGCATTCTCAGCCGTGAGCAGCTTGAGCACCAACCCTGCTGAGTTCGCTGATCTGTTTTCTAATGCTGTTAATACGGTGTCAGAAGGGGTTCAATCAGAACCAGACTCTGAGAGCGAAGCCGTAGATAACTCACGTAATGCTCAAGCGCTGATGCTTGGCCAAGTGAAAACTGACAGCCCGACTAAACACCACAACGTGCAGATGGTAGCGGGTGCAGTGAAAATGAGTAAGGACATAACTGTTCTTGAAACCAATGATAGCTTTGAGATCACCCTAACCCAAAAGCAGCCTGAAATTATTCAAAGTGATCTCTCGACATTAATTGTCAGCGTTGATGAGCGTATCAGAGAAGCGACTCAAGTTTCTACGCTAGAAAGCATAGAACTTTATGACGCTCTCACCTCGCTAAAAAGCAATGTGCAGACTCAACACGATAAAGTGACAGAGGGCATCAAGGCACACAGAACCGTGCAATCACCTCGCTTTAAATCAGCACTTGCTATTGCCCATGACGAGTACACCAATGAGAACGTGATCACCAAAATGAATGCACTTCAACACCCTTTGTTTATCCGTGGTGATATCGCGGTAAGGGATGCACGATGAATCAGTTAACGATGCACATTGATGGTAAACAACATACGTTCTACCAAGCCAACCTGAACTACTCAACAGAACAACTGGCCCACACATTTAACTGCTCTATCGAGCCCATGACTATCGAACGCCCGTTATCGGTTGAGTTTTTCCTTAATGACCAATCAATCCTAGTCGGTCAAATAGATGAAGCAGAAAGCGAGACGGGCGCAGGCTCTTTAACTATGCCAATAATGGGACGTTCCAAGAGCGCTAACATGATTGACTCACGCATTACTATGGATGCGCTTTACAACCTCAATGTTGAAGAGCTGCTTAGAAAGTTAGCAAAGCCATTTGGCTTAAGCGTAAAAAGCCTCGTGAAAGGCATGCCCAAGATTGAAGAATTTCAGATTAACGCAGAGTCTCCGGTTGAAAATGTAGCTCAGCTTATACGTGAACAAGGCTACATGCTGATAGAGCGGAATGGTGAACTGACTATTGAAAACACGGCGCATACAACCACTAACAACATCGGTCTTGAAACAGGTAACAACGTAGACAGCTTAAAGATAAAACGCGCCTTCAATAAGCAATTTCACACTATTGATGTGCAAGGCCAGTGGGATGATGCCAACGCAAAAATCACCAACTCTAGTATCGATAGCTCACGCACTTTAGTTATCACCTGTGACCAACTTCAAAACAACGCAGCTTGTGTATCTCGCGCCAAATATGAGAGCAATTTAGCCATAGCAGAAAGCCTGACCGCTTCTACTTCAATTGCGGATATCTTCCCACAGCTTGCGATTGATGGATTAAACCGAGTGATTCGAGTGATCGACAAAGAGCAGAGTTTTAGTGAAATGCTGGTAATTAAGTCCCTTGGCCTATCGGTGACCGAAAGCTCAGCGAGCACTTCCGTTGAGTTGGTCAGACCGTTTAAGGAGCAAAGCCATGTCTAGTGCTCAGCGTCAGCAACAACAGCGCTTAATGGCTCGCATCAAGAACGTAATCGGAACAGGCACGGTGACAGGCGCAACTACGGGCATGTTGCAAATCAGAACGGCAACAGGCCGCACCAATGACCGAATTAAACGCGTCCACAACTACGGCTTTATGAGCCGACCACTACCAGAGGCAAAGGCTTACAACCTGTTTATTGGCGGTGTGACTGCGCGAGGGATTACCGTCAATGTTGAAGATGAGCGCTACCAAATCGATTTAATGCCAGGTGAAGTCGCCATGCTCGACGACAAAGGCAACTTAATCCATCAAACCAAAGAAGGCATCAAGGTCTACGCCACCAAAGGGAAAGTAGATGTTGTCGCAGCAAATGAAGTGTCAATCAAAGCGCCACAGGTAAACGTTATCGCAGAAAAAACCACTTTCTCTGATGATGTAGAGATAGGCGGCAACCTGAACGTGGCCAAAAACACACTGGTTACGGGCTCTGTTGGTGGTAAGTCTGGTACGTTCGGCGGCGTTAAAGTCGAAAAGCACGATCACGACTATGAAGACGACAGCACAATCAAAACAACACGGGAGCCTAACAAAGAATGAACCACTTTAAATTGAACGCGCTTACAGAGTCGGTGGATTCCAAACAAGGCATGACTCATGCGGTGCTACAAAGCGTCTACAACTACGCCGAATCAACCAAGAATGACCGCGCACGAATGGACAGCAATGAGCGCGGCGGTACTTGGAGTAATGAATTGATAGAGATTGTCGGTTCTCGCGACTGGACACTCAAACGAGCCAAATTAACTGATGAAACCTTAAGGCTTGCCAAGCGCTTTTATGAGGAAGCCCTCGACTGGTTAATTCAACAAGATCACGCCAAAGCCATTGACGTCAACGTGTGGAGAGAGAAGCCAAACCAAATGGGCCGTAATGTCATGATAAACCTGCCTGACGGCTCAACATTTGATGTTCCACTATCGAAGGTAGATAAATGAGCACACAAGTGAGCCTTGAGAGCTTAATTGCTCGTGCTGAAGCCAACCTAACAGCGGAAACAGGGCAAAATAACCCAGCCACCAAAGCGATAGCCTCTGCAATAGCTGGCGTCAGCTATGGACAATATGGCTATCAAGATTTGCTTTTCAGACAACTGCACCCTGAAACCTGCTCTGAAGCGTGGCTATATCTGCATGCCAATCGTCACAATACACCGCGCCTATTACCAACCTTTGCCAAAGGTTCAGTGCAGTTTGCTGAGCTAAATGGAATAGTGGTTATCGGCAAAGGTACTCGCCTAATTAACGGTGATAAAGAATATGAAACCACAAAAGAGCAATACAGCAATACGCCCGTTGAAGTCATAGCGCTTGAGTCCGGCAGAGCAAGCAACTTGCCAAACGGAGCCAAGCTCACACTCACAGAGGGTTTAAGCGGTATCGACCCTAATAACATTTTATCGCTTGGCATTGAAGGTGGCGCAGATATCGAAGAGCTAGAACACTGGCGATCTCGTGTCATTGTCGCATATGAAAAGAACGAACTGATCGGCAAGTCAGAAGATTACGAAATCTGGGCGGTATCGGCTCACTCTGATGTGGATTTTGCATGGGCACTTGATAACACCCCACAGCGCGGCATGGTAGAAGTCTATATTGGAGCACGTGAGAATGACCCAACCTTAAGCGGTGAAGTGGTCAATCTTGTTCAAGAAACTTTTGAAGCTAACCGACTAGCTGGTTGTCATCCGTTTGCTCATCTCCCAGAAAAAGCGCCGCTCGCTATAGAGATTCAAGGCATTGAAGATCAAGCAATTCGTGATGATGTGGTCACGGTCCTTGAAAACTTTGTCAAAGGGAAAATGGGCAAGATAAACCCAGAAACCCAAAAGCCTGAATCCATCACCAACACTGAAATTGTGTTAGTGATTTCAACTGTAACCAGTAATTTCATTGTCAAGTCACCCGTAGGTAAAGTGGCTATCGCCAAAAACCAAATTCATGTATTAGGAGACGTCACATGGACACCTCCGACTTAATCATTGAATACAGCGAAGGTGATTTTGCTGATGCGTACCGTGGGTTACTTCCTCAAGGCGAATACTGGCAAGACACCGAGAACGCAGAGCTGACCAATACCATTAACGGTATAGCGAAAGACTTTAAGAAAACCCATGACGATATTGAATTATCACTATTAACGGAGTTTGAAGAGCAAGGGTTTGGTTGGAAGCTGTCGGACTACCAAGGTCTATTAAACACAACAGCAGGAAAACAAAGCGGCTTGGTATTTGATGATGTTAGAGACCCAAACCTTATTTACTGCTCGTTGTATGACTCATTTCGTCACCACAGCATAGAAGCATGGCAAGCGTTCGAAAAGCACCGCTTACCGCATACAGAAATAGCGTGGATTTATCATTCACACTTTAGAGTTCACCACCAAATGGCGAACTATCGACACATTAGAAACCTGCATAAACACGAGGTAACACAATGAGCTTATTGATTACTGATGCGGGTATCGCGGCTTCAATTCGAGCTGGCGAACTTAGCATTAATTACAAAATTGCAGAAATCAGCATAGGAACGGAAGGATATACACCTGCCAAAGATCAAACAACTTTACGTAACGAGATACAACGCAAAGCAGTCACTCGCGGCGAAGTAATTGCACCAGGTCAACTCAACTTTGAAACTACGTGGGATGGTGATGAAGCTTTTGAAGGTAAAGAGCTAGGTTATTGGCTAGATGATGGCACCCTATTCGCTGTCGATAGCCGAGGGGGAGAGGTCATAACCTACAAGCAACAAGATTCAGTCGTAACCGAAGCATGTGCGTTAAACCTAGCTGCTTCAACAATTAAAAATATCACCGTAGAGGTGCTTAATCCCTATAGCGCGACAGAAGAGCGAGCGGGAATTGCAAAGATTGCAACGCATGAGCAAATAGACCAAGGTCACGATGACACCTCATTTCTTACCATCAAGAAACTGGTGTATTCATTGGGTGTAACACATGTGGTGGATAAGTTAGTCAGCAATCTATGGTTAAAGCTTGCCGCCAAAATATTTCCTGTTGGAGCAGCTATACCTTGGTTCACAGACATAGCTCCTGAAGGATTTGCAATCATGAAAAATCAAGCATTTGATACCGCTTCCTATCCAGAGCTTGCGAAGGTGTTCACAGATGGAATTATCCCCGATATGAGAGGTTGTGGCGTCATAGGAAAAGAAAATAACGAGGTGGTTGGTGTTTTTGAGGAAGGTCAGGTTAAAGAACATGGGCATCCAAATTCAACGGTAAGTTCAACAGACCTCGGCTCAAAAAATACTAATGTAGCTGGTCACCACCGCCATTCATACGGAATTAATGCAAATCACTTTAACCCCAATACTCAAAGACCAGTTACCGGAGATCATGGCCCGCAAGCAGGTTACACAGACTTCGCAGGTGCTCATGCCCATTCTGTATTCATTGGCTCCCACGTTCACTCTGTAATGATTGCAATGTTTGGGGCATTAAAAAACACCATAAACCACCGTAAAGTTAACTGGATTGTGAGGATGGCTTGATGAGCGACTTTTTTAAAACATCTAAAACTGTATACGTATCCCGTATCAATCAACAAGGTTGGTGGTTAGAGAATATCGAAGAGCACGTTTCAAAAGGTACAGCTCTTGGATCGGAATATACTCAACGAATATATAAACCCTCCCAAAAAGGGAAAACCGCTAGATTCGACAAAGAGTCGAATCAATGGAGTGAAGAGATAGAAGATATGACGTGGAAAAAGTATTGGGATGAAAATGGTAATGATTTCATTATCGGTAAGCCTGATGGAGACTTTCCCAGTAATGCCATTTTGGAACCACCGCCAGAATATAATAGAGAAACTCACGCTGTCTTATATTCAAAAATTGCAGGGTGGAAAGTTTATGCTGTCCGAATAGGTCAGGCTTTTTATGACGAGCAGGGACACGAGCTCATTGTTTCTGACAAATACTTTGACTTGCCTGAAGGCCATACTTGGGAAGCCCCTCCCTCTCCCAAAGAAGGCTATGCCATAAAACATGTGGACGGTAAATGGGTACAAATAATCGACTATAGGGGTAAAATAGCCTACGCAAAAAATAGAAATGACCCAAGTCAGCAAGACTATATCATTGAACAGATTGGTGAAGTCCCCAATAGCCACACACTTTCTGAACCCCAACCCTATGATTCATGGATGGGGGAAAATCTCGGCTGGAAATATGACGCTGAACGACATAGACCTTTCAAACAAAGCGAAGAAAAAAGTTGGCGAGATAGCGAACTCACTAAGGTTTTAAACAGAATTGATCAATACGAAAAAGACAAAAATTATCCCAACGAGTTAAGAACTTCACCAATAAGTTCAGAAGTTGATTTTCTTAAACTCGTAGAAGATAGGAAGGTATTAAGCGATTATCCCGATACTGAACATTTTCCATTTGGAGAGCGGCCAACCCTTTCAGGGTTAGCCAACTAACAACCAAACCCAGCCTAACCGCTGGGTTTGTTTTTTCTGCCTTCACAAACTTCTATATCCCAACACTAGAAATGCCATAAGTACTTTTTAAACCTCAGCTCGATACACTGATTTTGTGGGGACGATTAATCATTAACTGCGAGAGAAAATCAATGAATCAGACAGAGGTAAAAACATTCGTCGTGTCTTTGCTCGACATTACTGGTCTAAAAAAAATCCTCACATCAATCAGCGCAACCTTAATTAGCTTTGGTGTTAACGATTTTGCCCAGCTCATGGCTATTTTTGTCGGAATTGTATCTGGCCTTATGGCTATCCGGCATTACAACGTTGCAACTAAGCTCAACCAAGCGAAGCTAGACAAGCTCATATCACAGCAGGATAGCACCTTATGAAAACCACCAATCATAAGAGGTTTGCTATCTGCTCTGTGACTTCAGTTCTGGCAATTGTTTTTAGCTTAAATACCGATCTCGGTGTCAGTAAAAAAGGCTTACAACACATAGCCAATCAGGAAGGATGCCGTTTAACCCCGTACCAATGCAGCGCGAATGTGTGGACGGCAGGCTTAGGGCATACAAAAAACATGACTGAAAGCTCCGTTCTCAATGTTCAGCAAGTGGCTGAATATTTCGTTATCGATGTACATGAAGCTGAGCAAATTGTTAAACGGCGTATAACAGAACCCGCCACTCAAGGCGAATATGACATGATGGTCAGTTTCGTCTTCAATCTCGGTGCTGGTAACTTTACCCGCTCTACATTGCTAAAAAAATTCAATCAAGGCAATCGTAAAGGAGCATGCAATGAGTATTCAAGGTGGGTATTTGTAAACGGTAAAGATTGCCGAATAAAAGGCAATGATTGTGCCGGCATTTCTAAACGAAGAGAAAAAGAACGCAGCGTGTGTTTATACGGCTGGATGTGAGGAATTAAGCATGTTTTCTAAATACCTAAAACAACTCAAGGCGTTAAGCGTGCTCACTGGACTCACACTAGTAGCTTACCTGTCGTATGACTACGGCGTTACATCAACTCAGCTGAACAATGAGCGTTCTCAAGACGTCATATTCGACAAGCTAGAACGCAAACAAGAAGAAGCTTACACACTAGCTGTAGCACTTGCTAGCCAACAGCAAAGAATAGAAATACGATACCGAACCATAGAAAAAGAGGTGTTCAAGTATGCCCAAAAGAACCATGATAAGCAGTGCATTATTACTGATCCTAACTGGATGCGCATCCGCGCCGAATCAGTGCGAACGCATAATCGAGCAATCGGTATTCAGCAACCCTCCCCCGTCTCTGATGGTGCCACCAAAACCGCTACAAGTTACGAACGAGACGCCGAAGTCCTAGCCGAAGATGTAGCAAACCTACAAACCTGTGCTGAAAACGCACAGCAGTTGTTATCGCTACAGAGATGGATTAGTAGTCAAATAAACCAATAGTTTAACTTTGCCCCGTTGTGCGTTAGAACTTTTACTCATTCATATCTTGTTAACCTGACTTTGCTCTACTCAAAGTTATCCAATTGAATTGACAAATTAGCATCACGTTATTAGTCGATATTTTGCAGCCTAGTATCCTTCAAGTTACTTAACCTATTGATTACCAATTGAAGCAATATGCTTAAAAGTGCATTATGTAAGAGCAAAAGGTGACAATTTATCGGCTAATAAGCGTTATATTTCTCAGAGGGTACTGTGATTCATTCAATATTTAAATACATGCCTGCAAGGGTAGAGTTTTTTGACAACTTATTATTACGAGCTTCGCATAAAACAGCTCTAAACGATCCTTTTGAGGTGCGTCCTTCTTTAGGCTTTCTAGCAGACTTATGCATTAGCTATAAAGACTCTAGGTTTGGGGAAACAAGAAATGAAATTATCGAATATTTAAGACGCACAAGAATAGATAATTTGTGGGCTGAAATAGAAACGGCACTACCTTATTATGAATATCATGGAATAATGAGTTTTACTGAAGAAAATGATAACTTACTTATGTGGTCTCATTATGCTGATCAGCACAAAGGCATCATACTTGAGTTCGATAATAGCCATTCTTTCTTTACCAAACCTGAAAGCGGTTATGGGCTTCAGCCTGTGCTCTATCGTAAAACTAGAGTGGACAAACTAGGTGAAAATTCTCTTATAGAGCCTTATTTTCATAAGTCCAAAGAGTGGGCTTATGAACAAGAGCATAGACTATTGGTTTGTTTAGATGACGCGGATGTAAACTTAATATCAGAGGGGTATTTTTCTGGTTGCCCTGATTGTAGAGATAAAGATGAAAGTAAATATATAAAATGGAAAGATTGTGAAGTATTCAATGCTGGGAGTAACCTTTTAAAGGTTAAATCACACGTTGATTACTCAATCATTGCCAATGAACCAAGTTTTATGGCTATGTTTAAAGTGCCCTGTGAAGCAATAAAATCGGTTTGTTTTGGCGCAATGATCGATAAAGCGACTAAAGCCCAGATTTTAGAAAAGCTCCAGAGTTATGAGCTAAAACACATAAAAAAGTATCAGGCATATATCGATCTGTTCGATTACAACTTACAGATGACAGAAATATAACAAACGACTATGGCTTCAAGATACTTTTTCTAATATCGACGAATTGAGTTAGAGCTTCGTCTCTAGCTCACTTTTGTCCAGAAGTAAGTTTGGTGGCACGGAATTAGCTTCGTTCAAGGTACACTTCACCACCAAAATTGTCAGATTTTTTATGAGTTAGTGCAACTCAACAGCATCTAATCGCTTGTACTCATTCGGGGAAATGACTTGTTGCCCCACAAAATCATTCAACTCTTGCATCATATCAATCAGTGGCAAAAGCTCATTCTTGTGAAATAACCAATCAACCTTATTGAGGTCAAGTGACGTAATACTCTCGCGGCGAACGCTCATTAACTCAATTGGTACTCGATGAAGAGCCAATACATCTGTCATGGTCTGATTCTTTACATCCCTAAATGCATCTTTCGCTTCAACCTGCCCTATCGCTTTTAATTCCGGTGCTTTGGTATCTTTACCTTTGGCATTAACAAACAAGTTCTTGAACGCCATGCCCTCTTGAGCTTGGAGCTGTTTCTTGATCTCGTCTTCCTGCTTATTGGTCATTGTTGGCTCATTCATATACAACAGATAGCCAGCGTGATTACCATTACGGAAGTACTGACGACGAAACAAAGTTGCATCTTCATTTAGCCAGATGGAGGTGAGGCCACTTACATGACTTGGCAAACCATAAAGCTCTTGCGCAATATCATAATCCTCTAAGTGAAATACTTGCTCATGCTTATAATCAACTCGCCCTTCGTCATCATAAGCGCGTGGTTTATAAGTCCAACCCAAGTCTTCACGCCTACGCATATAAAGCGCTGGTAAGTGTTTCAATTTGACGGTCTCACCTAGCCCACGAAAATTGCGTATAACTTGAAAGTAACCATTGCCGAAAGTTAAATAATCTTGAATAAAACGCTTGGCATCTTGGCGAGATAAAAGCCTATTCAAGGAGATGGCCAAAACCAACGTATTACGTTTGAACTCTATCGCGCTGGCATGCATTGGGTTCACACGTAAAGCCTTAGCCAAAGTATCAAGCGGTATTGGTGGCTCATATAATCCATCAATTAGCGCCACTTCTAAATAGCTCAGAATATCGCTATTCATCACACTTACAGGTTTAGAAAATTCAATCTCAATCACTTGCTCTCTCCAGTTTTTAGAAGAACGTTACGCTTGTATCGTTATCTGCATTAATATCTATCGGTTCCCATGCTAAGACGTGCATTGAGGCCCATGCCAAATCAGCATGCGAGCCTATCTTGCTACGATTGGAAACAAAGGTGACTTGTCCACTTTTATCGGTGGTTTGCTGGCGAATCATTAAAAACGAATGCACCAAATCATCCCATTCAACGTCAAACAAAAAGCGTCCATTATTGATAATCTCGCGCGCTTTATATGCCATCATGCGCTTCATCTCTGGTGAATAGTTCAGCTCAACCAAAGCTGGGTAAAATTTGCGTACCAACTCCGCTACCGCCGAGCCCACACCGCCTGTATCCATCGCTAGGTAAACCACGTTGTACTTTTCGGTAATACTTCGAATAGTTTCGGCTTGTTGTTCATAGCTCGAACCCTTCAAGCGCACTTTCTCAATAACTCGGAATACACCACCTTTGGTTTTGGGTTTCAATGCAACCACTAAACCTGCGTCATCCGAACCTTCACCAGTGCCGCCACCTCTTGGATCATAACCAACCAAAACCTCTGCATTGCCAACAGGTCTGGCTTTGTCGTGGTCTACGTCCTGCCAGAGATCAGTATCCGTTTTGCAGGCCAGCAACGCCTTGAGCGAAAAAAACGAGGCGCTATCATCCAAAAATTTACAGCGAAGCAGGTTGTCGAATACCTCTTTAACGGGGTACTTGCGTTTAAGCTTCTCCATGTTGAAGAGCTTGTCACCGCCTTTGGCAATAGCATCATCAACCGTGATCATTTGGCGGAAGATGTAATCAGGACCAAGCGCACCGTCTTTGAGTGCCTTATGGCTTAGGTCGATATTGTGTTCTTTCTTACCAGACCATTTCGGGTAAGCTTCATGCGCCATAGTAGAAGGTGTTGAAATATAGGTAGTACGATATTGAGCCTGAATAGACATACCACCTGCATAGTCATCAAGCGCACCAAAACGAGGTATCCAAAAAACCTCATCCCAATACATATGACCATTAAAGCCTTGAGAAGATGAAACATTGGTAGAGCAGAAAATAAGGTTAGCGCCATTGCTTAACTCAATGTCGTCTTTACCCTTAAGGTCTACCTCTGCAAGCTCTAGGGCAAACTTACGAATGTAGTTTTTAAAGATGTACGCCTGTTTCTTTGACGCCGAGATAAATACTTGGTTATCACCGGAAAGAATGGCATCTTCAAACGCTTCGAACGCAAAATAGAACGAGAGGCCAATTTGACGAGACTTGAGATAAAAACGCGTTTCGTTGATTTCATCATTGAGTTTATGGCCGTGGATCTCTTTTTGATATTCTGTGAATACACGTTCGCGGTACTCATCCAGCATCTCTTGAGTGATGCCTGATATATCATTCTTAACCTTGTTTGGCCTTCGCCCCCGTTTTTTCTCACCCTCGCTATAACTAGCAGAACGAGTTCGCGGCTCCGGCTTTTGGTTTTTGTAATGCTGCTCAAGCAAGAGCTTCAGCTCGCGTTCTTGGCATTCAAGCTTATGGTCAACCCACATCAAGTAGGCAATACGCTGCCTTAGCATTAATTCAACGGGTGCATCATCCCTCAGTTTTTTCCAATCAAACTGAGTTACCCATTTTTGAACTGTGCGAGTTGCCACACCAACTTGCTCCGCAATTTCTGGCGGCTTTCGTTGACGCAAAAACAATTCCAAAGCTTTCGTTTGGTCAGCTGTGTATAGCGGTTCGCTAAAAACATTCGTTTCCATGCTTGCATAGTGCTACAGCCCCCTGAATTACTCAGCTTGAGCGAGTTCTATATCGATGTTTTAGAAATGAGATGAATACAAAAAGACAGAGCCATTAGTTAGATTGGAATCATCGAATGTAGGAGAGAAATGATGTTCAAGTCAGAGCCAATTTGTATCTTGAAAACTGGCCCCACTATTGACGGGCGAAACATCCCACAACAAGTCATTGATGACATTGCAGAAACCTATGACCCCAAGAAGTACACGGCTCGCATCAATGAAGATCACTCTGAGTGGAGTTGGAAAGGTGGTTCTGTTTTGTCTGTCGAAAAACGTGATGATGAGCTTTGGGCAGAAATTAAGCCTAACTCTTTCTTGCTGAGAAACATCGAAAACGGTCAGTTATTGCATACCTCATGTGAATACTTAGAAGACTTTGCAAATACTGGCAGGGCTTATCTAACAGGTCTTGCTTTTACTGATAAACCTGCATCTCTGGGGACTACTCAAGTACACCTTTCTGCTCAACTAAGTGAAAAAGATGCTGTGCAGATATCGACAGGGCAAATGCTTAATCACAGCGAAAGACTTTCCCAAAATTGTGAGTCACAAAAAGAACATTCATTACTACAGAAATTTATCAACCTGCTCAAAAACGAACCTGATGGATACCAAGAGCAGCTTTCTAACCAAGAGGAATCGGAAGAAATGTCTAAAAAAACCGAAGAGCTGCTTGAGCAAAGCATTGAGCAAAACAAAGAACTTAATACCCAATTAGGCCAATTGGTGACCCAGCTATCTGACCAGAACGAACCAAATGAAGCGACTGATGATGCTGAAGCCACCCCTGAAGAAAACAAAGAAGTTACTGAGCTAAAAGGCCGAGTAACCGAGCTTTCTGGTCAAGTAGACAAATTGTCTGGTCAACTTGAAAAGCTCAGCAAACTGACTGATGAAGGCGAACGCAACTTAGCAGGTTCAGGCGGCGAAGAAGACGCTTACTTGTAAACACTGATTTTATCTAAACCAACAACGAATTGAATTAGGTAACACAATGCAAAAATATACCAAAGAAAAGCTGAGCGCTTACGTTAAAGCGGTAGCAGTACAAAACGACACTGATGATGCAACAGAGAAATTTAATGTTAGCCCAAGTGGTACACAAAAAATCATTGCAGCTATTCGTGAAAGCAACTGGTTTTTGAAGAAAATAAACGTTATTTCAGTGAAAAACCAGAAAGGTGAATCAATCGGCCTTGGCGTTACAGGTATGATTGCCAGCCGCACAGACACCTCTGGCGATGGAAAACGTAAGCCTAAAGATCGCTCAAGCATGGGGGCAATGCCTTACATGTGTGAACAAACGAATTTTGATACCGCTGTTCGCTACGCAAAGCTTGACGCATGGGCGCATCATAAAAACTTCAATACACTCCTAAGTAAAGCAACCCGAGAGCAGATTGATGCCAACAAAATTACTATCGGTTGGTATGGTGAAACTGTAGAAGATAACACCGATGCAGACGCCAACCCGAACGGTGAAGACGTCAACAAGGGCTGGTATCAAGCCATGCGTGAACACAATACAGAACGTCTGATTTCTGAAGCGAAAGATGGTTCAAATACGATTTGTATCGGTGAAGGCGGTGATGGTTCGGCGGGTAAAGAAAAGGGCGATTTCATTAACCTAGATTTAGCCGTACTTGAAACTAAAAACCTCCTACACGATGCGTGTGAGAACGATGGAAACCTAATCGCAATTATCGGCTCTGATCTGCTTGCTTACGATAAGGCCAAATTCTACGAAGCACACGGTAATACGCCTAGTGAGAAGGGCAAAATTCAAGAAATGCAGGTTATCGGCACTTATGGCGGTCTACCTGCGGTAAAAGTTCCGGGATTCCCTTCTACAGGCATCATGGTCACTAGCTACGACAACTTATCTATCTACATTCAAGAAGGTTCTGTACGCCGTTCTACAGGTAAGAAGAACGATGAGAAAGACCAGATTGAGAATTTTGAGTCTATGAACATGGCTTACGTTCTTGAAGAAAAAGGAAAGGTCGCTGCCATGGAATTTAAGAATGTGAAGCTTTGGATCAAAGGCGCTTGGCACTAGTTAACTAACACCCCACAAATGCAGGCTCTCTCGCTGCTTCATGTGTGCTTCTGCACTTAATGATAATCGCGAGTGCTGCCTGCATCCCCTAGCCCACTGAATAAGGTTGAGTCATGGCTGAGTATGTCGGCAACAAAAACGAGATATACGACTCTGAGCTACCTGCTTCTGGCAAGTATCCAGTGCTCAAAATTTCAGAATTTCAGTCTCTGTTCCATTTCCAAAGCAATGAGACAGAGGCAGGCATTCTGCACCACGCAAAAGTATCGCGTTTGAAAGTTCATTCCGAGCTAAAAGCCACCCTAGAACCTTTTGCTAACTTAACTGAATTATCGCAAGCACGGTTTGGTGATGAAGAGTCAGGTGAGACACTCTATAAGCAAGCCGTGTTTGCGCTTACCGCCGCACAACTGATTAGCACTCAAATGAGTGGCGATGCCACCAAAGACGCGGCAGAAAGGCAAGAGGCCCTAACAGACAAGAAAGAAGAATGTGAAGTCCAGTACCGTCAGGCGCTAGACATGCTCATTCATGGTGAAGAAACCTACTGCTTTGAGAGGGTGTAATGAAAGCTTTGCAAAATCTAACCGACCTGTTCAAGAAGCATATTACTGATGCCAATAGCTTTGATTCATGGGCAGAAGACGGCGCTATTTTTTGCACTCAAGGCGATGAAATAGACGGTTTTGAAGTCGAGTACACCGCCATTCTCTTTGTGCAAAACGCCAAGCTCAATCCAGATGTTCTGTTTATGCATATTGTCAGTTGGTTAAACAAATATGACCAACACCGAAGCGAGAAAGGTTTAGCCATGCCGACATTTGCAGTCGAGCGCCTAGACCAAGGGCGCTACGACATAAAGATAAAGCTCGATATTCGTGAAGAGTACAACCTAATAGAAGATAAAAATGGTGATTGGAAACAAGTCGGTGATCTATATCGCTGTGATAACCAGTTTGAAGCGGCCGTTGATGAAGATGAGTTAGGCGAGCTTATTCACTTTGTCGGTCACTTGGATGACTTGCCATGTCAGAACTCACACTAAAAACGCCCGAACAGTTAACACAAGTCGTTGAAAGCCTAGTTATCAATGCATCTGAAAAGTTCGATCTAAATAGGCGCATGGCTAACCGAGCTCGCCAGTTCTTTCGGGGACAAATACGGACACAAAGAGACATTGACAACAACCCATATCAAACCCGAACGAGAAGAAAGAAAATCAAGACTCGGGACAATGTTGATAACACCCATACCGCCAACAACAAAAATATGTTGCTAGGGTTTGGTCGAGCGATGCGAACCATTGTGACTGAAGACCATTTCGAAGTTGGGATTAAAGGCGTAGCTGGAGATATAGGCCGCGAGCACAACGAAGGTTCACAGGTTTCATTTACTACTCAAGTAAACGGCTTTTTTGATAGCAAGGTTGGTCGCTGGAAAGGCGGCGCACTGACTAAGCGAAATTACACCATGCCAAAGCGTACCTTCATTGGTTGGACGCCAGCTTTAGAACGAGAGCTACTAGCAATGGCAGCACAATACTTTGCACTAGAGGATGCAGCGTGATGGAAAAACCAAAAGCACCAACATTCACAATTAAACCGAAAGAAGGCGTGACTGTAAAAGACCCTAAAACGCTTGAGCCCTTAAAAACTTCAGGTGAAAGCAAACCTCGTAACACCTATTGGGTACGTCGTATCAACGATGGTGACTGTACGGTTGTTGACACTTCGACAAAACAAACGACCACCAAGAAGGATGCTAAATAATGAGTATTAGCTTCAATGAAGTCCCTAATAATATTCGAGTGCCTGGTTGTTTTATCGAAATCGATAACAGCCTAGCGAACAGTGCAGAAGAGCAACAAGTCATCTTAGTCATTGGACGTGCCATTACAGGAGCCAAAGTTGGTCCAAATACTGTGACTTTGTGTATGGATAAAGGCATTGCGGCAGAGCACTTCGGCAAAGATGACGCAACCTCTGAAATTGTGGAAATGGTGGAATACTTCCGCAAGCAAGATGAAATAATGCCAATTTTCGCGGTCAGTGTTGATGCAAGTGATATAACTAGTGCATTAGCTGCTTTGGGAGATGTTCAATACCACCATATCATGTGCTCGCTCACTGATGAAACCACCATTCGAGAACTGGGCGAACTGCTGGAAGAACGTTACGACGCAATGAATCAGATCCCAAGCTTAGCTTACATTCCTAAGAAAGGAACACATGCCGAGCTCGTCACCTTTGCCCCTATCAGTAATTGTCCATTGATTAGCTTTATGCCTATCAATCAATTCTGCGACTCAGCAAATAATAACCTTAGTGATGCGGCTGCAATTGGTGCTTGGGTTGGTCAAATTGCCCCTTCACTTGCTACTGACCCTTGCCGACCGTTGCAAACTTTGAAGCTTAGTGGAGTTTACTCAAAGGCTGCAAGCGAGTGGACCTTTGCAGAGCGCAATATGTTGCTATACGAAGGTATCAGTACCTTCACTGTTAGCTCAGCAAAAGAAGTGATGGTTGAGCGCCCTATTACGGCTTATACAGAAAATGCCGCAGGTATTGCAGATAACAGTTATCTCGATGTTATGACACCTGCTACAGCAATGTATTTTCGTCAGAAGCAACGCTCACGCATTCTCAGTAAATACGCTCGACACAAGCTAGCGAAAGATGGAACTAAGTTTGCTCGCGGTCAGGCTATCGTGACACCAAGCATGCTCAAAACAGAACTTCTAACCTTGTATCGAGAGCTTGAATACAACGGTATTGTTCAAGACTTTGATGGCTACAAAAAGTCACTCATTGTTGAGCTAGACAATACCAATAAACAACGTGCGAACTACCAAGATTCACCACAGTTCGTGAATGGTCTAATCATTACCGCAGGTAAGGTTCAATTTAGGAAGTAACTTATGTCCACGAAAATTACTAGCCGTGCAGTCCTTAACGCTGGTTCGTTAGGTCGTCTGCCTATTAAAGAAGGTGCTGAAGTTGGCTTTGGCAACCTAAAGCGTGAAACCGTCATGGGTGATGATGGTCCATTAGGTTTTACTGAAGAATACTCTGATGCACCATTTATCAAAGCAACCATCGTTCATGCAAAAGATACCGATGAAGAAGCTATTGCAAATTTCGTGGGTGAAAATATTACCCTAGAAACCAACAGCGGTAAGACCTACACCTTAAAAGATGCATGGACAGTTGATCCTCTTACTCTCAATGTAAAAGACGGTCAGTTAGAAATCTTGCTTAACGGCACAGAGTTAATCCCACAGTAAGGAATCACACCATGTTATCCATACTGATGAAGCGAAAGCATCTATCACAGCCAGTAACTAGACTACCAGAGCAAGTCGAGCAACCACAGGTAAGTAGTACCGCTCGCCCTGCTTTTGCTGATAAGCCTTGGGAAGAAACTCAAGCAATACTAAAGCAAGACCTAAGCTATCTAAAAACGCTGTCAGGCTCTAAAGAGAAAGCCCCATACAAAGAAGAACTTGTTAAGAAGTATCGCCCATTGGTAGAGAAGTTACTTACAACCCATAAAGGTAACTACGGCAACCTTGATGTTATGTGGTGGTTCTATTTATGGCATGTAGATCTAGGAAAGTTAGAAGAAGTACATGACGACTTTCGAGCAGCTATAGATGGTGGTTTGGAAAGCCCGACAAGCTGGAAAATGAATGGTCAGACAGCTTTCCTTGGCTACCTTTTCAAGCATTCACTCGATGCGCACAAAGCAAGCACCAAGTTTAACCATCAGTTGCTTATGGATGCGGTTAAAGATTTGTTGTCAGGTAACTTGGCCACCAATGCACCTCTAAAAGTAAAAATGTTCCGCTTAGTCGGTGACTGGTATTTAGAAGCTGGCGAAAAAGAACAAGCACATAACTTGTTTAAGCTAGTTATGAAGCTTGATCCAAACGGTGGAGGTCGCAAGACCAAACTAAACGATTTAAAACAGGAACTCGGCTATGACCAACCCAATTAAAGACCAATCAAACATTAAACCTGTAACGTTGCCCGTACCAATAGAAAAGGATGGCTTAAAAATCGAAACGCTCGATATCCAAAAACCAAACTCGGGCAATCTTCGTGGGCTTAGCCTCATTGATGTGTGCGATATGCGCTTTGAAGCGGGTGAAATATTGCTGCCTCGAATCTCTAGCCTTAATGAGCGTGATGCCATAAATATGCCTATTGAAAACTGGGCACCAATACTAACGACTATCGCCTCTTTTTTCGTGAATGTGGAACTGTAATTGAGAGAGTAGAAGACTATTACGCTGACTTGGCAACTGTATTTCATTGGCCGCCTAGCGAGATAGACCAGCTCAGTTACGAAGACTTATTACTGTTCCGCGAAAAAGCACGCCAGAGAACCGTACAAGAAGAGAGCGAATAAGCTCTCTTTTTTATGTCAAAAAAGGATACTCCGATGAAGATGAACTTATCCGTAGTAATGGGAGCAAAAGACAAAGCTTCTCCTGTGTTCAAAAATATTGCGAGCGAGTCAGACCACTACGCGAAGAAAATAAAAAAAGTACAAAAAGCCCAAGCTGATGACGCCAGCACAATGGCAATGATTGACTCCTACAAAAAGCTCAAGAAAGCCAAAGAGCGAAACAACACCACCATCAAAGCTGAAATTGAAAGGCTAAAGCAACTCAAACAAAAAGCCCAACAACTAAAAGAACCGAGTGCGCAGCTTACAGAAAAGATAGCCACACAAACCAATAAGCTGAAAAAGCTCACCGCTAACCAAGACCACAACAAAAAAAGCTTGTCAAAGTTAAGAGCTCACTTTAGCAAAACTGGCGTCCAAATTGGTTCTCTTGACGACGAGTACCAACGACTGAATAAGCGTTACAAAAGTCATGGTGAAGAGATTAACAATCTCACAAAACGGTACGGCCGTTTAAAGTCTGCACTGTCTCCAATAAATAAGCTGAACAGTAAAATTAAGTTTCCTAAAATTGGTGGCGCTATAGCTGGTAAGGGAGCCGCTTTGCTTGGCGGTTTAAGTATTGCTGGTTTAGTAACTGAGTTAAACAGTGCGGCGACTGAGATGGACGCCCTCGCGAAAAAATCAGCCACTCTCAAGATGTCGATTAGTGAGCTGCAAGCCATGCGAAAGCAAGCTTCACATGCAGGTGTCGATGAAGACGCTATGTCATCGGCATTAACACGCTTCACTAAACGTCTAGGTGTATTGCAACAAACAGGAAGCGGTATTCTAGGTTCGTACCTCAAAAAGAGCGGTAATAGCGTTTTCCGTGACTTAAAAGGAGCAAAAGATACTCAGCAAGCCTATGAACAGCTATTGCAGTCATTCTCCAAACTCGAAACGGCTCAAGAGCAAATGGCTTTCGCTGATGCTGCCTTTGGCCAAGATGGGCGAAAGATGCTGCTATTGCTTCGAGAAGGTACGGATGGATTAGCTAAAGCGCGTAAAGAGCTGGCAGATTTAGGCGGTGGCGCTAAAGCGGAAGATGCAGCTAAAGCAGAAGCATACAATGATGCTTTACAACGCATTCAAGAAAGCATTAAATCAATCAAATATGCCGCCCTCGCTCCTATCATGGAAAAAGCCACTCAAGCCTTTGGTGAATTCACAACAAAATTCAAAGATGCGAAGTGGCGAGATGAAACCATAACCAAAGTCACGCAAGCGGTGAAAGGTCTATACAATGGGTTCATCTTCCTTGGCAAAGGAATACTCTTTGTTTCTCAATACTTCAGTGAGGTTATAGCCGCCATCGCTATGTTTAAAGTCGGTATGATTGCGCTCAACGCCGTCATTTTAGGTAACCCAATAGGGTTAATTGTTGCAGCCGTTATAGCGGCAGTTGTTGCTATCATATACCTAGTCGATAAATTTATAGGCTTGGATAAGGTAATAAAAGAGATCGGGGACGGAATTCTTTGGTTGTGGAATGAGTTCAAGAAGCTCATAAACAAACTGCCTGACTCTCTGATTCCAGATGATTGGAAAAACACCACAGATGAAGCTGGAAAGTCTGTCGATAAACTGGCTAACAAGATGGATAAGATTAAAGACAAGAACGCCAAGCTAGGTATCACGACAACTGAAACACACAACCGAACAGAACGGCAAGGGTACAGTGGCTATCAAACAGGAGGCCTAGCCGCTCATAGCCAATACCGTCCTTATCAACCGTTGGCCCAACAAACGATGAAGAGTAAATCTGAAGTATCACTGACGATTAAGTCAGATAAACCTGTTGCGGTAGACCAAGCTAAAACAGATAAAGGGACTGATCTCAATATGGATGTTGGAAATATGAACACGAGTTTTTAGAAACATTCATGGTCTGCCACATCTATTAGCAACCAAAAAATAAGCCCGAGCTTCAAATAGTCCGGGCTATCCAAACACAGCAAGCAAAGGTGTAGGAGTAATTCAAATCCTACTCCTTAAAGTTTAAGAAAAAACATCCTCTATATACAAGCTAGAAGCACAGCACAAAAGTATGCACACGAACTCATAAAAACAAACTAATTTTGAGAATCAACTTGAGGAGTTCATTACTTTACGTAATTGTGGCGATAAGGAGTAACTCAACTCAATCCGTCGCCATCTTGTCGCCACCCAACAAAATAATAAAACATAAACCATTGATTATATTCATATAAAAACATTGACACATCAAACCGGTGGTTTTATTGGAGAGGAAGCCGAGCAAAAACAAACCGCTTAATTGACCAAACAAATTCCCCAATACTAGAAGCTTACCTTAGGAAAAGTCTAATATTGGGGTTTTGGACAAAAGTCATTTAGGAAAAATGAAACATTACCAAATAATGGATAACTAATGATATTGCAAAACTAACCGAGGTTTTTTTGCAGTCAGGGTAACTATGTCAGTTATTTGCATTAGGAAAGCTGAATCAGTCAAGCTTAGTTACGTACCTTTCCTATAACAAAGAGTTGCGATATTACTGCTTTTCCAACTTCCTGAGCAGCAAGTTAAGCTGTCCATTCTATAATTATCAGATAAAGTGCTTGGAGATAGTACTATGGTTGTTTCTCAGTACGGAAAATTCATCAGTTTTCTCCTTTCTTTCTGGCCATTATTGGTAATGTCTGAAGAAGAGCTAGTTAGAATAGCAATCGGGAATATTTTCCGTGGGCAAGATCAAACAGCTAGCTATGGCATACAAATTGAACGCGATCTTAAGGCCATATACTCTGGTGCAGGCCTCAAAGCAGAGTTCACTTACCTACCAAACGAAAGAGCAATCCAGTCGGTTATCAATGGCGAGTATGATGCACTTGATATGAGATTTGACGCGTTGGATAAAGAAAAGGGGCTTATGAAGGTTAATGTACCTTTAGTTACTATAAACCTCTATTTATACTCCACAGATGGGAGTTTTTATAATAGCTTAGACGAGTTGAAAGATAAAACTGTAGTATCTTTCCATGGTAATCGATTCACCGACTTATTGAAGAGTAAAAAACACCTTTACTTAATTCACACTCCCAACCAAGCTGCATTAATGCTAAGTAAAGGAAGAGCTTCCGTTTTGTTTGCTCCTGAGATTTCTTATCTGTTCTTAAAAGAGCAGTTTCCTCAGATAAAAGTTGCTAGTCCAATCGTCGCTCAAGGTAGTTTGTATCACTACATTGGCGCGTCCAAAAGGCACTTACTTGAGCGACTGGAGGAGTCATCAAAAAACTATGTACACTCTCAAAAGTTACAAGACTGATGTGTGTACGTGTTTTGCGGAGGGCGTTTCTTATCATTGACTTGTTAACTTTTTCTCTGTGTTTCTGGCTGAGTAACACACTGCTTAATTAAATCTCTTTAAGCTTTGCGACTAAACCCTCCATCAGCTACGATAACCTCAGCCTTTACCTATCGCTTTTTCTGATGTTTTAACATGTCAACCATCTTGACGATCCTTAGAAACAATTATAACAATAGTTATCCTATGTTCTAGGATGAATCTCAGTCCCAAAAATATGTCACACCGAGCGAGAAGGTTGTTTGCGTGGTATCATAATGCTCATCATCAACAATGAAATTGACGTCGTATTGAGTTACTTCGCTCTGTAAATGCCAACTTTGGGCAAATTCCCATCGTATACCAACACCATAAGAGGGTTTAACACTCCAAGTACGAACTTTGTCATTATAGCTTTCATCACCAGACAGACGAGTAATGTATGCATCTGATCTGACGTCCGATAACGCGATATTAAAACCCAGTAGACCATAAACTTCGATCTCATCCGACAGAGCCAATGCGTAGTTTATTTCAGGCCTGACATTAGTCCAGCTTAATTGGAGCATAGTGTCATAGTTAGCTAGGCTTGAGCTTTTATAGCGAGCCTTATTAGTAACCCTACCACCATCGACATCAAGATTTATTGCCCAATGCTCATCCCATCTATATCCGAGATAAAACACCATACCACCTGAACTGTCATCACTATCGGTATATACTTCCGTATTGCCCTTTGCGACTAGTGCATTAGCATCATAGGCAGCTAGGGTTGATCTGTCGCTGTGTGAACTGATTAATCCAGCCCCAAAATACAAACCTTGGGGGCTGGCAACGCTTTTTGTTGAAATAAAACTGAGTAAAATGATTAGAAGAAAGCCTATTTTTATTTGCATTTCTGAGTCCTTGTATTGGGTTAATTAAGTAAATACTAGTTGCTTATTTAAATTTTTTGCAAGGTCGGAAATGCAGCTAATGAAGCGGGTTATTTACGGGTGTGAGTTCAGTAGACAGAACCGCTATTCATAGTGCAATTTGACTCATCTCATCATTATTCCATTGAAAGTGGCCCAGAACTGGTTAAACAGATATATTTAGCCAGTCCACAGCCACATCGAACCAATGCTTAGCTAGATATCAGTATCTTCTGAAATTTTAAGTGCATCTTCGATTTCTACCCCTAAATAACGAATGGTGTTATCGAGCTTAACGTGCCCTAACAGCAATTGTACCGCTCTAATATTCTTTGTCTTCGCATAGATAAGTGTGGCCTTAGTCCTGCGCATAGAGTGAGTACCATAATGAGTAGAATCCAAGCCAAGCGTACTCGCCCATCGTTTAATAATGCTGGCGTAATAGGAATAACTCATTGGTACTCCTTCACGCCTGGGGCTAGGAAATAAAAAGTCTTGGGGCGATAATTGACTCACAAATAACCATTGACTGAGTGCGTGCTGGGTTTTGGACGTGATTTCAAATTGCACATCTCGCGATGTTTTACTTTGAGTCAGTAAAACTCTCATCATAATGATGCCAGAAGAGGATACATCACAAACCCGCAATCTGAGTAAATCACACGAACGTAACTTACAGTCTATGGCAAGGTTTAACAGCGCCAATTCCATAAGGTTACCTTCAATTTCTAAACGCGTTCGAATCCGCCAGATATCTTCAAGCTTAAAGGGTTTCTTCTGTCCTAATATCCGTTTCTTTGTATTAACAGTCACCATACATCACCTCCATGGTTACTTACTTGAGTGACCTAATAATTTTAGAAACCGTGATTTCAGATAATTTTTTCTAATAATGCGTAGCAAGTTTGAAAAGATATAGAGTATTTGAACTAACGGACTTTGGGGCAAAAGCATTCTAGATCTGCACTACCAAGGTGTCGGTTTACCAAGCAATTTGTATTTCTGGGCTTGGCGGTATTGCTGCCCCAATTAAAGGGGGCGAACCTTACTAATCACAAAAATCGCTGATACAGCCAGCGGTTTCCTAACTAGAGCTAGCGGTTTGCCCTCAATACAAAGTATTGATAGGTAAAGTCTTTAGCAGCGCTTTGCTCATATATTGAAATCTCTTTCTCGATATCTGCAATGGCTTGAGAATTGGGCATACTAGGTTTCAACCCTTCAATTCTTTGCTGGAGAGGCAGCCAGTAGTTTTTCCATGCTTTAATATCTAGTGAGAAATGCTCCATAACCTCATAACCCTGCTGCTTAAAAAGCTTGAGCCGCTCTGGTATCGAGCTAAAATCCGGATAATCTGCCAGCCAAAATTTCATGGCGTCATCATCTGGAGTATCTGTCAGCCACACCAAATCACTCACCATCAGCATACCTTGATCTTTTAGTAGCGGTTTCCACTGCTTTAGAGCGTTTTCCATACCCATAATGTACACGCAGCTTTCGGCCCAAATAGCATCAAAGCTTTTCTCCTTAAATGGCAGCTCCGTCATTGATGCACAAACTGGAGAGATTCGTTCCTCAAACTTCAAGCTTTGTACTCTTTGGTGAAGATGCTCAATGGCCATGGGTTCGTTATCGACGGCCGTAATATGCGCTGTACTATTTTCGGCAAGAAGTATGGTCGATAGCCCTTTACCAAATCCTACTTCAAGTATTTGGGACATTGACTCTGGCGATATCAAAGATAGAGCTCTTAAAGAATCCTGTGTACTGCCTGGGGCCCATCGCTCTAATGTTTCAAACACCATCATAAAATCTTGCATATAAGTATCGTGTTGGTTCATATCTTTTGATAACCATTTTAATCTGAGGGCTTCTTTCTCACTGTAGCCCTGTGCATGTAACCAATTGAGATAAGCGTTAGGCGCATTTTTACTGAGAGATTGATGTAACTCTCTTTGTGAACCTTTTCCAAGCAATGCCATCAGTAATTCACGAGCATACTGCTTTTTCTCAATCTCCTCATTGAGTTGATTTAATCGACTCTCCAACAAGCTTTTATCCAACTTCGCTTGCAAACATTCTTGGCACTCTTTGAGTGAAAGGCCTGCACTTTGCAGTTGCTGAATAAGAATCAATCGCTGAAGGTCGCCTTCACTGTAATAACGGTATCCATTATCAAGGCGCTGCCCCGTCACTAACCCCAGTCTTTCGTAATAAAGCAAAGTAGTGCGAGATACCCCTACCTTTGCTGCCAGTTCTGATATTAGATACATGTTAAATACAACCCAATTGTGTTTAATCTAGAGAGAGTATGAAGTGTAAAGCGGTAGACAGGTCAAGTAGATTAGCGGAATTTTTAATGTCGATTGGATAACAGGCGACGAAGTACAAGATCTCACCTATAAGGTCAATGTTTAACCACAACCATTGATTGCAAATTAAGTTCATTTGGTCAAACACATTTAGACTATGTGAGCTTAACTTTATAGATTGACTCTAGCTACAGCTCAACTAAAGAGCATAAACCCAGATTGAGAGATCTGGGTTTATTATTGCAAATAAACAACACCTTCTCTTTAATAGCCTAACTGTGGCTATCCATAAGAGATTGCAACAAGGTGATTTCTTCGACCGTAGCACCTCTCAAAGGGCGGCGGGGTAAACCCGCAGAAATACCTTTTAGTACCAACCCTGCTTTTATGGCTTTAGGGATGCCACCGGAGACAATAAAGTTCAACATGGGGAGCTGCTGATAAAATATCTCTCTTGCTTCATCAAGTTTACCTGCGACAACACTTTGGTAAAGTGCCTTGGGTTGTTTGCCAATCAGGTTGGGGGCAGCGGAGCACCAGCCTGATGCTCCTGCGCAAAGAGCCTCTAGGGCCAGAGGATTACTGCCATTAAAGAAAGGCAACTTGCCAGAACTCAGGGTATACAACTTGTGCATACGCTGAATGTCTCCGCTGCTCTCTTTCACCATGGTGACATTGTCTATTTCATTAAACATCTGAACCAGCAATTCAGGGGACATATCAATGCCGCTGGTTGCTGGATTATTGTATATCATGATAGGAAGGCCGATGGAGTCAGATATTTCTTTGTAATAATTAAAAATTTCTTTTTCGGTCAGCTTCCAATATGAAACGGGGATAATCATCACGGCATCGGCGCCGATAGACTGCGCATATCTTGCTTTGCTGATAGCCTGTAGAGTCGTTAACTCAGAAATACCCACGATTACAGGCACTCGACCTGCGACAATTTTCACCGTGAAGTCAGCGACTTGACGCCACTCTTCTAAGCTCAAATAAGCACTTTCTCCTGTGCTACCCAATGGCGCGATAGCGTCGCTGCCATTTTGAAGAAGAAGTTCCAGCGTCTCACCAAGAACATCAAAATTGATGCTGCGCTCATCGGCGCTGAATGGAGTAATTGGATAAGAAATAATACCAGATAGTTTCACGTTGTTGTCCTTATATACAGTCGGAATGAGTTTTCAGTACTTGCCTTACGTAGTAAGCAAAATTCACTTTGTTTCGTTTGTCTGTGGATACCCAATCGTGAGCTTCATTAGCGAGTGCTGGTGGAATGGGTTGGATCTGCCCAGCTGCCATCGCGAGCAATTGCAACTTTGCTGCTCGCTCAATCAAAATGGCGAGGTTGCACGCTTCTTCAATGGTTTTTCCTGTCACCAACTGCCCATGATGAGAGAGCAAAATGGCTCGGTTGTTTCCCAGCGCATTCGAAATAAGGACACCTTCTTCATTACCTACAGGGACGCCAGGCCAGTCACCCAGGAACGCACAATCATTGTAGAGGCCACACGTATCCATATGAGATATCGTTAATGGAACTCTAAGCATGGAGAGTGCGGCGACATAGGTTGGGTGGGTGTGAATGATGCAATTCACTTCGGGGTGTTCTTTGTATACCCAAGTATGAAAGCGATTGGCTGGGTTGGCCATCCCTTGCTGGTCCAGTGGCTCCAGATCTTGGTCTACTTCAAGAAGATTATCAGCGGTGATTTCATCAAACCCTAGACCAAATCTTTGAGTAATGAAGGTATCTGGTTTATCTGAGCGACAGGTGATTTGTCCTGCCAGTCCTGAATCATGCCCCTTGGTGAATAAAATCCGGCAGGTTAATGCAAGCTTCTGCCGATCGGTTAAATTAAGATCAGGGATGGTGGCATTCATACTGTTCTTGGCTATTTCCATTAGGGCTTGTTTACTGAATGTGTCAGTCTTCATTATCTTTCCTCCCAAAACTGTTGCGTCTTCTAAATTTCACTCTCATAATATTGACTCTCTGGACCCTTAGTAACCGCCAGATTATCTTTCCTTACTGGTCCAGATGGAGGTGTGTTTGTTACGTCCTTGGCAGACTAAGATTTGGCTTTCACGCAGAAGTGGAGAGTCCATTTATACAACGCTGAGTAATCAGATCGCAGAAGACATTTGTTCTGGGCGTTTGGCTTCTGGTCACATGATGCCAGGCTCTAGAACCTTGGCGCTACAATTGGGGATTAACCGTAAAACGGTTCAGCAAGTCTATGAAGAGCTGGAGTCTCAAGGATGGCTGGTTTCCAAACCACGTCGTGGAACCTATGTGGCTGAAATGTTGCCAGAGCTGTCTTTGTCGTGTGAAAACCAAGAGTTAGTAAGTCGTACACAAGCCGCTTTGACCACGGGAAACTCGTTCGAAGAAAAACTGCTTTCATCCCATAATGCGATGGAGTCCAGTTCTATTAATGACGGTGTTCCTGATACGAGGCTGATTCCATTTGAACTGCTGTCACGTGCTTTTCGTCGAGCAATAGTACAAACGAGCAGACAGCCTTATTTGGGCTATGGCGATCCCAAGGGCACTGACTCTTTACGCCAATCACTCCAGCATATGCTCAATATGGATAGGTTTATGAATGTCACGACAGACCAGATTTGCGTTGTCCGTGGTAGCCAAATGGCGATTTATCTCTCATCAAAGGTAATGGATCCTGCGCAAGGTGTCATGGTGGTTGAAAGCCTTTCTTACTCACCGGCAGTGGCTGCATTTGAATCCAACGGATTTAACGTTGTTCGATGCCGACAAGATGAGCGGGGATTGGATGTTGAAGACTTGGAAAAGATCTTATCGTGTTATCAAGTTGCGGGTGTCTATACAACGCCACATCATCAATACCCAACGACAGTCAGTCTAACCATGGATAGGCGCCTTAAACTTTTGCAGCTCTCCAAACTGCATGGGTTTGCTATATTGGAAGATGATTATGATCACGAATTTCACTATGAGAGTCGCCCAATTCCACCGCTAGCCAGTCTCCCAAATAGTGAGAACGTAATTCATATTGGGTCATTATCGAAAGTATTTGCCCCTGGATTAAGGCTTGGATACATGGTGTCCAGTCCGGTATTTATCAACCGTGTTGCTAAGGAAGTTACCCTGATTGATAGGCAAGGCAGTACGGTAACTGAACTGGCTGTGGCGGATCTGATGCAATCGGGCGATGTCAAAAGACACATTCGTAAAGTTCGTAAGGTATACCAAGCTCGGCGAGATCATGCAGCAAGTGAATTACAGCGTATTTTCAACGACAATGTTTCGTTTCGCCTACCGCTGGGTGGGTTAGCACTATGGATCGATATTTCGCAACTGTTGACAGTTTATGGTGATGATAAGTCAGAAGATTTTTTATCAAACTTACCCGTTTTATCAGGCAGCAAACTGTTTACCAGTGCAGAGTCAATATTGCCAGCACACGTAAGATTTGGTTTTGGTGCACTGACAAAAGGTGAAATTACCACTGCTCTGGAACAATTTGCTGGGCAAGTGATGTGAAGGCGATGAAAAAAGAAGTTCAGGACGTACACCAAAAGAGCTACTAGCCTAAATCGACGACAATATTTCTCAAATGTTTTGGTTCGTCAAAACAAACCGAAAGTGCCAAGCGTTGTGAATCCGTCTTAAACGCTATGTTTAGTGCTTCGGGTTGTAGAGTGGATGAACAAGTACAGAGCAAAACCCATTGTTTCGCGCCCCCACTTCAAATACGCATCTTTCCAATATCGTCTTGTTTTTACTTTGTCCAATAACTCTATATTTTCAGGGTCTAGCAGCAACGCTCGTTCGGATGCGAGCCAAAACGAACTTTCAAAAGTGTCCCAATCTTCATAGGAAGCATGAACGACATAAACGCATTCGAGGCCTAATTGATTTCCTGCTTCTATATTTTGAAAGTTTGACCGTAATTCTAACGGATCAATTCCTGTTGCTCGTAAGTACTCTTTATCGGGTTCTTTTCGCCAATATGCATCACCAAGTACAATGACGCCATCGGAAACTATAAGAGATTTCATGTCAGACAGTGCATTGTCTAAAGCTTCACCAACATCACCAAAAGCATGAGTAGAGCCTAAACTAAAACACACATCAAATGCGCCTTTAGGCAGCTCAACATCTTTGAATGCACCAGTATGAAAGGTAACTTGATCTAAATACGAGTCCAAATTCTCCTTTGCTTTAGCCATTTCTAATTCGTCTATTTCAATGACAACCGCCTGGCAGTTAAACTTGTCTAAAACCTTTTTAATTAATTCACCATTCCCGCAGCCAACATCTAAGACTAAAGAGTCCTCATTGAGCCATAGCTCATCTAGCAAGTTATCTATACAGCTTGTGTTAATAGGATTGTTATATTTCACAATTACCCTCCATGGAATCTTTTAATTCAGACACTTAAAAGAATTGTTGAGATCACGAGTACCTTATATTCTTAATACCAGTCAGTCTGGTTTTTCTATAGGCCCAACTTTCGGTAAATCTACCATAATCCACTAAAAACTAAAGTAAATGTATCATGTTGTTCATTCTGTCATCACGTAAAAACATACCAGCGTGTTATTACTTTCTGATAAAGAACGTTATTTGACCTGTAACGCTAATCGCCCCAATTTGGGGCGATTATTCAAGGTAGATTTGGTTTTCTGTGGCGCTAATCCATCGCTTGCTAGAGCACCTGTGACATACCTGTATCTTGGCTACTAACCAATAATAAGCCGATGGCGATTAGGAGTAAGCCACCAAAAAGCTGCACGTAATAGCCAGCAAGCTGCCATGGCGCCGTTTTGTCACTGCTGGTTGCAGCAAGGTAACGTTTGACTATCTTCTTACTGGTCAAGGTTAAGATCGCAATGATTGAGGTTGTCAGTGCGGTTCCACCAGCCATGGCAAGTGCACTCATCACGCCTAACCAATAGGTGCCTACCATATTGGCAAACAACAGCGCCATAATAGCACCAGTACATGGCCTAATCCCTATGCTCGCAACAATACCAACGTATTCCCTCATCGTTGATGCCTCGTTAATCGCATCTGCACCGGCTACATGTTGGTGCCCACAGCCACATTTGTCGTGAGAGTGCTCAGTGGTATGCAAAACGCTTTGCGGCATAAGTAACGAACCATGGACATTCATCGACATCTCTGGCTGCGCGGCAATTGGTGTCAATGCTTTCACTTTCAGCTTAGGCACTCGAATAGCTCGATAAATCTGCTTGCTCGCTTTCCAACAAATCAGAAGGCCAAGCACCACAACCAAAACAAAGCTGAGCGCGACAAAGGTAGCCGCTTTTTCATTCACCACTCGCATTGACGCATTAAAGCCCCAAATTAAAACACTCACCAACAAGATGGCAACCAAGGCTTGGCATATGGCGGAAATAATGGTCAGCATCAGACTCGCTCTTACTTTTGCTGGGTGCGTCGCTAAATAGGTAGACACGATCACCTTGCCATGGCCAGGCCCAAGCGAATGAAGCATCCCATAAAGAAAGCTGAATCCAACCAAATAGCTACCCGACACCAGTGGCTCACTTTGCGCGCTGTAGAGCAGGTCAGCAAGTTGGCCATTCACTTCTCTCTGCCATTCAATGGCCGCCAACACCAACGAGGGCCAGATGAGCCATACCTGATAGGCACCGATCATTAGCATCAATAAAGAACTGCTAGCAACTAACCAACTTGTTTTTATTTTTTGACTTAGTTTCATAGGACTAAACCTTTTTATATTGCAATGAAAATTCACGCTTTGGAATTAAAAGAGACACTCTGTGACCACTAACTAGCGACCAGAGCACAATGCATTTTCACCATCTGCGTGAACAACTGCCCAAGGGTATTATCAGGATCTGAATCAGCAGGTAATGACATGGCATACATCATTTGCTTAGAAGTAGGATGAGGCTCCACAAGCTCCAGCTGACATTGTTGTGCTAAGCCTTTAGAGAGAACAATGTCTGACTTTGAACGCCATGCCATATCAACATAGTAACTAGAGTCAAACACCAATAAACGCAGTGTGTCCCTTGTTAATGATTTGGGTTTGGCGAGCGGAAGAGTGAAACTCAGCTTTAGTTTTGACTTTTCACGCTCTAGTTTTTGGTCAAGAGCAAGGTGATATTTGATCGGCGTTTCACCATCATAAAAATAAGTAAAGTAATGTTCACTTAACATGTTTTTCACAACCGTTTTAGCAATCTTATCTAAAGTGCTGTTGGCATTTTTCGGTGACATATCCTCCCCATCAAGCAGATAGGCAGACGTCATAGAATCAAACGTCCACTCCATTTTCAGGCCACTGACAATACCATTCTCACCTTCAATATACGTTTTCATGTCTACCCAAGAATGAGGGTGAGCATTTAGAGGTGCTGAAATATATAGTGCTATCAAAGCAACTAAACCGGACAACCTATAACGCCCAAAAGATCGAGCCCACTTTTCAAATGTCAAAAAATGCATCAACATTACTCCTTTTTCTATCTTAATGAGATTACTCATACCCACTCCTTTGCGACACAACATCCATATTCCGTATAACACCACTTTTTTAACTCGCGCGAAGCGGCTTGTCTTTTTCACTCGCTGGCAAGGAATTTGGGGTACTGGTTTTTTTCCAAGACAATGCAATACAAGCGACCACAATCAGGCAACCACCGAACACTGTCATCCAACTAGGTACCTCTTGCCAAAAGATAACACCCCAAAGCACATTAAATACCAAACCGATATAGCGAGTGCCCGCAACCACTGCGGCGTTTTCATGGGTAAAGGCCTTAGTTAAGAAGATTTGACCGATAAGGGACACCACACCAATTGCGACGAGATAAAACCATGTCTCACCCTTTGGAATAATAAAGTCATCTTTCATTAGGTAAGCGGATACCAGCATGGCCGTCATTAGAAAATAAAAAACGATTTCATAGGTATGGTGGCGCTTACTCAAATGCCGAATAGTGATGGATGCACCAGCGGCAAAAATGGCACTGGCTACACCGGCTAAAGCATATATATTGAACGATTGGTATTCGAATGGATTAATCACTAATCCAACGCCAACGAGTACCAAGGGAAGCAGAAATTTGGCTTTAGCTGGTAATCGCTCTCCCAACAAAAAATGCGATAGCATAATCACAAAAAAAGGCGACAGATAAGCCAAAATTGCTGCATCAGCCAATGGAATATGCGCAATGGTGTACACAAATGCCAATAAATAAAACGCGCCGAGTAAGCCTCGAAGTACTAACAGAGAGACACCAGTGCGAGAGAAAGACACCTTAGCTTGCCACATTAAACCTAAGATCAGCACGCTGCCAATGGCACTGCGAAAAAAGACAATTTCCGCACTTGGTATAGTGATGCTTGCAGCCTTAATCAGCGCATTCATCACGCTAAACACAAAGGCCGAGAAAATGGCAAGTGCCACACCTTTATTCATGATTCACTCCTAGGTCAGAAGGCAGCCATGCGAGGCCTTGACTCGCTTGGTCTTGATTGGATTGGGTAAACGGGTTTTCTAGACCTTGATCAAGTAACCATTGCTCAAAAACACCCAGCACTTGGCTAATCGAAGCACAATCAATACCGCAATAACTCGACAGAGATTGCAGCCAATACAGTGCTTGTAAGTCTTCACTTGGAATTCTGGGCCAATACCCTTTTTCAAGATTACCTTTGGCAAAAGGCACCGCCGAGAAATCAAAATACCGTCCACCCTTATCTGGAGTGGAAAAAGGATCAATTAAGATCGCGCTATAACGCACATACAGACGATATTCTTGTTCAATAGGCATGCAGTCCGTAAAGGTATCAATTTGATAACGAGACAAACTTTCTTCACGAACAGGATAATTATCATCGTTTAAAAACTGTAATAAGTTAAATGACTCACCGCCAAGCTTTTCAATCAACGAAGACATATCTCGCCACAACAGGACTAAGGTTTGCATCGTAAATGTCGTGATCGGCCCCTCAGGGAATAACTTGTACATGTACTTTTTATCCCCCCCTACGCTAAAAATATGATCAAGCGAAAAAGGGTTAATAAACAGTGCTGAGTGGACATAAAGCGTAATATTACGTCCTTCGACACTAAATCCATTTTTCAATGTCTGAATTTGAGAATCGACCTGATTTAATGCCTCATTAAACAGAGAGAGAATTCCATGTTTATTCTGGCTAACATAGGCATAAACCCGTTTTTTAACCGCCTTAGTGATCACTCGTAGTGTATGTTCTTTTTGCTCAAATTTCGTTGCCGCAAAGTAGTTAGAAAACACCAGTACGCTGGGTGTTAACCCATGCTGATCAAAAAAACCTTGAGTAATTTGATGACCACCAAACCAGGACGAAAGCAGAACTACTTCTTTTACTTGCGTCAGACTGTCTACAGGTAACCCCTTTAAGACCGACACCAAAGCATAGGCGGGAGTGGCAATAATAATACTATCCCACTCTCCTTCAACAAGATCGAGATCTGGGTATACAGAATTAATACATGCCGACTTTACAAAGCAAGACAAGTTATCTTTTGCTACGTCAACTTGGACGGCTTCACCATCCTGTAACCGCTGGGCACGGGCTTGCCAATGGGCAGAACGCCGACTAACCATGCCAAGGTGAGAACAATGTGGTCTGAGTAAGGCGGCGGTTTGAAACGCAGCTGGCCCTGCCCCAACGATCAATAATCGCCCCAATTGATGAGTCATTTACATTTTCTCCATTACCACTGTATCATAAATGGACGCTTGATTATTAAGACGACGCGTCCCCCAACCTTCCATCAGTTCTGGATTAAATGGGTAGTTAAACGCAGACTTAATTCCATTACCAAAGCGTACCAACACGCGATGAGAAGGGGTTAAAAAGGGTTTCAGACGGTTCAATATCTCCCATTTATGCTCGACTAACGAAGCAACCAATATATGAGTCGGCTTAAAATCATGAAACTCGGCGAGCAAGTCCTGACAACCAAAGCTGGTTGGCAGTGCATCATGATCAAGATCGTTAGCCATACTCACTGCGTGCTCATCAATATCAACGCCGTGTACAGCCGCGCCGGTCAGCTTTGCTATGGTAAACGCAGACAAAGGGTAGGATCCTGAACCGATAAACAAGACTCGAGAGTCCGGTGTCACACTGGCACTATCGAGCTCGATATGTACAGTATTAGAAAGCCGATTTAGGTAGTCGGTGATATCCAACTGATGAGACTTAGCGCATTTAGACTGGTGCTTTTCTAACACACATAGCGCTCGAATCGAGGTTTCACGCAAGCGCTTCAGTTGTCTATCGTGTTCAGGGTGATGTTTAAGCTCATCACTTAAGTCTTGTATAGATTCGGTCATTATCCAAGCGCAAAGATCATCCAACTTTTTTTGCAGCAAAGTAAAACAATCACAACTCTCGACACTGTATTGAGTGAGCTGTTCTATCTGAGATTCAAATGTCGAAATAGCCACTAAGAGTTCATAATGGCGATACATCATCGGCATACGTTTTTCCTTGTATATTTTTCTGTTTATATGTTGGCTAAAGACAATTTGGCGTTACATGGAGATGGCCTTTACTGCACCGGCCGACATCCACATCGACTTGATACACCCGGCTAAGGATCGTCTCATCAAGCACTTCTCTCGGCGCTCCCGCTTTTTGCACTTTACCTTTATCAAGCAAAAGTAAGTGATCGCAGTAACGCGCAGCCATAGATAGATCGTGTAATACCGCGATGGTGATGCATTGGTGTTCAAGCGTGTAGTCCCGCGCTAAAGCTAAAACTTGCACCTGATGTTTAAGATCTAGCGCACTGGTTGGCTCATCTAAAAGCAAAATGGATGGGCGACCAACTAATGCCTGAGCCATTGAGACCAACTGCTGTTGACCACCGCTTAAATGAGAAAAGGTACGAGTGGCAAGATGAAGCAACCCAAGTTCTATCAAAATAGATTCAGCTCTCTGTTCCTGCTCCAGAGTAATGCGCCAATTCAGCGAATGTACCAGCCCCAACAGCACGACTTCAATCACGGTAAGCTGACTCGAAGACTTATTGAGCTGACATAAATAGGAATAACAAGTACGCGGGATACTTTGTCCATCATCTAAGAAGGCACCAAGCGTGCCTGTACTAGGAACCAGCCCCATCATAGTTTTTAACAAGGTGGTTTTCCCTGCTCCATTAGGACCTAAAATGGCTGAAAACTCGCCTGATTTAAATGTCGCGTTTATCGGTGTAAGTATCGATTTTCCACCCATATTGACCGCAACATCATTGAGCGACATATGCTTCACAAACTCCCCCGACGGTTAAGTAACAAATAAAGAAGAAACGGCACGCCAACTAAAGAGGTGATAATACCTATTGGAATAATTGTGCCAGGAATGATCACCTTGCCAACCAAAGAAGACATACAAAGTAACAGTGCGCCCATGAGTGTCGACAAAGGTAAATACATGCGCTGATCCTCACCCACTAGCAAGCGAGAAAGGTGTGGCGCAACCAACCCAACAAAGCCAATGGTGCCTACAAAAGATACCGCGCCTGCGGTAAGCAGTGAGCATAGTAAGAACATCTCTAGTCTAAGCTTTCGAGTATTGACTCCTAATGCTTGAGCCCGTTCTTCTCCGGAAGAGAGGGCCGTTAATGCCCAAACTCTTGGAAGAGAAAACACCAGACCAATCACCAGTATTACTCCTGCAACAGCAAAAGAAAGCCAAGACGCTTTTAATAAACTACCAAATAGCCAAAAAACGATTTGCTGGAGCACTTCAGGAGAGGCGAGATATTGCACTAAAGATTGCAGCGCTTGAAAGAAAAATAACACCACAATTCCAGCCAGTATTAGAATTTTGGCATCCATATTATGTGAACGACCAATAAAATAAATAGCCATGCTTGCAAGTACAGAAGCGGCAAAAGCCGCTATCGGTACACCGAGCCAAGCCAGTCCGAAAATTGAGAAACCAGTTAACAAAGCCGTCGCAGCACCAAAACCTGCAGCAGCAGAAATACCTAGTGTATACGGACTTGCCAACGGATTAGCCAGCAAGGTTTGCATCAAACCTCCCGCAAGCCCCAACGATGCTCCAACTACCAGACAAGTAAGAGTAACTGGCAGCCTCAAATGCCAAACAATCGTCGTGGATAACGCTGTTCCTTCAGTGCCACCAAGCAGAGCATCAACAACACGCTCTAAGCTTATCCAAGAAGACCCCGTGCTGATATCCAGCAAGATGGCAACACAAAGAACCATAATGGCGATCAATAAAGCACGATATCTTTTCTGCTGAATCTTTCGATAAATACCACATTGGTGCGTATTCGCCTCATCGCTGTGAACACTAGCTTCCGCGTTGTCTAACATGGCTTAACTATCCACCTTGATCATAAACGTTCCAGAAAGTTTTTGCGGCATATATTGCTCAAAGAAGGCTTGGTGGTGTGCCATAGGATCCACGTCCTGAAATGCTTCCGGATAGATAGATTTAGCAAGGAACTCAAGAAATATGTGATCGTAGATGGTGCGCGTACCAGAATGGTACATACCAAAGACTTGGCCTTGCTTGACGGCTGTTATGTGTTGCCAACCAGCCCGCTTAAGATACGGATGATAAGTCGCTTGTGCTTGTTCTGATTTGGTTCCAAAGCCTAACAAAGCACTCGTATTATGCTTAGCCCAATGTGCTCCAGAAATAAAAATAACTTCAGGGTCTTGGCTTAACACGTACTCTGGTGTGAGATGTGCTGAGCCATCGATTTTTCCATTTGCAATGTTGTTAGCCCCTGCGATATTAAGCAGGTTTCCCCACATCGCATTCGCATAAGACTTACCATACTCCGCAGCTCCACCTGTACCAATTTCTACATAAACTCGTCTTTGTGGATGCTTGCTCAGATACTTAGCCACACGCCTTTGTACATCCTTGACCGTTTGCTCATAATCTTGAGCAATGGCTTCAGCGCGCCCATCAGTTCCCATAACTTTGCCTATCACTCTGGCGCTTTTTAAATGCCTTTCTAGTGTTTGTGCATTAAAATCAACCACTACAACTTTAATACCGCTTTTTTCAAGCAGAGCAACCTTGTCACCTAACGCATCGTATTGCCATGCTGCTAACAAGGCGACATCTGGTTTGGTGGTGAGGAGCTTCTCAAAATCAAAGGTTCCGGTATAAATGGAGCCAGAGTCTGTGATGGTTTCAATTTCAGGAATAATGTCACGGTACGTTTGCCACTGAGACTGGCGATAATCTTGCCAAGAATGACGCGGGAAAATAGCCACTTTCTTATAAGCATCAGGGCCAGCTAGGGCCAAGTAATCTTCAAAATAGAAGCCTAAGAATATGCGCTCAGCAGGCGCTTCCAAAGTGACATGCCGACCCAGCACATCTTCAACCTCGATTTTGGCCAAGGCTGGTAGGTTAAGGCCTAACAAGAGAGTAACGAGCAAAATGCACTGATATATCGCCTTTTTCATTTTCAATACTATTCAATAATCACCATCGAATGAAATGTTATATCATAACATTATAATTTGGAACAAGTTTTATAGTTCATAACATTCAAATAGATTATCAAAATGCATTCGCGGGCATATTAGTGATACAAAGCAAACTTATCGCTTATGTATAACTTTGTCGTAAGCCTCTGACAAACCAAAGCGCTTATTGTTGAACTGATCATAATGTTTTCTCGCCACTTTGGTTTATCGAACGCCTATTGTGTCACCAACAAAGGCCATGTCTATAATGCGTCTAATTACAGAAGTAGAAGACAACGCAAAAAAATGATGTTTGACTATGACGCATTCTGCAGCGAAATAAGTGGCATTAAACAAAATCCCTATCAATTTTAAACCGCCAGTAGAGAGTATTCGCCGAGATTTAGACGCTCTGAACCGGACAAAGAGAAAAATGTATCGTAAGCGCTACGAAATGCTCGACCTCTACGAGGAAAAAATTAGGGCATCACTTGCGGCGTAAATGTCTGTCTAGCGCATTTTAGAACAGGCCGACCTTATAACTATTCAGCCAATATTCAACCTACCTAAAACCATCTACCCACTAAACTCCTTTAGTGGGTATTTATTTCCAATAAATACGTCATAAATTTAAGGATAGTTTAATTAAACGGGTGATACTTATAATTCAAACAAAAATAGTAATGCCCGTATTATCTCAAATTTTTTCGCAGCTACTGTTTACTTATCGTTTCAACTACATTACTCGTGATAGGATAGAAAATTAAACAAAATCATAACATTAATAAAGCCTGCCTAGAAGAAAACGAAGTGAGAACAAGATAATGACAACACCTTTCGATATCCGTCGAGCTCGCAGCGAAACTTTAGCCGCTGACAGCATAATACATTTTAACAATGCGGGCTCTTCTTTAATGCCGACACCAGTCAGTGAATCATTACATCAGTACTTGAATGATGAAGAGAAATATGGTGGTTATGAAACAGCTGAACTATATACCGAAAAGCTGAATAACTTTTATCATAACGCAGCCAAACTTCTCAATTGCTCTGCCAATGAAATCGCCTTTGTAGATAGTGCAACGAGGGCATGGGATTTAGCTTTCTATTCCTTTAAGTTCCAACGGGGAGATAAAATCCTTACTTCCATGGCTGAGTATGGTAGTAACGTTATCGCTTATATCCAACAAGCCAAGCGATATGGTGTAAACGTTGTATTTATACCGAATGATTGTCATGGACAGGTAGACACACAAATGCTGTCCAGTCTTATTGATGAACAAGTCAAATTGATTTCGATTACTCACATACCCACTGGAGGTGGGTTAGTAAACCCTGTCAATGAAATTGGACGAATCGCCAAAGCGGCAAATATTCCTTACCTACTGGATTCATGCCAAGCTCTTGGGCAAATACCCGTAGATGTCGAAAAAATAGGCTGTGATATTTTATCTGGAACTGGTAGAAAGTATTTAAGAGGCCCGAGGGGGACAGGACTTCTTTATGTTCGCAGTACACTACTCGAAAAGCTAGAGCCTCCAATGCTTGATCAGCATGCCGCGACCCTAATGTCACCCACAGAATTTCAGATTCGCAGTGACGCCAAGCGATTTGAAAACTGGGAACAGTTTTGTGCCGGAAAAATTGCACTAGGAGAAGCAATAAAATATTCGCTAGATTGGGGATTACCTGACATACAAGCGAGAATCTATACACTGGCCAACACGTTAAGAGAAAGATTAAAAAGCATAAAAGAGATTGCCGTTACCGACCAAGGTATTGAGCAATGCGGCATTGTAACCTTCTACTCAAATACACTATCGGCTAGCGCAATTCAAAAAGCGATGCGAATTAGAGGTATCAATGTCTCGATATCTAAAGGGGCAGGTAGCTTAATCTCATTTTCTGATCGTGGACTTGAAGAAGTTGTTCGAGCGTCTTTGCATTACTACAACACCATTGAAGAAATTGATACTTTCATACAAGTGATACGAGAATTAAACCATTTTGATAATAATGAATAAAACAGGGAAAATATATGAAGCTCGAGCACGTGGTCCCTTGGGGACGAACTCTTGAAGAGTATCAACAAATGTTCAACCTAGGTGAAGAAGATAAACATAAAAAGATTCTTGGATGTGGTGATGGCCCTGCAAGCTTCAACGCTGAGCTTACTCAGATGGGCGGGAAGATAGTATCCATCGATCCGATATACCAGTTTTCTAAGCAGCAAATTAGTGACCGAATAGAGCAAGTGCGGCCAATAATTATGGAACAAATCATCGAAAACACAGATGATTACCTATGGGATCAATTTGGCTCACCACTTCATTTAGAACAAACCAGACTGTCAGCCATGAATCACTTCTTAGCCGATTACGATAAAGGTAAAGCAGAACAAAGATATGTCCACGGCTCCTTACCTAAGCTTAATTTTGCCGATAAAGAGTTTGACCTCGCACTATGCTCGCATTTTCTGTTTTTGTATGAAGAGCATTTTTCTTTGCAAGATCATATTCAGTCAATCACCGAATTAGTCAGAGTATCCCAAGAAGTTCGGATCTATCCCCTACTATCTCTTCAAGGAACACAGTCAAACTATCTGACCTCTACCATCGACCACTTCGAACGCTTAGGGGCAAAAGTCGGGCTTGAGGAAGTCAGTTATCAATTTCAAAAAGGAGCCACAAAGATGCTGGTGATCGCACCGTGATTAAAGCCTTTTTATTATATAATTATCTTAGTTAGGTCTTAAAGCACGGATAAATATATCTAAGACTTGGACAATGCCAATCCACAACTGGAATATGACATTGTCTCAACTGGCAATTCATCTTGACGGGCGCTTAAATGACGTCTTAGATATCTAGCCACAATTAGCTGACATAGAATTCTGAACACCTTCAAGATTTTCAATGCCCTCTTTACAAATCAAAAACATTTATTATTCATTATCTCAATCCATGAAGATTTATGCTTTAAGATAAACTCCATTTGGCTTGGTACAGTAGATCCTGCTATTGTTTCTCCAATCATAAATAGTCCATTATGCCCTTGAAAACTATATAGCGCTTCATACATCCCTTTTCCTTCAGCGCTAGGCAAAATTTGAAAGCCTAAACTCCACAGCTTTTCTTCAACGATATTTTGAAGTGAATATATTAGCTCTGCTATTCAACATTGCAAAAACCTGATAACTCGATAATATCTCGACACAACAGTAAACTTGAGCCTATATCTATGAATAGAAAAAGTCGTTTTGTATTATGGACTTTAATCGCGTTAAGTCCCTTAGCCGTAGCTAACACGGTTCACACTTGCCAAGATCTTGTAGGTCAGTGGCAATCACCAGATAGTAGCCATAGCTACACTATGAACATATTGCCTACAAACAAGGTGTGCGGCGACAGCTGCGTAGAATTTGACGTCAGCTATACGCTTGATGCCCAACAAACCAATAGACTTGTTTGTTATGAGGGACAAGCAGGTGTACCTGATAAAGTACCTATGGTGTTATCCTTTGAGGGAAAATATGGGGGCCACTCCATCGGTTCCTATAATAGAGATCTTGGTTTAATGTGGACAGGCGTTTTAGCGAAAGACAGCAACAAACAATGGCAACCCAACATGCAAAGTTACTGGTTCTATAAAACCAAATGACTTAGTTTTAATACTATTAAAGGATAGTCAATGATATACACAACCACAGAAACGATTCCGGGCAGAGAGATTGAAACCGTGTTAGGCATTGTGAATGGCAATATTGTCCAATCCAAACACGTTGGACGAGACATTATGGCCGGACTTAAAGGCATTGTCGGTGGTGAGCTGAAGGGCTACACTGAAATGTTAACTGAAGCGCGTGAAATCGCTATTGAGCGTCTCGTCCAAGATGCAGCTAAGCTAAATGCAGATGCCGTAGTCGGGATTCGCTTTACCATCAGTGCTATCACTGACGGAGCATCAGAACTTATGGTGTTTGGAACTGCGGTCAAGCTTAAAGCTTAAAGCTTAAGCAAAGCTAGTATAGGCCCAAGCATTAAGCGCTTATCGGGCCTAACATTTAATCAAGTATCAATGGGTTAATTGGATTTTTTCTTTTTTTAAAAAATGGATTTATACACTTCGATGAAAAAGTTAGCGAGAGCACTTTCAGGATGTGAGTTTGAATATTCTTCTATGACATGAATAAAATTAGATTTGTATTTTTCAATGGCTTCTTCACTCGATTGCGCGATTATCACATCGCCATCAACTTCAAAACCAGCCTTTATCATTTGTTCCTTCTCAGCCAGAAATGTTTCATTTTCCATATTAAGGTAAGTAAAGTTTTCTCTACCAAACTCTTGATTATAATAAAACTGAAATTTCATATTATTATTTAATTTCCATTAAAAATTATATTCAAATAGAAACCTTGTAAAGCGCTTTATTCATTGATAATGTTTAGTTTATAAAGCATCTTTAGCTCTAGTCCTGACTAAACTCCATCAATGCCGAAAGCGCAGCATTTGCTTTACCTGTTTGAACAAAAATGTGGTCGTGATAATAAGCTGCAATCACATTAGCGCTGATGCCTTTTGATGCTAACTTGGTCGATACTGCCGCGGTAAGGCCAACCGCTTCTAAGCTCGAATGTACTGTTAATGTTATTTGGCTATATGAGCCTTCAAAGATTAAATTCTCTTTTTCCGCAACACTCCGCTCAAGAACAAGCGTTAAGCCCTCTGCTTCTATAAAGCTTGCTACTGGTTTTAACTCAACATAGTCTTTGAGTTCCCCCTCTACTGTACAAAAAACAAATTCAGCATCTTTCAGTTTGGGCCGTATCGAACAAAGTAATTGATCTAAATCTGTAATGCCTGACATATTTGATATCTCTTTAATAATCGACTTAATAGGCATATTAAAACACATGTTTTTTGACATGTCAGGAGTTCTTATATTTCGCTCTTAAATCGTCTTGTATGCCTTCTTCAATCAATTTATCCAGTACTTTTTGAAGTTTTTCAATCGTCTCATCATCCACTTGTCTGTTACAAGCGAGTCCCATTTTAAGGGCAAATATATCTAACACTTTTTCTATCGGCTGACCTTGTTCCACCATAGTGAGGTAACGAGATTCAGCTAAAGCAACCATATCTACTCTGCCAGCAAGTAATTTAAGAATCGATTGGTCAGCGTTAGCTGCGCTATCAAGGCTAATAAAGCCCTTACTTTTTAGATATGTTCCTGCAACATCCTCATTTTGGATACCAATTCGATATTTCATCGCATCCTCAAGTATGTTGACATTAACCCTACCTTCTTTAGATTTAACCAAAATTGACATATTCAGTGATAAGGGTTCAACCCATTTAAATAACTCACTTCTTTCCTGAGTATGAGAAGTGGTAAAAACACAAGTGTTCGCTTCAGTTAGTGCTTTGTTGTAAGACCTTGCCCACGGGAAGACTCGCATTTCATAATCAATTTGTGCGATATTCAATATTGCCTCGACTTGCTCGGTAGCAATCCCCTTCAAACTTCCATTGTCTGTATAGCTCAACGGCGCATACTCTTCAGTATTAATGATGAGTTTACTCGACGCTGAATTGGCAAACAGAGCCATAAATAGACTAAAAAAAACAGATTTCATACTGTTCCCTACAGGTAGTTCCTTCAATTTCTATAGACGTAAAAAGCCCTATTCTCAATATTTATACTTCTCGCATACTGGCAAATCGCGTTCATTGCAGGCAAAGAATTCCATTCCATGAGCAGAAAGAAAAAGCCTAACTCGCAACTATTTCTAGTAAAGTTCTATAATTCGCTAAGTCAAAAAAAATCATAAAAAGAGTCTTATTATGCAAAAAGTCATACTTATTACAGGGTCGACAGACGGTATTGGCTTGGAAACCGCTAAAACACTGGTCACTCAAGGTCATCATGTGGTCGTCCATGGCCGCAATGCGTCAAAAGTGGTAGACGTAGAGAAAACGCTAAACATAATTGGAAAGGGTAACGTTGAATCGCTTGTTGCAGATTTATCCTCCTTTGATCATGTTTACGAGATGATTAATACAATAACCAGCCGCTTTACAAAAATAGATATACTTATCAATAATGCTGGCATTTTTTCAACTCAAAACACTAGGACTGAAGCAGACCTAGATGTTCGCTTTATGGTGAATACCATTGCTCCATACTTAATCACTAAGATGATCCAACCTCTTTTAAAACCACTCGGTCGTGTAGTAAACCTCTCATCAGCAGCGCAAGCATCAGTGAATTTAACCGCTTTACAAGGCGAGCAGCAACTTAATGATGGTGAAGCTTATGCCCAAAGTAAGCTTGCTCTAACCATGTGGTCACAGCAACTAGGGCTTGAATGGCAAAATACTGGTCCAATGGTCGTAGCGGTTAATCCGAAGTCTTTCTTAGGTAGCAAAATGGTCAAAGATGCTTATGGGGTAGCAGGTGGGGATATCCAACAAGGTGTAGATATTTTAGTCAAAGTTGCCCTCTCAGATGATTTCTCTCAAGCATATGGCAAATATTTCGACAATGATATTGGGTCTTTTACATCACCACATCGTGATACTTTGGACAACATGAAAGTTAAGGCAACAATAATGGCGATAAACGACATTGTCTCAAAACACGGTGCCCCCTAAGTTCAAGCTTCTCGAAGAATACATGCAAGTACTATCTCTGGGCAAAAAAACATTCTAATTTATTGCCTAAACTAATAAATAAACCAATGGTTTTATTATAACAATGTAATGTGGGTACACAATGAAGGGAATTATAATTAGCTTATTCGTTTTGATATACAGCCCGTTATCTCATGGAAAAGATCTCGTGATTGGTGTGGAAAATATTGATTATCACCCTATCTCCTCGATTAAGTCCGGTGAGTATGCTGGCTATGCAAGAGAGCTGCTTGACCATTTTGCAAAACAATACCATCACACCATAACATACCGGCCACTACCCATTGTTCGTCTTTTTCATGAACTTGTTGAAGATGAAATAGATTTAAAATTTCCTGACAACCCAAACTGGGCAAGCGATTTTAAACAAGGCACTGATATAATATACAGTCAATCAGCATTGAGCTATATCGATGGTATAATGGTTTCAGCCGACAAACTTGGTCAAACTAAACTCAAAACTTTAGGTATAGTAAGGGGGTTTACACCTTATGCAGTCATTGATGAGGTGAATAAAGGGACAATCAAGGTTAAAGAGTTCAACAGCATTAAAAATCTTATTAGCATTTTTCTTGTTAGAAACGATGTAGAGGGAGTGTATTTCAATACTGCCATCGCAAGCTATACCATGAGATCACTTGGGATCGATGATGAAATAATTGCTTATGACCCTTCTCTGCCACACATCAATGGTGATTACTTTCTATCGACAATAAAACACATAGATATCATTAAACAATTTGATGAATTCTTGGAAAAAAATGCTTCGTTTGTTAAAAAGCTACAAGAAAAATACGGGCTCAATTAAAGAGCTCTAAACAAGTTTATTTTACCAACAATCTCACTAAGACTAAATAGGAAGTCATTGCTCAATTACATTCCTTGTACATTCTTTTGCCCGCAAAATTCACAAATCCATTTCCTAAACAAATGAAAATAAAAAGAAAAGTAGCCATAAGTCTTTAGGTGAATACAATGGCGAAAAATTTGTCACCCAAAGAATACAATTTGATAAAAGGATTAATCATTTTGACTATTTTAAACGGTCCAATCGAGGTCTTCTCAGAAAAATCATGCTCTGGCTTACTTAAAGAAAGTTATTTAAAATTATTCCAACAGGCCCCTTGGGATAAATACTTACATAGGCAGTGCCAACTAGACTGGATAGCAGACAAAGAGCCTATGCTTACTGTTCAAGATAGGAACGAGTTTTACCTTGGTATTTTGACAGTGGAAGAACTGATTAAAAAGTTGAACTTTAGTGCCAATTTTGAGGACGTTAAATACGCCATCGAAATGATAAAACCCTCCAGAAAAAGATTTATTAGCAGCGCTATCGCAACCATCATTGACGGCAATATAGCTGGCTTCCAAAGGATTAAAACCAAACCATTTGGGCAAGCTTTGGCAGATATTGTAAATAGCGAAAAAATCGATTTCAGAAGCTTACCACGTGTCTTTACAGAATTACCGCAGCAGTATTTTAACGATGACCTTGTACGATTTATCGAGTCCAACATCAAAAGAGCGGTGCACAGTAACCCTAAAGTAAAGATGTTAAACATCACTATTCATCATACTTGCATTGTCTGTGACAAGGATAATTACGCGACAAACTCTCCAGAAGGTATCCACCAAGATGGTAGCGACTATTTAGTGTCGGCTTATGTACTAGAGCGTGTGAATATAGAAGGTGGTGCTAGTGTAATTTTTGGAGAAGATAAATCAACAGAAATACTACGTACAACTCTAGATGCAGGATATGGCATATTCCAGCCAGACCTCAACACTGACTTATGGCATTATGTAGAGCCGATCAAAGTGTCTAAAGGGAGATCCTCCGGCTGGCGCTCTTCTGTCGGTTTAGATCTAGATATTATGGAGCTACACCCATGAATATTCAGTTTAATTAAGACTGCTACAACCTTTATTGTTGATTCAAAGCCGACAACCCCGACATGAGATATGCTATGTTAGCTCTAGTGATCCCCCTAAGCTAAAGCGCCCTCAAAGATGCAGTTAAATACCTTAATCGCAAGACAAATTGTTGAGCGAGCAACCAAAATCATTCAGTACCCTGTTAATGTCATGGATGAGAATGGACAAATTATCGGCTCTAGTGACCAAAGCCGGTTAAACAAAGCCCATGACGGCGCTTTATTGGCCATTCATGATAACCGCACCGTCGAAATTAGTGATGAAGTTGCACATACTCTGGTTGGCGTCAAAGAAGGAATCAACTTACCCATTTTACATCAAGACAAGGTTATTGGCGTCGTCGGTATTTCGGGCAATCCTGACGAAGTTCGACGCTTTGGCGAAATGGTCAAAATGACTGCGGAGTTGATTGTCGAGCAAGCTGATTTAATGGCTCAGATTCAATGGAATAAACGTCATCGAGAAGAGCTCCTTTTGCAGCTTATTCAAGGCTCCACATTAAATGAGACGCAATTAATATCCATTGCTGAACGATTAGACCTGGATCTCGCTCAGCCAAGAGTTGCTGCAGCGATTAAGGTGATACCAAGACAGGGGCAGCCTCTAACACTAGAGCAGCTACAAAAGCTGGTTCATCTACTGGAATACCCTGAACGAAATAATATAGTCGGAATTGTGTCAGTATCGCAAAACGAAGTTGTGGTACTCAAACCCATCACTGTAGTTAAACAGTCATGGAGCAAAACAGAAGAGAATAAAAGAGTCAAACGCCTGCTCAAAAGAATCAGCCAAGAAACAGATTTTTCAATTCAAATTGCCATAGGGGACTATTTCCCCGGCTTAATCGGCTTGTCTCGTTCTTACGAAACAGCGAAGGCTACCTTATCTTGTAACAGTGGCAAACAAGCTATCCTTTTTTATCAAGATCATAAACTATCGGTACTCATCGATGGCCTTATACAGGACGAATGGCGCAAAACACAAGTCAGCCAACCCATCCATCTCTTGAGACAAAAAGACGGTAAAGGCATCCTGATAAAGACTTTAACTGTGTTTTTTGCTCAAAATTGCGATCTTGCTCAAACTTGTGCAGAACTCCATATCCACCGTAATACACTAAGATACCGCTTGGGAAAAATAGAGCATATAACTAGCTTAAAAATCAATAATATAGATGAAAAAACTCAGCTTTATTTGGCTTTAAAATGTACGTGATCACCCTATCATCATTGTGCATAAATACAAAAAAATATCATTAGCGAGTGGTAATATTGTCAATTTGCCTAAAGATTTCTTCTCACTCAGCTTTTAGTCTGCGTTCAGTTTGATCAATAAGCGAGCATAAAAGTAAAATGATAGAAGTCACTACTCTTGGCGCATTAACCGCTTTGGTTGTCGCCATTACACTTATTCTTAAAAAAGTACCACCAGCGTACGGTATGATCATTGGTGCGCTCATTGGTGGTGTTGTTGGAGGCGTATCACTAACAGACACGGTTGGCCTGATGATAGGCGGCGCACAAGATATTGTAACTGCGGTGCTAAGAATTCTTGCTGCGGGGGTTCTTGCTGGTGTATTAATTGAATCTGGCGCCGCTACTTCAATTGCAGAAACCATAGTTAAAAAAGTTGGTGAAACAAGGGCCTTACTCGCACTGGCTGTTGCAACTATGATCCTCACCTCCGTAGGCGTATTTGTTGATGTTGCCGTGATCACTGTTGCCCCTATTGCTCTTGCAATTGCTCGCCGAGCTGATATTTCTAAAACGGCCATCTTACTTGCTATGGTTGGCGGGGGAAAAGCAGGCAATGTAATGTCTCCAAACCCTAACGCTATTGCTGCAGCAGATGCCTTTGACGTCCCCCTTACATCAGTCATGGCGGCAGGTATTATTCCTGGTTTGTTTGGCTTGGCGCTGGCCTACCTGATTGCAAAAAAATTAGTCAATAGAGGCTCAAAAGTCGAAGCCACTGAAGTCATCGATATCGACCATTCTCGAATTCCCAGTTTTAAACTATCCATTGTCGCCCCTCTGGTCGCTATCGTCCTTTTATCACTTCGCCCCATTGCGAATATTAATATTGATCCACTCATCGCCTTGCCCCTAGGCGGGCTAATTGGCGCGCTTGCCATGGGACGCTTTGCCGATACCAACCATTTCGCCGTTTCAGGGCTTAGCCGAATGGCACCTGTCGCGGTGATGCTGCTTGGCACAGGCACCTTAGCTGGCGTTATCGCTCACTCAGGACTAAAAGATGGTTTAATTGAAGTGCTCACAGCCTCTGGTTTGCCCTCATTTCTGCTTGCCCCGATTTCAGGCGCTATGATGGCACTAGCAACCGCCTCCACAACGGCAGGCACAGCTGTGGCCTCTTCTGTGTTTAGTGATACCATTTTACATCTAGGCGTACCCGCTTTGGCTGGGGCGGCGATGATTCATTCAGGTGCAACGGTACTTGATCATATGCCTCACGGCAGTTTTTTCCATGCCACTGGCGGCGCACTTCATATGGATATTAAAGAGCGTCTCAAGCTCATTCCCTACGAGTCAGTTGTTGGTCTACTGATCGCTTTTGTCTCAACCATGATGTTTGGTGTGTTTGGTTGGTTTGTTTAAAACCCAGTGCCGCTTAGATGCATGTTAACCTTAGTTTGAGGATAGAAAATGAAAATTATCATCGCACCTGATTCTTACAAAGAAAGTTTAACCGCAATGGAAGTTGCTACAGCAATTGAACAGGGCTTTAAAAAGGTTATTCCAGATGCAAAATACATTAAGTTACCAATGGCTGATGGCGGTGAAGGCACAGTGCAATCACTAGTGGATGCAACTAATGGAAGTATTTTAACCGCTAAGGTTACAGGTCCATTGGGTGAAACTGTTGAAGGTTTCTATGGTTTGTTAGGTGATGGCTCCACCGCTGTGATTGAAATGGCTGCAGCATCTGGCCTTCACCTCGTTGAGCCTGCTCAACGTAACCCGCTTTTCACCACTACTTTTGGCACTGGTGAACTGGTTAGTCATGCGTTAAACTTAGGCGTAAAGCACATTATTCTTGGTATTGGTGGCAGCGCAACCAACGATGGCGGCATGGGGATGGCACAAGCACTCGGCGCTCGTTTTTATGACCAATCAGGTACAGAGTTGGGATTTGGCGGCGGTTCACTATCCCAACTTGAAAAAATAGACTTATCTGGCCTAGATAAGCGTTTATCGAATATAAAACTGGAAGTTGCTTGCGATGTTGATAACCCATTATGCGGCTCCAAGGGAGCGTCTCATGTCTTTGGTCCACAAAAAGGGGCCACACCAAAAATGGTAGAGCAACTTGATACAAACCTTGCCCACTTCGCTGATGTGATTCGTCAAACGACTGGCAGAGAAGTCATCAACCAAGCGGGAGCTGGTGCAGCAGGTGGGCTAGGTGCGGCGCTGCTTGGTCTATTGAATGCAAAGTTGCGCGCTGGAATCAATATTGTGACGGACTTTGTAAAGCTTGAACAAGAAATCAAAGACGCCACTCTGGTGATTACAGGTGAAGGGCGTATCGACAGCCAAACCATTCATGGAAAAACACCGATAGGCGTCGCTAAAATTGCTAAAAAATATCACCTACCTGTGATTGGTATTGCAGGGAGCGTATCTAAAGACTGCCATGTGGTCTATGACCACGGCATCGACGCTGTATATAGCGTCGTGCTTGGCGCCACCGAACTTTCAACCGCGTTAAAAGAAGCAAAATCAAACATTGAAATAACAGCACGAAATATAGCCACAGCGCTTGCGCTCCGTCTAAAATAACCCCTAAGTTTACAGTGTAAAGGCCGCTATTTTGCGGCCAGTGGCACTTTTGTGTGACACCCGAAGGTAACCTCACACTGGAGTTAGCATTGGCGGCTATTCAATATTAATGACCAAATAGGCCGAGCCTTTAATATCAATACTTTTTATTGTTTTATACCCAAAGCTTTCCCCATAGTCTGTCAACATAAACACGGTTGCTTTTACATTATCTGTCGCTAAAAGCGTTTTAAATGCCTCTGGATTACTTTCAAGCGTTACTCTTATTCCGTTCGCACGCGCGACCCTACCTCCGATAGCTTCAATCACCTGCTGTGTACCACTATTTTCGATGCTCGCTTGAATCGACATTGTTAAGTTCTTAGCATCGACTTTGGCTGCTAAGTACGCGTTATACATAATATCAGCATAAGTAAGTGTCTTACTATAATCATCACTTTTATAAGATGATGACGTTGTGATTGATTTTCCATCTTTTGATACATACAAATCATAAGCAGCTTTAGGTAGTTCTCCTTCGGGTGTCTGCTTAGCGCCTATTTTGAAGTGTTCGGTCTCTCCATCAATAAATTCCTTCACATTCACCGGCGGTTCTGATTTCTGGCCTACTTTAACGAAGTTTTTGTAGTTGGTTTCGAAGGCACCCGCTGTACTTTTCGCGGGCCCCTTTTCTAGAATACTATCTGTCAATCGTGTCCAGTTTCTATCACCTTTTGCATACATTTCCGCAAACCATGCATCATTTTCACTAGGTTTATTAAAAGTTTTGGCTAAGCTAAATCTTGTTTTTGTCGGTAACCCTTGACTCGAAAATGGAGGCAGTCGGTTCGGTATTGAAGGTGGCCGAGGTACTGGCGGCGGCACAGGTAACCCCCCAACAGGTGGAGCCGGCGGTGCAGGTGCCCCGCCTATTGGTGGGATAATGTCATCAGGCAGCCTCGGTGGATTGGGGTTACCTAAAAAATATCCAAATTTTCCATTGACCCGGCCCGTTTTTCCACCGGTTTTGAATTTAAAGAAGTTAAACACTTTTGCTGTGGCTGGTCTCGTTGGTACAGGAAGAGGGACCAAGGCTTCGTATAAAGCGGCCGTCATAATGACCGCACTTTTCTGAGAAGCTGCCAATACTTTAGTACTCATTCCACGAGCCACATATCGAATCAAGCGCCCGCCTCTCAAACCTTTTGCCATTCCAGATATAAGTGCTCGCATGCCTTGTTTACCTAATGCGGCTGACAATTTTCCAACTTTACCCACGGCGCCAAATAAAGGTATGACCGAAAGTAAATCGAGTAAAATAGTTCCACTGTTTGCAATGTATCGCCTATCTGTAGTGCGGTTGTAAATCGTCTCATAGAAAGGCACTATCGCCTTAACAAATTTGTGAAATCCATTGGTATCATCAAAAGCCGCTTGAAAATCAATCGCCAGCGTATCAAGTGCTTCTTTTATCCCATTTGGCAAAGTATCTGGCGCACTAGAACCTATTTTTATTGGCTTAGCTTGAGTATCTTTTACCAGTGTATAAAAAGGATGTACTGCATGTTCAAATGGATTGGTATTGGTATCACCATCATAAAGCAGAGAAACAAAGTTTTTTGCAGCCCAATCACAAAGCATCCCCGTGTATCTTTTGAAATGCCTTGGTGCCTCCTCTGGCATCAACCATGCTTTTTCAAACGATGATAGTCCCGATTTTTCTATCGAACCCATAAATCGAGATAACTCCTCTTCTTCTACTACAGTTGACTTGGGATCCCCAAAAAAGTTCGCAAATAAAAGGTATCGTCCGGAAGACAACTGCATGATGACACATCTTCCTGGGATATATTGACAAGGATTGGATTCTGGTCGAATTGTCCCCCCTCGACCATCACCATATTCACTTAATGATCGGCCCATAATGACATAGGATTTAAGCATTCTTGGCGGCTCTAATACCTCTTCAAGGCTCAAACCATTGTTTGCCAGCACCAACGCCGATATTTGACTCGCGTCATATTCACTACTGCCATTTTCTTGGTAGTCATAGAACTGATTATTGTACTCTTCTCTACTAGTAGACTGGCTGTATTTTATAAAGTCTGAAAATGTTCTGTATGCTTCTGGTTTTGGCTGATTTACCAGATCTCTAAAAGGATTATGACTTTCTCTATCTGTGTAAAACACATCAAACATTTTTTCTAAACTTAAATGCGTTAAGCCTTCATTTATCAATAGGTGATAGATAAGTGGTTCAAGAAGGCGAATCTCTTCATCTTTGCTAGATAGAGTCTCGGCAAGCTCACTAGGAAAGACAATATCTTTATAATTATTAGTGGCTTTGTACTCTTTTATCTGATCTATGATTTCTGATGAGTTTAACAGTCTTACGCAAGAAACTAGATCGTGATAATCTTGCTCCACATAGCCAATGAGCTCTGTTTCATTCGGCCACAGAGAAGGAGGACACTCTACTGTCAACTCGTCTAACTTTTTCTGGATGTTTGCCATTCCATCCACTGATAGAGGTACTGGAAAATCACTAATTCCGGATACTGATAACTGAAAAGCTCTAATCATTACCCGTGTTTTGGCCTGAATTAATCCCTCATAAAGTTCAGCATTAATACCCGTATTGTTATTACTCAAAACTGATAGCATGATGTTAACTTGGCATAAAAAGTCAGCAACTCCAGGAAACGTTTGATTGTTACCTAGACGATTTACCTCGACTTGAATCAAGCGCTCCACTTTATCAGGCAAATCATCTACATGGATAACGTCATATAGAAGGTAGTCTTGATATACCTTATTGTTAGTAACGTAGAGGCGACCTGCATACTCCCTTGTAACCTTGCCAATAGATGTTGAGATGCGTTTAGCCCCTTCATCCGACTGCAACCAAGCCAACACTTGTGATTCAAGCTGCTTTTCATCAAAACTACGGCTAAATGGTAAAAGACGAATCTTAGTTAATTGTTCAAACTCTCGTTGAGACATTCCCACAGGTGGTGTGAGATTAGACTCTATCCACTTAAAGTACTCATACAATGCATATTGCCGCACTCGAAGCGTCTTCATACCTATATTTGGCGTTATACCACGCTCAATTTTACTCTCTTCAATGGCTAAACGTTGAAAAGTGTCGAAAAATCCATGTTCCTTCACTACTCGCTGCATTCGAAGCATAGAATTTATGTATATGGAGGCCAGTGTCTTATGTTTTTGTTTCTCTTTGAGACGCCGGCTTACCAACCTTCGTCCTTCTCTCAATTGCTTTAAACGGGCTCGCTCTTGCGCCGATAAGCTACCCTTTTCATTACGCTTGGCTTTGAGCTTGTTAATTTTCTTTAATTGACGAGCAAGTTTACGTTTAAGTTCTCTAACTTGATCCCCATACTGCTTGCGCAGTATGGCTTTATCTGTCCCTATTGCTGCTTCAAATACTTTTTCATTTATCAATGAGAATACATGCTCAGTAGGCAGAATAAGCTCACTCTTCAAGTTAGGGCGATCATGGTTTATTCTCTCAATTAAGTCCTCAGAATCAGATAGTTCGACGAGCTTATCGGCGACGACTGAACTTGCCTTCTTCAAACACCAAAGTTCATCACCTTTACTATCTTGATTCTTATTACAAAGAGCGACCAATATGGCATATAGTTGACATATATACTCTCCATTACCTGAGAATGAAGCTTGGTTTTGCATCTTGGACACTTCCGAGTCAACGACTTCCTTCACCCTTCTGAGATACTGACTCAGATTCAATTCATTGAGATAGAAATCGAGTGTAAAATCACGAGCTAACAAACCATACTTTTCGGTATGAATAGTGTCAGCGAACTTAACTTCAGACGCATTAATTGCTGCAGCAAACTCTTGTTCAGATAAACCTACAATGTGACTTGAGGTTTCACGAGTATCACGTCGAGTTCGATGAATGGAAAGTGGGGGTGTAGCAAAAGCATCATTTTTTTCTTCAATATTGGGAAAGATAGATAATGAAATCGATTCAAGATTCTGTACCACTTCATTAATATCACGGCCATCATCAATAGAAGAAAGCCCTGAACCAGAAAAAACTAATGGCGTAGAATCAGAAGAATAAGGTGCCCTAGCTAATTTGTAGGGCAGAGGAGTTTGAGAACCAGTAGACACGATGGGTTATCCTTATTAGTATCATTATTTAGATACACACAAGATAACTAATAAAAACGACGATAGAGCGTATAAAACAAACATTCATATTAATTAAGCAACAGAGATAATATTCGAGCTTGTGATAACGACATACCAAGCTATCTCGATTACTCACTAAACCATAGAACTGATTCCTTTGAACCTTAAAGAAACTATTATTAAGTCACGTAACGCTGAGGGAGCTTGCGGATGCTGCCCATCAACAACTTCATCAAGAATGGTAAAAGCACCTGGGTACAACATCACTGGTAATTTTTGGTCAAATAGACAGGCAAATATGGCAAATTCCTCTAAGAAATATTGAATAGAGTTTTGTACCTGAGGCGTATCTTCTATTTTAGTTATAGCAACAGGCGCGATTTTCTGAAACTGTATTGCTGATGAAATGACTGAGTTCTTAAAAGATAACTCTTCGCTGTAGAGCGCTTGTAAAGATTGATAATAACTCATGTAAAGATCCGTTGTTTGTATCTCTGAACATCGGATAAATTGGAAGGTTGTCGGCAAATTAAGTCTATCTATGATAACTTGTGCTTGCTCAATATATTGCCTTCCCATATCTAAGGCTTGATCTAAACATGCCTGCTCCGTAAGGCTGGAGGATAGATGGATTAGATTTAAACGATGAATGCTGTCTCCCACTAATAAAGTACATGAATCAAATCGCTTAGAAATCCATTTTAGGACGGCCTCAAGTTTTAGTGGCGTAAAGTGATGATTACTCAGGCTAATACCAAGAAAACAGCTCTCTAATTCATGGAAACTACTGCGCTTATCACTAGGATAAACACGAGACACTTCCGTTCTATATCGTTTTCTTTTTGTTAAATTTTCTTTTTTTTCTACTGTTATATCAATCATATAAGACCTATAATTTAAAAATATAAGTATTATTTCATTTTTTAATAAGAATAATATAAGTATTATTCTTATTATCGTGAAATATTAAAAAACCAATACTATACACCCAGTAAAAATCATCAATTAAATACTTCGAATAT
>NZ_JAHKPM010000051.1 GCF_018860525.1 Vibrio hepatarius
CACAACTAATTAATTAGTTGCTGCTTGGCTTCTCATTGCTGTCGGCGATACAGAAAAAAACTCTTTAAAACATCGGCTGAAGTGAGTTGTTGAAGAAAAGCTAGTAGAGGCAGCAATGGTTGATATCGAGTCTTCAGACTGGAGTAATAATTGTCTTGCATAAGTTAATCTCAGCTCTAAATAGTACTTAGATGGAGAGGCTTGAATATGCGTCTTAAATAGTCGTTCTAGCTTTCTGCGCGATATGTTGAGGTAGCGGGCTATGTCATCGATAGTGAGTAGTTCATCGAGGTTATTTGTCATGAGCGTGCTAGCCTCTTTAAGAATAGCGGGCACAGAGTCGGGTAAACAAGTATGAATGATAGGTTGAACCGTTGTAGAAATCCCTCGGTCACAAGAGAGTATTTCTCGCACGGCATTCGAGTTTGGCTGAGAAGTTATTTTTTGAATCAGCGTTAACATCAAATCTAATGTACTACTTGCTCCGGCAGAAGTCAGTATATTGCCATTATTGACATATGAACTTGAGGAGAGAATGCAGCGAGGAAACCTTTCCTTAGCATAGGCATGATTGTCTGGATGAAGAGCATATTGTTGTCCATCAAGCACACCAGCTTGGGCCAGAAATATGGCACCATTCCATATACCTCCGAGAGTCACATCACGTTTGAAGCCCAGAGCTAATAGTTTTGACAGATGAGAATGTTCTGTAAGGTTAGTTCGATACCCTCCGCAAATGATTAAAATATCTATATTGTCTACTGTTTTTATTTCACTCAGGGTTTGATCTGGAGTGACAGCTATTCCAAGATCGCTGATTACGTCTACTGGCTCCAGACCAGCTATAGCAAAGATAAACCGATTTTCCCCTTCCACCAAATTAGAGGTGACTAAGCAGTCGACCGCACATGTAAATGACATTAAAGAAAAATGCTCAAGCACAACAAATAAAACCGAGGTTTGTTTAGAGGACAGCTTTTTTTTGGGCATAAAGCATTGGTTCGTATCTCTCATTGGGGTCGAAAATGTTCTTATAGTTTTCATGACCTTGTCTCGTGGTTGGAGTGCTCTTGCAGTGTCTCAAGTAAGGTTTTTGTTACAAATGTTCGCAATGATTATTTTTAACTTCATCACATTATTTTCATTTCACTACTCATCAATAGGTCGATTTGTCGCAAAAGACATGAATTATGACGCTTACAGTCGGTCATGAGGACGGGATGCAGGATAGTTTGTTAACACTATTGTTACATTGATGTGTTGAAGGAGAGACGTGTGTTCTATCAAAATGACACCATTGAAGGGTTTGACGATGAATTGCTTGTGGCCATTAAAAGTGAAGATACCCGCCAGCAAGAACATATAGAGCTAATTGCCTCTGAAAACTATACCAGTAAAAGAGTAATGCAAGCACAGGGTACGCAGCTGACCAATAAGTATGCAGAAGGTTACCCAAGTAAACGATACTACGGTGGTTGTGAGCATGTTGATACCATCGAGTGTTTGGCTATTTCTCGTGCAAAAAGCTTGTTTGATGCCGACTACGCTAATGTTCAACCTCATTCCGGATCACAAGCTAATGCTGCTGTATTTATGGCCTTGTTAAATCCCGGTGATACGGTTTTGGGCATGAGTCTCGCCCATGGAGGACATCTCACCCATGGGGCTAAAGTGAGCTTTTCAGGCAAAATATACCACTCTGTCCAGTATGGCTTGAAAGATGGAACAGGTGAAATAGATTACGACCAAGTTGCAGAGTTAGCCAAACAGCATCAGCCCAAAATGATCATTGCAGGATTTTCAGCTTACTCGCGTATTGTTGACTGGCAACGATTTAGAGAGATTGCTGATTCGGTTAATGCCTATTTATTTGTCGATATGGCGCATGTAGCTGGGTTAGTTGCTTCAGGCCATTATCCTAACCCCCTTCCATACGCAGATGTGGTCACTACCACGACCCACAAGACGCTGAGAGGGCCGCGAGGTGGCCTTATTTTATCTAAACGCAATCAAGAACTAGAAAAAAAACTAGACTCGGCTGTCTTCCCTGCTGGACAAGGTGGGCCTCTGATGCATGTGATTGCAGCAAAAGCAGTGGCGTTTAAAGAGGCTTTATTACCTGAGTTTTCTGAGTATCAAGCTCAGGTTGTGAAGAACGCGCAAGTAATGGCAAAGGGGTTTATTGAGCGCGGTTATGATGTGGTTTCTGGTGGGACAGACAATCATTTGTTTCTAGTCAGCCTTATTGAACAAGGGATCACAGGAAAAGATGCCGACTTTGCACTGGGGAAAGCGCATATCACAGTCAATAAAAATGCGGTACCTAATGATCCAAGATCTCCGTTTGTGACAAGTGGACTACGTATTGGTACACCAGCTATTACTTCAAGAGGATTCAAAGAAACCGAGGCGGCCATACTAACTGATTGGATTTGCGACATTTTAGATGATCTGGATAACGAAGATTTGGTTAAGAAGGTGCAAGAGAAAGTGGCTTCTTTATGCGCCAAATTCCCGGTTTATCGGTAACACCAATCCGAGGGCGCTCAAGAAAGAACAACACCCTAACCGATGCGTCCTTTACAAGACGATTAGATTTTAACGTTTTATGGAAGGTAAACAATGAAGGATTACTCAGGTTTTGGGCTATTTAAGCATGCCTTAACTTACCATGAGAACTGGCAACGAGTTTGGCGAAATCCACTACCAAAAAAACATTATGATGTTGTCATCATCGGTGGTGGTGGTCATGGCTTAGCCACGGCTTACTATCTTGCTAAGCAGCATGGCTTAAACAATATCGCAGTGATAGAAAAGGGCTATTTAGGTGGTGGCAATACCGCGAGAAATACCACAATTGTTCGCTCTAATTATTTGTGGGATGAGGCTGCTCAACTCTACGAGCACTCGATGAAATTGTGGGAAGGTCTGTCTCAAGAGCTCAACTATAACCTTATGTTTAGCCAAAGAGGTGTATTAAACCTTGGCCACACATTACAAGACATGAGGGATATAGAAAGGCGAGTGAATGCGAATCGGCTTAATGGCATAGATAGCGAGGTGCTGACTACCGAAGAGGTACAAGAATTGGCCCCAATACTCAATTGTTCACCCAATTCAAGATACCCAGTATTAGGAGCAAGTTGGCAAAAACGTGGGGGAACTGCCCGTCATGATGCAGTGGCTTGGGGATATGCGCGGGCTGCAGATAGGTTAGGTGTCGATCTCATTCAACAGAACGAAGTGACAGGTATTCGAGTAGAAAATGGCGCAGTGGTAGGAGTTGAAACTAAGAAGGGCTTTATTAGTGCTGGAAAAGTAGCTTGTGTAGCATCAGGTAACTCTGGTGAATTAGCCAAGATGGTCAATATGAGCCTGCCATTAGAATCTCACCCATTACAAGCTATGGTCTCTGAGCCTTTAAAACCCTGTTTAGATACCGTAGTGATGTCTAACCATGTTCATGGCTATATGAGCCAATCTGATAAAGGTGACCTAGTGATCGGTGCTGGTATTGATGGTTATTTAGGATATGGGCAAAGAGGTTCTTTTTCTGTCATAGAGCACACCATAGCGGCAATTATCGAGATGTTTCCCATCGTTAGCCGAGTCAGGCTCAATCGCCACTGGGGAGGCATTGTTGATACCACGCCTGATGCTTGCCCAATCATCAGTAAAACCCATATTAAAGGTTTGTATTTTAATTGTGGCTGGGGAACAGGAGGCTTTAAAGCAACACCAGGATCTGGTCATGTATTTGCGCACACCATTGCCAAAAATCATCCACACCCTTTGGCTGAAGCTTTTAACCTAAATCGATTTGTTACGGGGCATTTAATTGATGAGCACGGCGCAGCTGGCGTTGCGCACTAGTTCAGGGAGAAAAAAATGCTGCAAATTCATTGTCCATATTGTGATGAAATTCGAGAAGAAGAGGAATTTCACTATGCTGGAGAAGCACATATTGTTAGACCTTCTGCCCCAGATTTAATGACAGATGAAGAATGGGGTAAATACTTATTTCATCGTGAAAATAACAAAGGTGCGCACACTGAAATGTGGTATCACAGCGCAGGGTGTCGCAAGTTTTTTAATGCCACTCGCCATACGGTGACGAACGACATAGAAAAGGTGTACAAGATGGGCAGTCGTTCTGCTTCATTGAGTCAAAAGGAGGAGCAAAATGGCTGAACGCAATAGACTCAATAAAGGTGGTCGAATTGAGCGATCACAAAGCATGACCTTTTCTTTCAATGGTAAGAGTTATATTGGCTACAAAGGTGACACGATTGCATCTGCTTTGTTGGCTAATGGCGTGGATGTGGTGGGAAGAAGTTTTAAGTATTCTCGCCCGAGGGGAATACTTGCTGCCGGTGCGGAGGAACCCAACGCAATTTTACAAGTGGGCAGCACTGACTCAACAACTATTCCCAATATTCGTGCTACCCAAGCTGAATTGTATCAAGGGTTGATTGCGAGTTCGGTATCTGGCTGGCCAAGTTTGGATTTGGACGTAATGGCTGGTTTGGGAAGGGTAGGTGGCTCCATGATGCCGCCAGGCTTTTACTACAAGACTTTTATGCAACCACAGAGTTTATGGCCAACCTATGAAAAATACATTAGAAAAGCAGCAGGCTTGGGGAAAGTGCCTGCCAATGAAGACCCAGATCAATACGATAAATTTAATCATCATTCAGATGTTCTGATCATTGGTGGAGGACCTGCTGGTTTAGCTGCGGCACGAACTCTGGTTGGTAGCGGCCTTCGAGTAATTATGCTGGATGAACAAAATGAATTTGGGGGATCACTTTTATCCAGTACAGAGCTACTTGATGGCAGGCCATGTGTGGATTGGGTATCAGAAACCTTAAGTATGCTGTCTTGCGAACCGAATTTTACTTTACTGACAAGAACAACCGCTTTTGGCTATTACGACCATAATTTTATTGGAGCGGTGGAGCGGTGCACCGATCATTTGGGCGAAAATATGCCAGGTGTTCGCCAACGTTTGCATCGTATTCGTGCAAAGAAAGTGATACTGGCCACTGGCGCATTAGAAAGACCATTAGTTTTTGGTAATAATGATGTACCTGGTTGTATGCTAGCGTCTGCGGTTTCTACTTATATTCATCGCTACGCAGTGGTTCCGGGCAACAAATTAGTGTTGATGACCACCAATGACCACGCCTATCAAACCGCTATTGATTGGCACAGTAAAGGGCGAGAGGTAGTGGCTATTATTGATACTCGGCGGGAGTCTCGAGGAGACTTACCAGCGAAGGCGCGAGACTTGGGTATCACTGTACTTACTGGTATGGCAGTCATTGATGTCAAAGGTAATCGACGAGTTAATGGGGTTGAGGTCGCCTCTATTAACCATGATGGTAGTGAACTCATTAGCCAAGCTAAAGTCCATCATTTGGCGTGTGATACAGTGGCAAGTTCTGGAGGGTGGAGCCCAGTGGTTCATTTATCCTGTCACACAGGCAGTAAACCTATCTGGAATTCAGATATAGCCGGTTTTGTCCCAAGTGCACCTTCTCAAAACCAATTATATGTTGGTGGAATCGTAGGCACATATTCATTAGCAGCGGTGCTTGTTGAAGGCGCAGGTGCAGGGTTAATCAGTGGCGAAGAATTAGGTGGCGAATTAATTGAAAATAACTTTGCAGTGCCAACCGTTGATGGTTGCGTAAAGTCTGATTCGATGGAGCTTTATCACATTCCGCACCTGAAACCTACCAGTCGAGCTCCCAAGCAATTTGTTGACTTTCAAAATGACGTCACAGCCGCTGGTATCGAATTAGCCACAAGAGAAGGGTTTGAGTCGATTGAACATGTAAAACGCTACACCGCAATGGGATTTGGTACCGATCAAGGTAAAACCTCCAACATTAATGGCATGGCAATTGTAGCCAAAGCATTAAACCAAAGTGTACCAGAGACGGGAACGACGATATTTCGTCCTATGTATACACCCGTCACCTTTGGCGCTTTAGCCGGTAGAGATACTGGAAAGCTCTTTGATCCAGCAAGATTTACTGCAATGCACGAGTGGCACGTAGTGAATGGAGCAAAATTTGAAGATGTAGGGCAATGGAAACGACCTTGGTACTTTCCCAAACAAGGGGAAACTATGCAGGAAACTCTCAACCGAGAGTGTATGGCAACTCGTCATAGTGTTGGTATTTTGGATGCCTCCACACTTGGAAAAATCGATATCCAAGGTAAAGATGCTAGAGAATTCCTTAACCGAATTTATACCAACCCTTGGTCAAAGCTTGCTCCGGGACGCTGCCGATATGGTGTGATGTGTAAAGAAGATGGCATGATTTTCGATGATGGAGTGACATCTTGTATCAACGACAACCATTTTATAATGACGACGACCTCTGGTGGAGCCGCTGCTGTTTTAGAGTGGATGGAACTTTGGCATCAAACCGAATGGCCTGAGTTAGACGTTTACTTTACCAGTGTCACGGACCATTGGGCGACAATGACGATATCAGGGCCTAACAGCCGATTGTTACTTGAAAAGCTGGTGGATGGTCATGACCTGTCGAATGAATCATTTCCTTATATGAGTTGGCAGTCATTGCGTGTTGCTGGGGTGAACGCAAGAGTATTTAGAATCAGTTTTACAGGTGAATTGTCTTTTGAAATCAATGTACCTGCTAACTACGGTTTATATGTGTGGGAGCAAGTCATGGCGGCGGGTGAAGAATTTGGTATTACTCCTTATGGCACTGAAACCATGCATGTTCTTCGCGCAGAAAAAGGTTTCATTATTGCCGGGCAAGATACAGATGGCTCGGTATCTCCACAAGACATGGACATGAACTGGATAGTGGGTAAGAACAAGGAATTTAGTTATATCGGCAAGCGTTCATGGGGGCGTGAAGATAATCAGAGACAAGACAGAAAACAGTTTGTTGGTTTACTCACCACAGATCCTAGTTGCGTGTTGCCAGAGGGAGCACAAGCCGTATTCGATCCTAATGAGCCGATTCCAATGACTATGGTTGGGCATGTTACTTCGAGTTACTTCAGCCCTGTATTGGATCGTTCGATTGCGCTAGGCGTGATAAAAGGTGGTTTATCTTTGCAAGGTGAAAAAGTGTATTTCCCATTACCTGACGGAACATCAGTCGAAGCTGAAATCGCCACATCTGTCTTTTATGACCCAAAAGGAGAGCGCCAAAATGTCTGATATGACTCTCGATTCTACACTTACAAAGCCAAATCTACCAATAGATAAACAGAGTAAATGGACACCTCGTGCAGCATCACCACTTGATCATGTTGAGATTATGCAACCTGCTCAATCTTACCGAGATGTCAGCGTCGAGATTAAGGAAATTAAAGGACTTACTCACCTAGTATTACGAGGAAAGTCAGAGGACCCAGCGTTTATTTATGGGGTAGAGCAAGCGATAGGAATCGAGCTTCCTATCACCCCAGGTACTTCTGTCCAAGCTGACGCGCTACGAGTATTCTGGCAATCTCCTGATGAATGGTTGATTATCGCAAAACCAAATTTAGCATGTGGTATTGAAGCGGCTTTGCATAAACACTTAGTTGGTCATTATGCGGTTACTGAGGTCAGTAGTGGTCAGACTCTGGTAACATTGAGCGGTGAAAATGCTGAAAACGTGATAAAAAAATCAACACTGTATGATGTCCATATCCGTCAATTTCCGGTTGGTCGAGTGGTCGGAACCAATTTTGCTAAGTCTCAAGTTCAGATCAGGCGTGTCAGTGAAAAGGCCTTTGAGCTTATTATCCGTAGAAGTTTTGCTGATTACATTTGGATGTGGTTAATGGATGCAGGTCGGGAGTATGGTGTGGCTTTTCACAAACACTGATCAACAATATTGATAACCAGTCACCATGCTGTGGTAGTTTTGGTGACTGATAATTATAGTCTTAAGGTGATTTAATGAACCAATCAAATTCCCACTACATTTTAATCGCAAGTTGCCCAAGTCGTATTGGTACGGTTGATGTTGTGACACGTTTTTTATGTGAATCGGGATGTTACATATCGGAATTAAACTCTTTTGATGACGAGTTAAATAGGCGCTTTTTTATTCGTGTAGAGTTCACTAAAGAAGGCGGTGGAGAGTTTGATGAGCAAGCGTTTAAACAAGGTTTTGAGGGGCGAGCTAAACCATTTAAAATGGAGTGGGAGCTGACTAATAAGAGTTACAGGCCCAAAGTTGTCATTATGGTATCTAAATACGATCACTGCTTAAATGATTTGCTCTACCGTTACCGTACTAATAACTTGTCGGTAGACATTCGAGCTGTCATTTCTAATCATGAAGACCTCAGATCCCTTGCCGAATGGCACAATATCCCCTATCACTGCTTCCCTATCACTAGTGAAACCAAAATACAGCAGGAAACGCAAGTACAAAAAGTACTGGATGATGTTGGGTGTGAGCTATTGATTCTTGCTCGTTACATGCAGGTACTTTCTGATTCCATGTGTGAGCGTTGGTCCCGAAAGGCAATCAATATTCATCATTCTTTGCTACCTGGTTTTAAAGGGGCAAAACCTTATCACCAGGCTTATGATAAAGGCGTTAAGTTGGTTGGTGCAACGGCCCATTATGTGAGTAGCGACTTAGACGAAGGCCCTATCATTACACAAGGTATGGAGAACGTTAACCACACCAATTATCCAAAAGATTTAATAAAGAAAGGGATGGATGTTGAAGCATTAACTCTGTCTAGGGCCATTCAATACCATATAGAAAAGCGAGTATTCCTATTTAATGACAAAACGGTTGTTTTCGAACGTTCCTAATTAGTTCTATCGCCTACTGAATGTAGGTAAGTATTTTCGCTCTGTAAGTTTAAGACAAGCTAAAGCAAAAATAGCTCGACGAGTCTCTTTATTGACAACAAAAGTTGAGCTCGTTTTCTTGCACCCAAAATTTAGCATCAAACGAGAAATAAGGAAGATTCGATATGACGGAAATAGATAAATCCGCACAGCCTAGCTTAGTCATGGCGATAATGCCTATCGCGATTACTCTGTGCATTCTGGCAGTGCAGCTTTTTATTTTTAATGATTTTACGCCCCATATTCCACTTGTTATTGGTATTAGTGTGACGGCTTTTCTTGCTTGGTTAAGAGGCTATCGCTGGCATGATATTGAGGATGGAATATTACATACAGTGCGTTTAGCGATGCAGTCTTTGGCCATATTGATGCTTGTAGGGATGATTGTAGGTATCTGGATTGCTAGTGGTACTGTCCCTTTATTGATTCAATACGGTCTTACCATGCTGAACCCGCAGATATTTTTGGCTGCAAGCATGCTGCTATGCTCGGTTGTTTCTCTGTCTCTTGGAACGTCATGGGGTACGGTAAGTACAGTGGGGTTGGCACTTGTAGGTATTGGTGTAGGGTTTGATATACCAATTTACTGGACTGCTGGAGCGGTTGTCTCTGGTGCTTTTTTTGGTGATAAAATGTCCCCCCTGTCAGATACAACCAATTTAGCACCAGCAGTGATTGGCGTTGATTTGTTCCAACATATTAAAAACATGCTGCCTACTACAATTCCTGCAATGCTAATTGCATTTAGTATTTATCTGTTTGTTGGATTAAGTAACGCACCTTTGGGAAGTGAGGCATTAAATAAAATAGAGCTTATCAATGCTTGTATAGCGGCCAATTTCAATTTATCCGCTTGGCTTTTAATCCCTCCAGTTTTGGTATTAACCTGTTCCTTTTTTAAGTTACCTACTCTGCCATCTTTATTTATTGGAGTGGTGAGTGGTGCTCTGATTGCCAATGCTATGCAAGATGCATCTTTACATGAGTTGTTCAAATACGCTCAAAATGGATATCAAATAGAAACAGGTGTTCAAGAGATTGATAGCTTGCTTGCTAGAGGAGGTATTCAATCTATGACATGGGTTATTACTTTGATCATGATATCACTCGGTTTTGGCGGAGCGTTAGAAAGAACCAGATGTTTAGAAACGATAGTGGAAGCAATATTAAGTAAAAATTGTTCGTTTTTTCGTCTTCAAGCATCAGCGATTGGTACTTCAGTTGCAACCAATTTAGTCGCCGGCGACCCATATTTATCTATTAGTTTACCGGGACGAATGTTCGTACCTGTGTATGAAGCAAAAGGGTACTCGAAGCTGAACTTATCGCGAGCAGTCGAAGAGGGAGGAACACTTATTTCTCCACTTGTGCCTTGGAATGCAGGTGGAGCAGTTGTTATTAGTGCTTTAGGTCTTGGGATCGCTGAAGGTAATATTGAAAATTTATTATATATTCCGCTAGCTTTTGCTTGCTGGATATCACCTGTAATCAGCCTTATCTTTGCCGCAACAGATAAATTTATTTTGCGAGAGGTCAGCTATAACTGAGTTAGCAAAGTTTTGTTAGTTGATAAATAGTTTATCTTCAACATAAAATACCGGGTTATATTTTTAAGCTATTGACCTTAACCATAGGGGAAGGTTTATACTTTGGTTTCGAACTAAAGGCATACTATGAATCATTCACTTAAACATACTTTGATTACGTTATTCAGTATCTTAGCGATGCTGATGACAAGCTATGTATCGAGTTCGCCTGTGATGTCAGTTGATAGTATGCTTTCACAAGTTCAGACATCAGAGAATGCGCATTGCCAGACTCGCTTCAATCAGTCTGACAATATATCGGAGAGTGTCAATCATACTAGATGCCATACGATGAAAAGTGTCTCTGCGGAAGGCATGCAGGGGCCAGTGTCAATTCATTGTAGGGATTCCAATCTTAGTGTTGACAACTGCTGCCCCTCTGTATGTTCTAGTGTGCTTTATCCTTTAGATACGTTCGAAGATCTGGGTTCACTGCCATTTTCTTTAGCGCCCTACCAATCACTTAAAATTGGCTTAACAGCTACACATATTACTGGTTTACTTCGTCCCCCCTCTTCTTAGTTTAATTCTCATTATTGCTCGTTCTCAAACATATTATGCACTTTGCTTCTAATTGGTGGAGCTAGTTGTTATGCAAAATAAAATACGCATAAAATTATTTAATAAGGTAAACAGATGAAAAAGATACTAATCGCACTACTTTCTTCAATCATAGCAAACTCGGTTTTCGCTGATGCTGGCCATACCACCACGGGACATTCGAAGATGGGTATTGAAGACATGTCAGAAGTTGGTATGCCAGCAAAAGGGGCGCAGCCAAATAAGGTCATTGATGTATTGCTTAACGATGACATGACTATCCAATTTAAAAAAGGGGTCAACATTGAACCAAATGATGTCGTGCAGTTTGTAGTCAAGAATCTTGGTAAAATTGACCATGAGTTCACTATTGGTTCAGCGAAAGAGCAGTTAGAGCATCGAGAAATGATGAAAACCATGCCCCAGCATATGCACGACTCTGGAAGTGCGGTTACCGTCAAACCGGGGGAGTCCAAGCAGGTTTTATGGCATTTCCACGGAAATAATAACGTTGAGTTTGCCTGCAATATTCCGGGTCACGCAGAAGCTGGCATGGTTAAAAAAATGACGTTGTAGTTTGTTTTTATTTTTAGCTCGCCAGTGCTATTTAGAGCGCTGGCGAAAAATAAATCTGTATCATCATGATGTCGAAATAGTATTAATAAATTCAATAAAAGTCTGAACGTTTTAAAGCTGTAAAATGCTTTACAAACTCAGGCCTTTCTATTGAGACCGCAGCTTCATTTAGCATTTGGTCTTTGTCCTCTTTACAAAGGGGGGCGTATTGTCAAACTGCCGGTAGGCGGCTTCCTCACTTGGAAAGCATTCTTGGCTTACGGGGTCATTCTTCTGCGATCTGGTGAAAGAAAAAGGGTTTAAGTTAAATCGACTCATAGTACTTCCTTAACATCAGCTGTTCTCATAGCTTGAATTGTAAAATCTACTGAATATATGTTGGAGTATAGCGGAGCTGTGATAAGCAACCTCTTTTCTAACTGTACATAGGCGGTGCTTTTCGGTAGCATGTCTGTCCTTCTTACATGATCGAAATTGACGAGACTTTAGCAGCGTTAATACGCTCAAACATCATGCGCAGTATTCATACCAATATAAAACCCGAGTTTGAGCCTTTATTGTCAGAGTTAGCGGTACATGCTTTGCTGCATTTATGGACTAACCATAGCGCTAAAGTATTAGCGTATAAGTCTCGATCTGAGATTAACGATATTCTTTCTGCTTGGCTGAATAAGGCAGGGAATAGTAAGAAATACAAGCCCTTAAAGAAGAAAATACGCTCTCTAGTGACTCATGCTCGTTCTCAACGCTTAGATATGGAGTTGATGCTAGATAACTTATTATCACCTCTATACGGTGATGAACTTCCTCATTTGGATAGTTTCCTTCTGCTTATTAATATGCTTGAAAAAGAACTCAATACGACGGTGTTGGTGTCAAGTCCAGAGAGTGTTGATTTATCCTATAACTCAAATGGCTGCCTACTATGTGTTTTATCGTCAGATCTTAATGTGCATTTTGATAACAGAAATCGCTTAACCAAGGGTATTTCAATGTTATTTCGTGGTTCTCGAGGGGAGAAACACGCCATATTACGTATCATATATGCCTCCTCGATATTTGAGCACAAAGTCGACTATGAAGATGATCACTTTCTACGGTTCTGCCTGACCATTAAGTAACGCCTTGTTTTATTTAATAACTAAGCTTGCAAAACACTCCTCGATTGTGAACCTTAAAAGCCTTTGGTTTTTTGCACTGAGTTATGGCAGTTGAGATAATCACCTTATCAAATGATAAATCAAACAATAGGGTCTATGCTTATTTTATCTACATGGAGTTTTTTGTTTGACCCATGTTTGCGCTTGGGAATGGAAGGCAGTTCTGTCTCCTTTATGACTTTCACTTCCCACATTATAAAACGGCAGCCACTGGCTGCCGTTCGTTTTACTTAATCGTGAAATGTGAAAGTATTTTCGCCACTGTATATTCTCACCTCTGTGTTTACACCCTTCAAATTTTCATCTATTTATTAACCTTTGTGTAACTAGATGTAGTTTTTGCTCATTTGTCGCACTAAAGAGACAGTAATTACTATCTGCTCGGACCACTTTTTGTTTATTTTCGTATCTAATACCACGTCCTTAACAAATTGTTGACATCAATCTGACTGGGGCGCTCAGAGGCGTTTAATCCTTCTAGAGAGCAATATAATTATAGTTTTGTTACTAGTGTGACTATTTCCTATTGGATCCATCATTTTGATAATAAATCTTGAGGTGATTAAGCGTAAAAACGCATCACCAAATTATGTCTAATTCTATTCATATAAAGAGGCAAGAATGAACACAAAGCAGTGCTCCTTGTTAGCAGTGTCCATCCTACTCGCCAGCCAAGCACACTCGGCAGGCTTTCAAGTGGCGGAACATTCCGCATCCGGTTTAGGTCGAGCATTTTCAGGCGAAGGCGCTATTGCCGATAATGCAAGTGTATTGGCTCGTAACCCTGCAGCCATGATGAGGTTTGAGCAAGCAGCCTTTTCAGGTGCTATCTCCTTTATCGATCCAGAAATTGATGTCAAAGATGTCAGCAATAATGAGCAATCCAATGATATCGCGCCTTTTCAGGTTGTGCCAGCCAGTTACTACATAGCGCCAATTAATCAAAGCTGGGCCTGGGGTCTTGGTTTATTTACCAATTATGGTGTTGCCACCGACTACCCAACCGATATCTCAGCGGGTGATATGGCGGGTAATACCTCGCTGCGTTCGGTCAATTTAAACCCTAATATTGCTTATCGCTTAAATGAGTTTTGGAGTTTTGGTGCAGGTGTAAATTTGGTTTACGCCGAAGCTGAATTAACCCGCTATAAAGGTGAAATTGCCGATTACAGGGGGGGTAATGCAAGTGATAAGCTGATTGGAATGACAGGGAAAACCTTTGGTTATGGTTGGAATATCGGCAGCTTATACGAGCTTGATGAGGATAACCGCTTTTCTTTGGCCTATCGCTCTGCGGTCAACCTAGATTTTGATGAGGGTAAATTTAATTCTTATAGTTCAGGAATTGCCACAGAGCCTACGGTGACTGGGCGCCTTAAAGTTGAGTTACCAGCGATTATTGAGTTTTCTGGTTTTCATCAGTTGAACTCCCAGTGGGCTGTACACTATAGCTGGCAGCGCACGGATTGGAGCACCTTTACTAAGCTTGAAGCCACTAATCCAAACTGTACCTTTGACGGTGTCCCAGGTCGATGCTTCTATAAAGCGGAAGACTATAACGATAATGATCGTTTATCACTCGGCGCAACATACCAACTCAATAAAGAATGGACCTTAAGAGCTGGCTACGCTTTTGATGAGCAAGCCGGTAAAGCGACACTGAGCATTCCAGACAGTGATCGTCATTGGTATAGCACAGGTTTCACCTACCAATGGAGCCCAGCTTTATCCTTTGATGCAGGCTTTGCCCTTGTTATGAGTGATGACGGTTCGTTTAAAGAAACGAATGGTTTAAAAGAAGAGCGCACTTTTGAATCACAAGGTCGCGCCTTTATCTCCTCGATACAAATCAATTATCTATTTAACTAAGGTCAGTGGAATGATAAGTAAGAAACATATTCTTAGCTTGGCTGTGCTGTTGGTGACAGCTGCTCTAACCGCTTGTGGTGATGACAAAGGCAGCTCTGGAACAGGGCCAGAAGCGTATATCGCAGAATCGCTATCTCATAGTACCACGGTCAAGATGGACCTTGATCCCAATAAGCCATCTGTGCCTCTAAACAATAATCTGTTTCTTGATCCGGAGACAGGTAAATTAAAGCTTCCATATAAACTAAGCCATATCACTGATCCTATGTTTGCGCTTGGCTATGCCGATGGGTTTTCTACATCTATGCCACTCTATATCACTGTTGATGGCAGAGGATTTGGTGACGGCCTAAGATCGATCGCAGAGGGAGTCAGCTTATTTAATGTTAACACTTCTAGCAAGCTAACTTATGGCGTTGATTTCGTAGCTTCAACTTTGGATGATAAAATTATCGTCGTTCCGCTTAAGCCTTTTAAACCCAGTACGAACTATGTGTTGGCGCTAACCAATCAAATCAAAGATGTACAAAATGAGTCGATTGGCATGTCTAGGACTTATGCTGGGCTGAATTCTCACCCCTATAATGATGGTAAGTTAGGCTATTTGCAAGCCATGCTTAAAGGTCAAAAAGTGATCGCTGAGAAGTTCGGCATTGATCCTAAAACCATGGTGTACTCTTCTACTTTTACCACTGGCTCTGTGGGCAGTGTAATGACTGAAACTGCGAAAGAGATGTTAAAGTTAAAATCTGCGGACAATGCTAAGTTTAGAGCTAACCCAGATAATTTAGATCTCACAGATGCTTACTCATTGACGCTAACGGAATACAGTGATGGTAAGAATGTGCAACTATTCACCGATGGCTTAGAGAAGGTTGATGCATTTAAAGTCTCTGAAGAGGGTGCTGCTTTTAAATTAGTATTTCATCAGTACTACACCAGAAGTGCTGCTGAACAAGTGTTGGGCAAAGTTAATGTCACCAAAGGTATAGTCAAGCTACCTTACTTTTTGGAAACGGGTGCTAAGTTCGCCACCACACCTTTTGAGCCTGCCAACCCAGAGGCTTCAGTGGTTAGTCGCTATAATCCCATCCCTAAAATAAAAGCCTTGCAAGAAGTAGAATTTATTCTCTTCACGCCTAAACAAGATGTGCTTAATAGCTTAGATGGCGGCAACCTAAAAGGCTTGGTGGTTTATCAGCATGGGGTTACCTCGATAAAAGAAGATGCCTATTCTTTTGCTGCTGACCTTGTTGCTAAAGGATTGGCAGTTATTGCTATCGACCACCCTATTCATGGCGAAAGAAAGGTTAATGGCGAGGTGAGAGCTCATACGTATGATGCTACGCCTTATCTTAATCTTGCGGCATTGCCCGTAGCCAGAGATAATATGAGGCAAAGTGTTTTTGATATTCTTGGCCTACGCTTAGCTTTGGAAGATCAATATCTTGAAATACAATCAGATAAGGTAGTGCTTGGCCCACTAGAGAGTGTTAATAGAGATAACGCTCTAAAGCTTGAGTCTACCAACATTAAGTTCCTAGGCCACTCACTGGGCGGTATTTTAGGTAATACGGCGATGGCTATTGCTAACGAGACAGGCGCCGAAGAATATCAGTTTAGCTCAGCAGTATTTGCCAAATCGGGTGGGCATATTGCTGAATTGCTATTTGCTTCAGAAACGTTTGGTCCCCTTATCAAGCACAAGTTAAATAAATCAAACCCTGGTTACCAAGATTATGTTAGTGGTGTCTGTGAGAAGAAGCCTATTCCACTTAAAGAGGGAAAATGTTATGCGGATTTTGCAACCAACAATCCTGAAGCTGCTAAGTTGATTGAGAAAACACTTGTACCATATAAAATTATTGCTCAAACCTTAATTGATACTGTGGATCCTCATTCAGTGGTTAGTGCAGGTCTTTATCCAAATGACTTGCCAACACTTTTAATTCAAGTTGAGAATGATGATACTGTTCCCAATAATGGTTCAGGTACCGCATTGTCTATACCAACAGGTGGTTTTGTTGGAACGGAAGGTTTACGCAGTGCTTTAAAAGGCCCAGATGTTAGTGTTAATAGCCTCTTCGCCGAGTATGCAACAGGAGATCATAAATCATTATTAATTCCTGACATTGGGGAGAGGTGCCTTAATGTTGCGGGCGATGCAAAAAGTGGTTTTGACTCACTATGTGTAATGAAGCAATACGCCAATACAGAGTCAATGAGAAAGTTAGTGGTGGATTTTCTATCGAATGATAGTGAAGAACTTAAAAATATAGATTCAGATCTTGTAACGTTGACAGCTTTAAAAGGCGGGAAATAACTTCCTGACTTTAAGTGATTAACCACAGTACGACTTAACATTCACTCAATTGATCTATAATAAAATGTAGGCGGCGGAAACGTCGCCTTATTTTTAATCAAAATATTGAGTGAGGCGAATATGGAAATGCACCAGCACTCGATGCCTGATTTGTTTATGCAACTTGGGCTCGATAGCTCAGATGATAATATACGAGAGTTTGTCCAAACACACAGTGGCTTGGTAGTGGGCACGGCGCTGCATGAAGCTTTCTTTTGGTCGCGCTCTCAGGCTACATTTTTAAAACAAGCCATTGATGAAGATGCTGATTGGGCAGAACTTGTTGACCAACTTGACGCCATGTTAAGAGGCTAGAATGAGTTTACACCTTTGCTATGGATTGTGTCGAGCAAAGCGATTTAAGGCTTATTGTACTGTGTGATAAGCCTTTTCTGTATTCTACTATGCCCCTTTCTGTGCTGATTTTTGATGTTAAATCCTACATTATTTCAAATTATTCCTAACTTTTCATGTTAAACCTTAAAATGAAAAATTGGATTTAGATCGTGTTTTGCCACTTCTTTAAGAAAATAATCGCCTCTGACTTGAAAACGTGACTAACGACCCCATTTCAAATACTGTTGTCTGATTGATTGACGTTTTTTAGCGGTTAGTGGAGTTTTTAGGTCAGAAGGCTAAGTGATGTTGGGTATAAGCTCGACAGTAACCGATCAGGTCGGTAGAATGCGGCGTCTGAATTTTATCCTGAGGCTAATCGGAGATAGCTTTTGAGATTAAGTCGATAAAGATATCACTAATTAGTCCGGTGACTGACTCGTTTAGTTATCGATTCTCGATTTACAAGTAGTGCTCTTTGAGTACCAATAAAGATGAACTTTTTACTGGGTTCATATGCTCAGTTTCAATTCTGAGCCAGTTTTGAGGTTAATGAATAATGCAAGTTACTGTTGAAACGCTAGAAGGCCTAGAGCGCCGTCTTAACATTACTGTTCCTGCTGCCAACATCGAAGATGCTGTCACAGCTGAACTGCGCAACATCGCAAAAAACCGTCGTTTTGATGGTTTCCGTAAAGGAAAAGTGCCATTAAAAATGGTTGCGAAGATGTATGGTAAAGCAGTACGTCAGGACGTGATGGGTGAAGTGATGCAGCGTCACTTTATCGAAGCGATTGTTAAAGAGAAGATTAACCCAGCAGGTGCTCCTGCTTTTGCTCCTGTTGAAAATGCAGAGGGTGAAGATCTTGTTTTTAATGCGACTTTTGAAGTTTACCCAGAAGTTGAGCTAAAAGGTCTAGAGAAGATTTCAGTTGAAAAACCAACCACTGAAGTTCAAGACGCAGATGTTGAAGAAATGATCGAAACACTACGTAAGCAGCAAGCGGCTTGGGTAGAGGTTGAAGACGCGGCTGAAGAAGGCAAGCGCGCAACTATCGATTTTATCGGCTCTATTGATGGTGAAGAGTTTGAAGGTGGTAAAGCTGAAAACTTCCCATTAGAAATGGGTGCGGGACGAATGATCCCTGGTTTTGAAGACGGTATTGCAGGTAAGACTGCTGGTATGGAATTTGAGATCGATGTGACTTTCCCAGAAGACTACCATGCTGAAAACCTCAAAGGCAAAGAGGCTAAGTTTTCGATAAAAGTAAACAAAGTTGAAGCTCGTGAATTACCAGAAATTAACGATGAGTTCGTTTCTAAGTTTGGTGTTTCTGGTGGTGGTATTGATGCACTGAAAGCAGAAGTACGCAAAAACATGGAGCGTGAGCTTAAGCAAGCAGTGAAAAATCGTATTAAAGAACAAGCCTTAGAAGGTCTAGTTCAAGAAAACGAAATCGATGTGCCTGCGGCACTGATCGACCAAGAAATTGGTACCTTGCGTCAGCAAGCGGCCCAGCGTTTCGGTGGAAACCCAGAAGCAGCCGAGCAGCTGCCACGCGAATTATTTGAAGAGCAAGCAAAGCGTCGCGTTAGGGTTGGCCTTCTTCTAGGTGAAGTGATCAAATCTGAAGAGCTAAAAGCTGACGATGATAAAGTTAAATCACTGATTGAAGAGATGGCAACAGCTTACGAAGACCCATCTGAAGTGATTGCTTACTACGAGCAAAACACTCAGATGATGGACAATATGCGTAATGTTGCTCTAGAAGAGCAAGCAATTGATGCAATTATCTCTAAAGCTCAGGTGTCTGAAAAAACGGTAAGCTTTAACGAGCTAATGAACCAACAGCAGCCTGCTTAATAAGCAATATCTTGCGTACAAGGTTGACGGAACGTTAACTCTTCTGCTAACAATGGTCCGTATGATATTCATCATCCGGACCATTTATTTTAGGGACATAACAATATGAGCTACCAAGAAAAAAATGCAATGTCACCCATTCTAGACGCACTGGTACCCATGGTAGTCGAGCAGACTTCTCGTGGTGAGCGCTCTTACGATATTTATTCTCGCTTACTAAAAGAGCGCGTGATTTTCCTAACAGGGCAAGTAGAAGACCACATGGCAAACCTTGTGGTGGCACAGTTACTTTTCTTAGAGTCTGAAAATCCTGATAAAGATATTTTCCTATACATTAACTCGCCTGGTGGTAGTGTGACTGCGGGTATGTCTATATACGATACCATGCAGTTTATAAAACCAAATGTCAGTACAGTGTGTATGGGACAAGCATGTTCTATGGGCGCGTTTCTGTTGGCGGGTGGTGCACCTGGTAAACGTTATGTGCTGCCTAATTCACGAGTGATGATTCACCAGCCTCTTGGTGGTTTCCAAGGGCAGGCGTCAGATATTCAAATCCATGCTCAGGAGATTCTGACCATTAAACAAAAACTCAACAAGTTACTTGCTGAGCATACGGGTCAGCCCCTTGATATCATTGAGCGCGATACTGATCGTGACAACTTTATGGCAGCAGAACAAGCTGTAGATTATGGGTTAGTTGATTCAATGCTGACTCACCGAAGTGAGCAATAATTGCCAGAGCATTTTGGCTATAATTGATATACACTCAAATTATAATGAGTAAAGGCTAAGAGGTTAGCGAATGACAGACAAAAGCAAAGAGAGCGGTAGTAATAAACTTCTTTACTGTTCTTTCTGCGGCAAAAGCCAGCACGAAGTTCGCAAGCTAATCGCCGGTCCATCCGTATACATCTGTGATGAATGTGTCGACTTGTGTAACGATATCATCCGAGAAGAAATCAAAGATGTGTTACCAAAGAAGCAATCTGAAGCACTGCCTGTGCCCAGAGAAATTCGTGACCATCTTGATGATTATGTGATTGGCCAAGATTATGCTAAGAAAGTGCTAGCGGTAGCCGTATATAACCACTATAAGCGTTTACGTAATGGAGACACGACCAGTGAAGGTGTTGAGCTTGGTAAAAGTAATATCTTGCTCATTGGTCCTACTGGTAGCGGTAAAACTTTATTGGCAGAAACGTTAGCACGTTTTCTTGATGTTCCTTTCACTATGGCTGATGCTACAACGCTTACTGAAGCTGGCTATGTCGGTGAAGATGTTGAGAACATCATCCAAAAGTTACTACAAAAATGCGATTATGATGTGGCGAAAGCTGAACGAGGCATTGTCTATATTGACGAAATTGATAAAATTTCGCGTAAGGCTGAAAACCCATCTATCACTCGAGATGTCTCCGGTGAAGGCGTTCAGCAAGCGTTATTGAAACTGATTGAAGGCACGGTTGCTTCGGTTCCACCACAAGGTGGCCGTAAACACCCACAACAAGAGTTTCTTCAAGTGGATACGTCGAAGATCCTCTTTATTTGTGGCGGTGCTTTTGCCGGTTTAGATAAAGTCATTGAGCAACGTGTTGCAACTGGAACTGGCATTGGCTTTGGTGCTGAAGTGCGCTCTAAAGATGAAACCAAAACAGTGGGTGAGCTTTTCACCCAGGTAGAGCCAGAAGACTTGGTGAAATATGGTTTGATACCTGAATTTATCGGTCGTTTACCAGTCACAACCACCCTGACAGAGTTGGATGAAGCAGCGCTTATTCAAATTTTGTGTGAACCCAAAAATGCTTTAACTAAGCAATATGCGGCTTTGTTTGAGCTAGAAGACTCTGAACTAGAGTTTCGTGAAGATGCGTTGCGTGCGATAGCGAAAAAAGCTATGGAACGTAAAACGGGTGCTCGCGGTTTGCGTTCTATTTTGGAGGGCGTATTGCTTGAAACGATGTATGAATTGCCATCAATGAATGATGTCAGTAAAGTTGTTATTGATGAGTCGGTTATTAATGGTGAATCTGAACCTTTACTGATTTACAGTAACTCTGACAATCAAGCAGCAGGGGCTGAATCTTAAATTAGATTCACATAAATTTAGGATTAAATTAAGGAGGTAGTGATTTACCTCCTTTTTTTTGTTCTTTCATTGAATCCAATCAATTAGCCCCCATATACTCCTCATAAGACTAAGCGGAAGAGAGAAGAAGAAGAATATGAACTTGGAACGTTCCGAACGTATCGAGATCCCCGTGCTACCTCTAAGAGATGTAGTCGTTTACCCGCACATGGTAATTCCTTTGTTTGTTGGACGCGAAAAGTCAATCGCTTGCCTTGAAGCTGCGATGGATAACAACAAGCAAGTACTGCTAGTTGCGCAGAAACAAGCTGAAACCGATGAACCAACAAAGGAAGACTTGTTTAGTGTGGGTACGGTCGCCACCATTCTTCAATTGCTCAAACTCCCTGATGGAACGGTTAAGGTGTTGGTTGAAGGCCAGCAGCGTGCAAAAATCCATAAGTTTGCTGAAGAAGAATTCTTCACCGCAGATGCAGAATACCTGATGACATCTGAACTTGATGAACGTGAAGAAGAAGTGATTGTTCGTAGCGCGATCAATCAGTTTGAAGGCTTTATCAAACTCAATAAAAAAATCCCACCAGAAGTACTTACGTCACTCAATGGGATCGATGATGCTGCTCGTCTTGCTGATACTATTGCAGCGCATATGCCTCTTAAACTGTCAGATAAGCAAGTTGTCCTAGAAACTCTTGAAATTAATGAACGCTTAGAATTTCTAATGGGTCAAATGGAGTCTGAGATTGATCTGCTTCAAGTTGAAAAACGCATCCGAACACGGGTGAAAAAGCAGATGGAAAAATCTCAGCGTGAGTACTATTTGAATGAGCAAATGAAGGCGATTCAAAAAGAACTTGGTGAAACAGAAGATGGTGTTGATGAGTTTGAAACTCTCAAACAAAAAATTGTCGACTCCAAAATGCCTCAAGAAGCAAGAGATAAAACGGAACAAGAGCTTCAGAAACTTAAAATGATGTCGCCGATGTCAGCCGAAGCTACCGTAGTGCGTGGTTATATTGACTGGATGCTAGGGGTACCTTGGCATAAACGTTCGAAAGTTAAAAAGAACTTGGCAAAAGCTGAAGAAGTACTTAATGAAGACCACTATGGTTTAGAGCGTGTCAAAGAACGCATCCTAGAGTATTTAGCGGTACAAAATCGTATTAATAAACTCAAAGGGCCTATTCTATGTTTAGTCGGGCCTCCAGGTGTCGGTAAGACGTCTTTAGGACGCTCTATTGCGGCTGCAACTGGTCGCCAATATACACGTATGGCGCTGGGTGGAGTACGTGATGAAGCAGAAATTCGAGGTCACCGCAGAACCTACATTGGTTCTATGCCTGGTAAGCTTATCCAAAAAATGTCTAAAGTCGGGGTTAAAAACCCATTATTCCTGCTAGATGAAATCGATAAGATGTCTTCAGATATGCGAGGAGATCCGTCATCTGCGCTGTTAGAAGTCTTAGATCCTGAGCAAAATAACGCCTTCAACGATCATTATCTTGAGGTTGATTATGACCTGTCAGATGTGATGTTTGTTGCTACGTCAAATTCGATGAATATCCCGGGCCCTTTGCTTGATCGTATGGAAGTTATCCGCTTGTCTGGGTATACGGAGGACGAAAAACTCAATATCGCTAAGCGGCATCTTGTTGACAAACAAATCAAACGCAATGGTCTCAAGCTCGGTGAGCTTGAAATTGCAGACTCTGCCATTATCGGTGTCATTCGTTATTACACACGTGAGGCTGGTGTACGTAACTTAGAACGTGAAATTTCTAAGATTTGTCGAAAGGCTGTGAAAAATATCCTGCTCGACACCAGTTTAAAAACCGTCACTGTAACAATCGACAACCTAAAAGATTATTTAGGGGTACAGCGTCATGATTATGGGAAAGCGGATGATAGAAATCGCATTGGTCAAGTGACAGGGCTAGCTTGGACAGAGGTTGGGGGGGATCTACTAACCATTGAAACCGAAGCTATGCCTGGCAAAGGTAAGCTTGCCCAAACGGGTTCTTTAGGTGATGTAATGCAAGAATCCATTCAGGCTGCAATGACGGTTGTGCGTTCTCGTGCCAATCACTTAGGCATCAATACTGATTTTTATGAAAAACGTGATATCCATGTGCATGTACCGGAAGGTGCAACGCCTAAAGATGGCCCAAGTGCCGGTATTGCGATGTGCACGGCGTTGGTATCTAGCCTTACTGGTAATCCTGTAAAAGCTGAAGTCGCTATGACTGGTGAGATCACCTTAAGAGGTGAGGTTTTACCCATTGGTGGGCTAAAAGAGAAGTTATTAGCGGCGCATCGTGGTGGCATAAAAACAGTGCTTATTCCTAAAGATAACGAACGAGATTTAGAAGAAATTCCAGATAATGTGATAGCGGATCTTAGGGTTGTTCCTGTGCAATGGATTGACGATGTACTCAAGGTTGCTTTAGAAAAAGACCCGTCAGGTGTCGAAATTGCTGCTGTAAAATAGTGATGTGTAGCAAAAATAAATAAAAGATTAGGCTGATAAGCATAAAAAGGCTTGTCAGCTTTTTTTTTGAGAGCTAACGTTACCCACATAGCCTCAGGCCTTGTTGGGTAAGGCTTGAGGTTAGTTTTAAATTGGAATGGAATGAAAGCTGCCTTTAACAAATACCATTGGTGGCGCAAAGGGGAATTACAGTGAATAAAACACAATTAGTAGAACAAATTGCACAAAGCGCTGACCTTTCAAAAGCGTCAGCAGGTCGCGCTCTAGATGCATTTATAGAAGCTGTGGGTGATACTCTACAATCGGGAGACCAAGTGGCTCTAGTTGGTTTTGGTACTTTTAGTGTACGCACTCGTGCTGCACGTACTGGCCGCAATCCTAAGACTGGTGAAGAAATTAAAATAGCTGCAGCTAATGTACCTGCTTTCAAAGCGGGTAAAGCGTTGAAGGATTCTTGTAACTAAGAATTGCTTATTTTCAAAGCTGCATAATGTTAGTTAAAAAATAGCCAATATCGGCAGTTCTATCGAACCTTTTTAAAATATGCGCATCATACTGATGCGCATTTCTTTTTCTGATATTATCGCGCTATCTGATTTTTATTGTAACCTATGCCGTTATAGCTTTGATTGAGCTAGCGCGGACTACAGGTGGAGAGTATTTTAAATATGATGGATCGATTACGCGAAGGTGCTAATAGCATCGCGGTTAAAATTATCCTTGGGGTTATTATCCTATCTTTTGTCTTTGCTGGTGTTGGCAGTTATATCGTGGGTGGAAGTAATAGCTCTGCTGCGAAGGTAGGTAACGTTGAGATTGGTCGTGGTGAGTTTGAGCAAGCCTACCAGAATGAACGCAATCGTATGCAAGCTCAACTCGGTGACTATTTCTCAAATTTATTGGCTGACCCCACCTATGTGGAGTCTTTCCGTAAGTCAGTGTTGGACCGCATGGTCAATGACTCGCTGCTTGAACAGCATGCTCAGTCTCTAGGGCTACGTGTTAGCGATCAGCAAGTTAGAAATATGATTGTGGACATGCCCCAGTTTCAGGTGGATGATAAATTTGACCAGGAAGTGTATCAAGCGACTCTTCGTCGTGCAGGATTTAGCCCGGAAAGCTTTGCTGAATACTTGCGTCGAGATTTGGTTAGAAACCAACTGCTCAGTGCCATTCAAGGTAGTGATTTTTCACTAGAAGGTGAAGTTGAAGCACAAAGTAAGCTATTAACTCAAACGCGTGAGATTAAGAAAGTCACACTTTCACTTACAGATTTTGCTACTAAAGCTAAGTTGTCAGAAGAAGATATCAATGACTACTACGTTCAAAACGCAGCTGAATATACTCGCCCTGAGCAAGTAAAAGTGTCTTATGTCGAATTATCTGCCCAACAGTTAAAAGCTAGTGTGGCGGTATCTGACCAGCAAGGGAAGCAGTATTACCAGCAACACCTTGATAAATACTCATCCGAAGAGAAGCGTCGTGTTAGCCATATTTTGATTGAAGATGGTGATAAGGCGAAAGCGCAAACTATTCTAGAGAAATTAAATGCAGGAGCTGACTTTGCTACATTGGCTGAAGAAAGCTCTGATGATGTAGGCAGTGCTTCTGAAGGTGGCTCTCTTGGTTGGATAGAGCGTGATGTGATGGACCAAGCTTTTGAAAATGCAGCGTTTGCGTTGAAGAAAGTGGGTGACACTACCGGCATAGTTAAATCTGATTTTGGCTACCATATTATCAAACTTGATGAACTTAAAGGTTCCGTTGTTAAGCCGTATAAAGAGGTTGCTGACAACATAAAACAAGAGCTTCAAGATCAAGAAGCAATTGACCAATTCTATACATTACAAAGTAAACTTGAAAAAGTAGCATTTGAATATCCAGACTCTCTTGATGATGCTGCGAAAACTATCGATGCTAAGATCCATACTACAGACTTTATTTCCGAATCTGATTCTCCCGAGTTATTGAAGACCCCTGCAGTTATACAAGCGATTCAAAGCCCAGAAGTTAAGGAAGATGGTCTAAACTCTGAAGTTATTGAAGTAGCACCTGAGCATGTTATTGTGGTTCGTGTAGAAGATACTCGTGAAGAGAAAGTTCTCCCCTTAGTTGAAGTCAGAGAGCAGGTAGTTGCTTCTTTGTCGAAAGTAAAAGGCGAACAAAGCGCAATTGAATTAGCTGATAGCCTTGTCGCAGAACTTAAAAAAGGCAGTAAAGACTTAATGAAAGAAAATGGTCTTAAGTTTGGCGATTCAGAAAGTATTGATCGTAGCTCACCGCTAGCAGATGTCGTATTTTCAATGAAAAAGCCAGCAGATGGACAAGCTGAGTTTGGACAAGCAAAAGACTTCAATGGTGATATTATCGTGGTTGAGTTGACAGGAGTGAAATCTGATGTTGATGCTCAGTATAACCAACAGATAGGTACTCAGTTAACTCAGATGAATGCTCAACAGGATCTATCTGGCCTAATCAGTATTCTTCGTAAAACTATTGAGATTAAATATTACGCAGTTGCTCAGTAATATGAGTTAATGAAATTGATAATACTGATAAAACGGACTGCTTTTGCAGTCCGTTTTAATTTGTATTAACTTCAATCTCTTAACTCTATATTTGGTTTATCGTATCTAGGGTTAATTTAAACTCTAGGAGCACACCTTATGATACGACACTTAATGACAGCTATATTAATGGTTTTGGTTTTTCACAGCCCAGTTGGCTACTCAAATGATCAACCTGTAAATGGAAAATATTCACAAATCGATATTACTGTAAATATTAACACAGCAGAGGAAGCGGAATTAGCCACTTTGCTAAGTGGTGTAGGGCTGAAAAAGGCGCAAGAAATTGTCAGGTATCGAAATGAAAATGGACCTTTTGAAAAAGCGGAAGATTTAGCTCAAGTCAAAGGAATTGGACCATCTATGGTGGATAAAAACCGAAGCCGCATAAAACTGTGACTAAATAGAGCGCTTAGCGCTCTATTTTATTAAATTAGCTTTAATACGCGCTGGTGCAGTGACCTGATTACCACTATAATTTGACGCCAAACTAAGGCAGTTGTTTCAATTAATGTGGAGTAAAACATGTCGTCTCATACGCCAGTCGTCACCGTTGATGGACCAAGTGGTGCGGGTAAAGGTACTCTCTGTATGCTGTTGGCAAACAAGCTTGGCTTTGGGCTATTGGACTCAGGTGCAATCTACCGAGTTTTAGCTTTGGCGGCTATGCATCATGGTGTAGATCTTGAATCAGAAAACGCACTGGTACCTTTGGCTACTCATCTGGATGTACAGTTTTCGGCAGAAGGTGAGTTGGTTAAAGTGATTCTCGAAGGTGAAGATGTATCAGGTGAACTTCGCAAAGAAGAGACGGGCATGGCCGCGTCGAAAGTAGCAGCATTTCCTCGCGTTCGTGAAGCATTACTGCGCCGACAACGGGCATTTTCAATTGGTGTAGGGCTGGTTGCAGATGGACGTGATATGGGGACAGTTGTCTTTCCAGATGCTGAAGCTAAGATATTCCTTGATGCTAGTGCTGAGGAGCGAGCACTTCGCCGATTCAAACAGTTGCAAAATAAAGGTTTAAATGTTAACTTTGGTGACCTTTTGTGCGAAATACAAGAGCGTGATGAACGGGATCGTAATCGTCCAGTTGCACCATTGCGTCCTGCGGAAGGTGCGCTCTTGCTAGATTCTACTACGATGAGTATCGACGAAGTAGTAGAACAGGCGCTACAATATATCGAATCTAAACTGGTAGCTTAGGCTATCAAGTAAGAACGTTGATCGCACGGATGATGATCGGCGAATTTAATAACCCCATGTGGTAGGATACCCGTGGACGTTTAATTTATTGAAGATTAAATAAATGACTGAATCTTTTGCTCAACTCTTTGAAGAGTTTCTAAACGAAACTGAATTTCAACAAGGTACTATTGTTAAAGGTACTGTAGTTTCTATCGAGAACGGTTTTGTTCTTGTTGATGCAGGCCTTAAGTCTGAGTCTGCTATTCCTGCAGAACAGTTCAAGAATGCGGCTGGTGAACTTGAAGTTGAAGTCGGTTCTGAAGTAGACGTAGCGCTAGACGCTGTTGAAGATGGTTTCGGTGAAACTCAACTTTCTCGTGAGAAAGCGAAGCGTCACGAAGCTTGGATTGTGCTTGAGAAAGCATATGAAGAAGCTGAAACTGTTATTGGTATTATCAATGGTAAAGTTAAAGGCGGCTTCACTGTTGAATTAAACGGTATTCGTGCTTTCTTACCAGGTTCTCTAGTAGATGTACGTCCAATCCGTGATACTGCTCACCTAGAAAACAAAGAGCTAGAGTTCAAAGTTATTAAACTTGACCAAAAGCGTAACAATGTAGTTGTTTCTCGTCGTGCAGTTATCGAATCTGAGAACAGTGTTGAACGTGATGAGCTACTTGAGTCTCTACAAGAAGGTGCAGAAGTTAAAGGTATCGTTAAGAACCTAACTGACTACGGTGCATTCGTTGATTTAGGTGGTGTTGACGGTCTTCTACATATCACAGATATGGCTTGGAAACGCGTTAAGCATCCTTCTGAGATTGTGAACGTTGGTGATGAAATCCAAGTTAAAGTTCTTAAGTTCGATCGTGACCGCACTCGCGTATCTCTAGGTCTTAAGCAGCTAGGCGAAGATCCATGGGTAGCAATTGCTAAGCGTTACCCAGAAGGTCATAAGCTATCTGGTCGTGTAACTAACCTAACTGACTACGGTTGTTTCGTTGAAATCGAAGAAGGCGTTGAAGGTCTAGTTCACGTTTCTGAAATGGATTGGACTAACAAGAACATCCACCCATCTAAAGTCGTCAATGTTGGCGATGAAGTTGAGGTAATGGTTCTTGAGATCGATGAAGAGCGTCGTCGCATTTCTTTAGGTCTGAAACAATGTAAAGCTAATCCTTGGCAATCTTTCGCTGAAGCGCAAGCTAAAGGCGACAAAGTGACTGGTAAGATTAAGTCTATTACTGACTTTGGTATCTTTATCGGTCTAGATGGCGGTATTGACGGTCTAGTTCATCTATCTGACATTTCTTGGAATGTTACAGGTGAAGAAGCGGTACGTGAATACAAGAAAGGTGACGAAATCTCTGCAGTTGTACTAGCAGTAGATGCAGAGCGTGAGCGTATCTCTCTAGGCGTTAAGCAGATGGAAAATGACCCATTCAATGCTTACGTAGCAGACAATAAGAAAGGTACACTAGTAAACGGTACTGTAACTGCAGTAGATGCTAAAGGTGCAACTATCGAGCTTGAAGAAGGTGTAGAAGGTTACATCCGTGCTTCTGAAGTGTCTCGTGACCGCGTAGAAGATGCCTCTCTAATCGTAAGCGTTGGCGATAGCATTGAAGCGAAGTTTACTGGTGTAGACCGTAAGAATCGTGTTATCAATCTATCTGTTAAAGCTAAAGATGAAGCAGAAGAGCAAGAAGCAATGGCAACTATAAACAAAGCTGATGAAGCTTCGTTCGGTAATGCTATGGCTGATGCTTTCAAAGCTGCTAAAGGTGAATAATAATTCTCCTTTATAAAAAAAGGAGCCGAAAGGCTCCTTTTTTATCAATTGAGCTAAAATAGTTTTAATACCAATCTCATCAAGTGACTCAAAAAATACGATTCATCGCCGAGCAATCTGTCGATTTTGTGTCTAGAATAGTTACCAAGTGTTTGTTGGAATTGGTATTACTTACTATAATAAGTGATAAAATACGCTATGAGGGAAACTATGACTAAGTCTGAACTGATTGAGAGACTCTGCGCTGAGCAAACCCATCTTTCAGCAAAAGAAATTGAAGATGCTGTGAAAGATATTTTAGAACATATGGCTTCGACACTAGATACTGGCGATAGAATTGAAATCCGTGGATTTGGTAGCTTTTCTCTTCACTATCGTGAGCCTCGTGTAGGTCGCAATCCTAAAACTGGTGAAAAAGTGAAGCTAGACGGAAAATATGTTCCTCACTTTAAACCAGGCAAAGAACTGCGTGAACGTGTCAATATGGACTGAGACATCATTTATTTTGTAAAAGCGGCATACTCAGGTATGTCGCTTTTTTAATGGTAACGTTAAACAGGCTAAGTAAATCAGTTTACTTTCTAGACTCGAAATGTCCTTTGTAACTGTGTGGCATAACTAGACCTTGATGGATGAAATTCCAATATAGGCATGGTTTGTTTGCGGGATTTACTGCATAATCATATCGGTAGATATTCACTCAGGTGACGAGATATGAAATTTTTAAAAATTGCTATAGTGCTGTTCTTGTTTCTCATTGCACTAGCTCTGGGTTCTCAAAACCAAGAAGTCGTCAATTTTAATTACTTACTTGCGCAAGGTACATTCCACCTTTCAACTTTGTTAGGAGGGGTATTTGTTAGTGGTTTTATTTTCGCTTGGGTGATGTTTGGTGGTGTTCATTTTCGCTCCCAACTACAGATACGTAAGTTAAAAAAGCAGGTGAAGAAACTCTCACCTTCTGAGAAAGAATCTCAACAGATTAAAGTCCAATAAGGTCTTATAGGTAAGCTTTTTCTTGATGCTAGAAATACTCTTCTTACTACTACCAATTGCTGCTGCATACGGCTGGTATATGGGTAACCGCAGTGCCCAGCAAGATAAGCAGAAGCACTCTAACCAGATTTCCCGCCAATATGTCACGGGACTAAATCTGCTTTTGTCTGATCAATCGGACAAAGCAGTTGATCATTTTATTGAGCTGCTTCAAGTTGACAATGAAACTATTGATACGCATTTAGCTTTGGGAAATTTATTTCGCTCCCGAGGTGAGGTTGATCGCGCCATTCGTATTCACCAAAATCTCATTTCACGTTCCGGTCTGACAATTGATCAAAAAAATATTGCTCTTCAGCAACTTGCTAAAGATTATATGGCGTCTGGCTTTCTTGATCGCGCAGAGAAAATTTTCGAGCAGCTTGTTGATGAACCCGATCATAGAGAAGCAGCATTACATCAGTTAATGTCTATTTACCAACAAACACGTGAATGGGCTAAGGCCATTCAGTATGCGTCCCAATTAGTTAAATTAGGGCGCAAGCGCATGCGAACAAGTATCGCTCATTTCTGGTGTGAACTTGCAATGCAAGAGAAGGCTGAAGGCGATAGTAATAGAGCTATTTTGCATTTCAAAAGAGCCTTGTCTGAAGACCCTAAATGTGTACGAGCGAGCATTGCCCTTGGTAAATTGTATTTGGAAAATGAAGACTACACCAAAACCATAAAGTATATGGAAATGGTACTCGAACAAGATATAGACTTTGTAAGCGAGGTACTGCCAACACTGGCTGACTGTTACCATCACCTTGGCCAAGAAGATGAGTTATTGGACTTTTTGCGTCAATGTATTGCAACGAAAGCAGGAGTGTCGGCAGAATTAATGCTTGCTCAGATGGTCGCTCAGCATGAAGGTTCCGACTCTGCACAAGAACTTCTTACGCGACAGTTAGTTAAGAACCCTACCATGAAGGGCTTTTATCGTTTGATGGATTACCACCTTACAGAAGCGGAAGAAGGTCGAGCTAAAGCCAGTCTGCAAACATTGCAGAGACTGGTAGGTGAACAATTGAAAATCAAACCTCATTATCGATGCCGTAAATGTGGGTTTTCAACCCATTCTATGTATTGGCATTGCCCTTCTTGTAAAGGGTGGGGGACGATTAAACCAATCCGAGGATTGGATGGAGAATGATTCTAATGCAGCTCGCAGATACTCTGTTCGCTGCATTTTTTTTAGCAACAAGTAACATTAGATAGGAAATGAAATGATTGACCAAAAAGTAATTGTCGCATTGGATTATGACAGCCAAGCGGATGCGCTTGCGTTTATTGATAGAATTGATCCTGCGTCATGCCGCCTCAAAGTCGGTAAGGAAATGTTTACACTCTTTGGTCCAGATTTTGTTAAACAATTACACCAACGTGGTTTTTCGGTGTTCTTGGATCTTAAATTTCATGATATTCCTAATACTTGCTCTAAAGCAGTGCGTGCTGCTGCAGAACTTGGAGTGTGGATGGTTAATGTGCATGCAAGTGGGGGGGAGCGCATGATGAGCGCTTCGCGAGAGATACTTGAACCCTATGGACAAAGTCGGCCGCTTCTTATTGGCGTCACTGTGCTGACGAGTATGGAACAAAGCGACTTGGCAGGCATAGGTATTTGTACGACTCCTCAAGAGCATGTTGTTCGCTTGGCTAAACTGACACAAAACTCAGGTTTAGATGGTGTGGTATGCTCTGCCCAAGAGTCATCCATGTTGAAAGGTGAGCTTGGCGAAGCGTTCAAGCTTGTGACACCAGGTATTCGTCCTATCGGAGCGGATAATGGCGATCAGAAGCGGATTATGACGCCTGTGGATGCAATAGAAGCAGGTTCAGACTACTTGGTTATTGGCCGCCCTATTACTCAGGCAAAAGAGCCTGCACAAGTTCTGACAGAAATTAACCGAACGCTTACTACTTGATCGTTTGTAATTCAGTTCATCTATCTTTAATTGGCGAGCCACTGTGAAATTTAAAGTCATTATCAGGACTAGATATCAATTCAGCCTCTAAGTTACCAAAAAATGTGACCCGCTGAGAAATATCTTTACCAGCAATATCTTCTGCAAGGCTAAGATAGTCTTGATAATGACGTGCTTCTGAGCGCAGTAATGAGATGTAAAACTTTGCAATATCTTCATCCATATGAGGAGCGAGTTTAGCGAAGCGCTCACAAGAGCGTGCTTCGATATAAGCTCCAATGATGAGCTTATCGGTTAGCGCTTGCGGCTCATGAGTTGCCATATGAGTAAGTAACCCCTTAGCGTAGCGGCTTGCAGGAATAGGCTCGTAATCGATATTACGTTTTTCCATAATTTCAAGTACTTGATAAAAGTGGTGAAGCTCTTCTTTAATGAGCATGACCATTTTATCGATCAGCTCTTGGCTATAGAGAGAGTCTGATTTAGCGATGATGGCTTTGGAGATATTACTCTTACCTTTAAGAGTCTTTAAGCTACCTATTTTTCGGTAGGTAAAGTCTTCATATGGTTTGAGCCAATCGAGTAGATTTTGTGTACTCTGTTTGTCAACAGCGTATTTACGTATGAGGTACATAGCGGATTGTCCCGCTTTAAGTTCACACAGTAGATGATCGATTAATACCGTATTGATATTTTGGGGCTTTTTGGCTTCATCTATCCAAGCTTGGGGTGTAGAACAGTGAAGAAAATCATCTATAGGCTTTAGCAGGTCATCGTAATGTTTTAAATCGATCATAATTCTTTTTAAAAATAAAAAAGGCCGCATGAGCGGCCTTAAGCAATTGGCGTATGGCGATTATATTACCATTTTTTCTTTTCACCAAAGATCTCGTCCATATCGTTTTTGCGTTCGTCTTCCATCTGGTGAAGATCTTCAGCACTTTTCGACTGACGTTTCTGTTCCAAATCATCATTCATTTGTTGAAGTTTCTCACGGGCTTGATTTGAATAATTATCATTTTTTGTATTGAGAACGTCCAAACCTTTGCGTACTAATTGAAGCGCAGTACCTGGTTGTCCACGAACGATAGCATCGTTCGCTCTCTTGAGAACGTTCTCTATATTAATGCGTACTTGAATAGTCTCTAATCGACCATTTTCAGCAACATATGCCTGAGTGTCAAAGCGGCCTTTATTATGCTCGCTTCTAATTGTATCTCTTAAACGCTTGACTAGTTTCAGCATTACGATTGCTTGTTTATCACTGCTTGGTGTCTTAAAAGCAGTACTTTCCGCACCACTCTTGTCATTTTTTAATTGACTTATCTGTTGTTTAACGTGGGCAACTCTTTGCTCAAGTTGTTTATTCTTCGGATCCAGTTCATGCATACTTTGAACCGAATCTAGTATTCGATTATTAAGACAAATCAACAAATCTCTGCTGTATGGTAAATGGTTGGCGTGCCCGATGAGCTCTTCCGTCGCATCTATAACTGCTAAATACCTCACACCTTCCTGTTTTTTTGCCGATTCAACTTTGACTTTGTACTGGAGCATGATGTTATAGCCAAGTACTAAGACCAGTAAGATGGCAACTAAAGCTATGATTAACCCAATATTCATAAATTCCGTATCTTTTGTTGGCTAGCGTATAAGGATACACGATTCTTATGAATCACTGCATCTATTTTATATTATTACGTTTCTAAGCTAATTATTAACGAAAACTCTGATCTATGGGTAATTTTTGAGTTATTGATTGCAAAAAAATTTGTCCAATTCAGAAATTACTCATTAGAAGCCTCCCAAATGCCCCCTTGGGCTATCAATTTGTATCAAGAGGCGTTATAACTAAATATTATAATCTATGTTTGCCTATAGTGGGGCATTGGGTAAGGGATTACAGGTCAAAAATGAAGTTACAGCAACTGAAGTATATTGTTGAAGTCGTTAACCACAATCTGAATGTATCTGCTACAGCGGAAAGCCTATATACCTCACAGCCCGGTATTAGTAAGCAAGTACGCTTGTTAGAGGATGAATTAGGAATCCAGGTTTTTGAACGTAGCGGTAAGCACCTAACCCAAGTTACGTCTGCCGGTGAAGATATCATACGAATTTCACAAGAAATTTTGGCACGAGTAGAAAGTATCAAGGCGGTCGCGGGTGAGCATACGCATCCCGAAATGGGAACTTTGAATATTTCGACCACACATACGCAAGCTCGTTATGCTCTCCCTGATGTTATTAAAGGATTTACGGCTCGGTACCCTAAGGTATCTTTACACATGCATCAAGGAACGCCAACACAGATGTCCGAAGCTATTGCTAAGGGAACGGCAAACTTTGCGATTGCAACGGAAGCTCTTCACCTATATCAAGATGCTGTAATGCTTCCTTGTTATCACTGGAATCGTTCAATCGTAGTACCCAAAGATCATTTATTGGCTAAAAAGTCAACAATTACAATCGAAGACCTTGCCTCATACCCCTTGGTGACTTATGTGTTCGGATTTACTGGTCGTTCAGAGTTAGACACTGCTTTCAATAAAGTAGGGCTTAACCCAAAAGTAGTTTTTACTGCTACTGATGCTGACGTCATAAAAACATATGTGCGTATGGGGATAGGAGTTGGTGTTATTGCCAGCATGGCGATGGATAATGATCAAGATGAAGATTTAGTTGCCATTGATGCGAGTCATTTGTTTGGTGCAAGTACCACGAGTATAGGTTTTCGCAGAGGGACTTTCCTTCGCACTTATATGTATGACTTTATGGAGCGATTTGCCCCCCATCTTACACGCCCTGTCGTAGAGCGTGCTCTGTCTCTAAAGTCCAATACTGAGATTGAGGAAATGTTCCAGTCTATACAGTTGCCCGTACGTTAGATAAAGGCTTCCCTTTCTTATCTCAATGCTTCCCTCTAAAATATCTGGCAATTAGGGGGAAGTATGCAAACAACATTTTTAGCACTAGATTCATTTCTTACGGCTCATCAGGTTTTCTGGCGATTTGAACCATTTTTAGCCAGTTCCACTGGTATGATACCTTGGCAGGATAAATACCCTGAGCTTTCGCAGTGGCTCGGAAACTTATCTGATTTGCAAATAGAGGCTCTTAAGTCTGATTCAAGACAGTTAACTCAATGCTTAGATGAGTTCCTTCCTAATTTGAGTTCTCACCTTAAACTTAATCAGTTGAATCTACTGGATATAAAAGGGATGCAGTTAGATCGCTCTCTAAAAACAGGTGTACCTGGAAGAAAGCTTGAGCAAATAATGTCTATGGGAGAAGCCGCTCTGAAGTGTCAATATGGAAGTGAGTGGTTAGAATGGTGTTCAGGCAAAGGTTATCTAGGCAGAGTTCTGAGTCGTTACAGTAACCTGCCTGTGACGAGCTTTGAGTATCAAAACATGTTGTGTGATTCGGGGCAAAAGGAAGCAGATAAACTCAATTTGCCGATGACCTTTGTACAAGGTGATGCCTTATCTTCGTCGGCGTTATCAGTACTCAATAATAATCAACATGCTGTTGCATTACATGCGTGTGGAGATTTGCATATTTCACTGATTGAAAAAGCGACTTCATTAGGGCTGCCAGCTTTGACTATCTCACCATGTTGTTATCATCTTATCCAACATAACCATTACCAACCATTATCCAAGCAAGCAAAATCATCGGATCTTCAGCTCACAAAAGCGGAGCTGCGAATTCCGTTGCAAGAGACAGTTACAGGTGGCGATAGAATTAAAAAACAGCGATTTCTTGAAATGAGTTATCGGTTAGGCCTGGATTTGATCCTGAGAGAAGTATGTGGACATAAAAACTATATGCCAATTCCGAGTATAAAAAAATCGATGCTATCAAGTGGATTTGAATCATTTTGCCTATGGGCATCAGAGACTAAAAGGCTATCGTTACCAAAAAATATTGCGTTTGATGATTTTCATGCCAGAGGCATACAGCTCTATTGGCAGATGGAACGGCTGAGTCTAGTTCAGCAGCCATTTCGTCGTAGTTTAGAAATGTGGTTGGTGTTTGATAAAGCATTATACCTTACAGAACGAGGCTACCAGGTTTCTCTTAACACTTTTTGTTGTCAAAGTGTCACCCCTAGAAATATTTTGATACAAGCAGTTAAGCGATAGAAATCATGTCATGTTTGATTAATTAAACCTTTCAATTTTATCAATTATTGCCAATTATAAATAACAGTACAAAATTTAATAAACTGGTTTGTGTGGTCACCATCAAGTCAGAAATGCTGAAATCAAGGAGTTTAGATGCAAGCAGCAAAGGTTATTGTAGGTGCTTTAGTCGCAGTGACACTACTGTCACCGATAAATGGTATGGCGAAGGTAGCTAAAGTCGCTGTATCTCAAATTGTTGAACATCCAGCTTTAGATTCAGCGCGTCAGGGGTTGTTAGATGGGCTTAAAGCAAAGGGCTATGTAGAAGGAAAAAACCTAGAGTTTGACTACAAAACAGCTCAAGGGAACCCTGCGATTGCAGTTCAGATTGCACGTCAGTATGTGGGAGAAAAGCCAGATGTGCTGGTAGGGATAGCCACTCCTACCGCCCAAGCACTCGTCGCTGCTACTCGCTCTATTCCAGTCGTTTTTACTGCTGTTACTGATCCTGTTGGAGCAAAATTGGTTAAAAGTATGGCGCAACCAGGAAAAAATGTCACTGGACTTTCGGATCTTTCTCCAGTAAATCAACATATTATGCTCATCAAAGAAATTATGCCTGATGTGAAGTCTATCGGAGTGGTATTTAATCCCGGCGAGGCCAACGCCGTCACCTTGGTAAAATTGTTAAAAGAAAATGCAAAGGCTCAAGGTATTAGCGTGTTGGAAGCGACTGCTTTAAAAAGTGCCGATGTCCAATCGGCTACTCAGGCTATTGCAGAGAAGTCGGATATTCTCTATGCACCGACTGACAATACAGTTGCAAGTGCAATTGAAGGTATGCTGGTGGCCGCCAATCAAACCAAAACGCCTGTTTTTGGTGGTGCAACATCTTATGTCGAGAAAGGTGCTGTTGCGAGTATTGGCTTTGATTATTATCAGGTGGGTATTCAAACGGCCGATTATGTAGTTGCCATATTGGAAGGCGCAGATCCGGGCACATTAGATGTGAGAGTCGCTAATGGCTCTGACTTGGTTGTGAACATGACAGTCTCAAAACAACTTGGGATAACTATCCCTGACTCTGTGCTTGAGCGCGCGACTAAAGTGAAGTAGCGGGGCAAAACTGCCTATTTTAGCGACTAAAACAGAGGGGGAGTGGTGATGTCTGCTTTTGCATTTTTTGGAGCGCTTGAAATTGGGTTACTCTATGGCTTAGTCGCGCTAGGCGTTTTCCTCACTTTCCGAGTACTTGACTTTCCAGACTTGAGCGTAGATGGAAGCTTCCCTATGGGAGCGGCAGTTGCTGCCACAGCAATTGTTGCGGGTATTAACCCTTGGTTGGCAACAGGTTTAGCAATTTTGGCTGGAGCCGCAACAGGTTGGGTCACAGCCTTTTTAGCGATAAGGTGCGGGATACTGCACTTATTAGCCTCAATTCTAACCATGATCGCTGCATTTTCAATCAACATTCGCATCATGGGACGTCCTAACACAGCTCTTCTAGGAGAAGAGACTATTCTGACGTCTTTTGAAGCTGTTGCTGATCCTATGCTGATACGGCCAATAGTAGTAGGTGTATTGGTGGTGTTATCTTCTCTTTTCGTTATTCGACTTCTAACTAGTGATTTTGGTTTAGGTCTGCGTGCAACGGGAGTAAACTCTCGTATGCTTGCTGCTCAAGGTGGAAGTACCTCATTCTATACCTATTTTTGTCTTGCCCTATCTAACGCCTTCGTCGGCTTTGCTGGAGCCTTATTTGCTCAAACGAATAGTTTTGCGGATGTGACTTCTGGAGTAGGCACAATTGTCGTTGGACTCGCAGCTGTGATACTTGGTCAAACATTAATACCTGGGCGAAAAATATGGGTGTCAGTAGTCGCTGTAGTTGTTGGCTCAGTACTTTATCGTCTTGTAGTAGCCTTTGCTTTAAGCTCAGGAATGTTTGGTCTGCAAGCTTCTGATCTTAACCTTGTCACCGCAGTTTTGGTTGCTATGGCACTTATCGCACCTAAAATTAAAGCGAAAATCCATGCAAAGAAGCTGCTTCCCGTAAGCCATAGCGACAATAAAAGCTAATTTTTCTCAATAGAAGTGGTTTTTTTTATGATCGATATTAGTGATATTCATGTCATATTTAACCGGGGAAGTATATTAGAAAATCCTGCACTTAAGGGGGTTTCATTGCAAGTCGTAAAGCACCAGTTTTTGACAGTAATTGGCTCTAATGGAGCGGGGAAGTCGACTTTGTTAGGTGCGGTAACAGGAGAAACGCCGATAGCTGCTGGTCGCGTTGTTCTTAATGGTGTAGATATGACCACACAGGCTGTCCACCAAAGAGCTAGCCAGTGTGCACGAGTGTTTCAAGATCCTTTAGCAGGTACTTGCGCTGATTTGTCTATTGAAGAAAATATGGCACTGGCATATATGAGAGGTAAAAAGCGTGGTTGGAGTTCTGCGCTTTCAAGTCAGCGGCGTAAAATATTTCAAGAGCGCATAAGCATCCTTGGACTTGGTTTGGAAGATCGATTGGGAGATAATATTGGCCTTTTATCTGGTGGGCAGCGGCAAGCCGTTAGCTTGGTGATGGCGACGTTGTCTGATAGTGAAATTTTATTGCTTGATGAGCACACAGCAGCATTAGATCCTAGAATGGCTAAATTTATCATAGAGCTAACAAAAATTATTGTGGCTGAATTTCATTTAACGGTGATGATGGTAACTCACTCAATGAAGGATGCCTTAGCATGCGGTGATCGTACTGTTATGTTACATCAAGGTGAAGTTGTCTTAGACGTTACGGGTGAGCAAAGAGCTAATATGCAGGTCTCAGACTTGCTCGAAATGTTTTCACAAGTCAGGGGGGAAGAGCTCGAAGATGATAGCCTTCTTCTCAACTAACAACAGCAATTGATAGCAAAATGCGATTATGCAGAGTATGTTTCATCTTGATACTTTTTTATTCTTTCTACGATAGGGTCAGCTTTATTGAAAGCGCGGATTTCTCGAAATAGTTCAGTAGCCTGAGGGTATTCTTGACGCAGGTAAGAAAACCACTGTTTAACTCGGTTAGGATAGTATAGGCCCTTATCCCCTTTCATTTCATATTGAGAATAAAGTAATAACAAATCGACGACTTCTTGCCAAGGCATGGTTGTTTGATTATGTTTAACGACATTACCAAGATTCGGTACATTAAATGCGCCTCGGCAGACCATTAGAGAGTCCACACCTGTGGTTTTAATACAGGCTTGGCCGTCCTGAAAATTCCAAATTTCACCGTTAGCAATTAATGGTATACTAAAACGTTGCTTTATCTCATTAATATATGGCCATTTGATTTCACTCGCTTTGTAGCCACCAGTTTTAGTTCGAGCATGGACAGTGAGTTCATTAGCTCCTGCACTTTGGATAGCATCAACAATCTCAAAACAGTCGTCAGGGTTATCCCAACCCAAGCGAATTTTAGCCGTAAGAGGAACATGATGCGGAAGCGCATCTCGGCATGCTTTCACAATGCGATGAATTAGCTCGGGGTGTTGTAGTAAGGCGGCTCCACCTTTGCTTTTATTCACTAACTTTGCAGGGCAACCAAAGTTAATATCAACGCCTCTAGCTCCAAGTTCAGATGCTCGAACGGCATTCTCAGCCATCCAATCAGGGTTTTGACCTAGCAATTGAATATGAACAGGGACGCCTGACTTGGTTTTTGACCCTTGTTTAAGTTCTGGGCACAAACGATAAAAAACATGTTCCGGCAGCAATTGATCTACCACGCGTACAAACTCTGTTACACAGAGGTCATAATCATTAATATTGGTTAAGATCTCGCGCATCAAATGGTCTAAAACGCCCTCCATAGGGCCTAATACAAGTCGCATAAACAATGTTTCTCAATTCAGGAGGCGTGATTCTAGATACTTACCACCAAGATGTCTAATAACATAAGCGATTTGTTGACAGGATTAATAGGGTATAGATCTGCAGTTATCAGATAAAGTTAAGAATTTTTCAAAGCAGATAAGGTATGAGTGACCACAGCCTTTAGGTCGGGTTATAATGACTGACAACGAATATGATCACAAAATTAGCAATGACTTATCAATTATTGAAAATAGCAGCATCCCAAACACAAGAATCTGACATCTTCATTGAAGGGGTTGTTTTGGCGGCCAATTTGGCGACAAAACCGTTAGAACCAGAACTTTGGCTACCAGACATATTTGCTGATCAGGCTTTAATTGTGAAAGCAAAGGTTGAGCAGCATATCCATCAGCAATATGCTTACCTAAAGCGAAATGAATACTCGCTTTTATCACTTCTTAGCAATACTGATAGAGGTGAGCAGTTAGCTGACTTTTCCGAAGGTTTTATGAGATTGTGGCCAAGGATAGAAAACCAATGGCAAGATGCTCGACTTAGCGACGGTTCGTTAAGAATGTTGCAAGCTTTACTCACCACACTTATGTTGGCAATTGATGAGCCTAAGACACAAGCTGAGATGAAAGCTGCTGGAGTCGAATCACCACCAGCTTTAGACGATCTAGTTTCTCAGCTTGACTTGATGATTAATGAGGTGGCGTTTGCCGCTGATGAAATCATGGTAGGGACTAAAGCACAATCAGTGAATCCGTTTAAAGATATTGGTCGAAACGATCAATGTCCATGCGGCAGCGGGAAAAAATTTAAACAGTGTTGTGGTCAATAGAACAAAGTTAACAGTAATCGGTCAAACACCAAGAAGCTAAGGTTTAAAGTTGAATTAAGGTTTAAAGTCGATTTTTATCGACCAAATAGGATCAAAAGAATGAAAAAATTTGCTGTGCTACTCATGTTGAGTTTTTCTGTGATGGCAGCCCCTAAAGATGAGTTAAGTAAGCGGTTGCAACTTTCTGAGGGATTCAGTGCTGATTTTACTCAGCAATTAATTAGCCCAGAAGGGGAGCTATTAATCAAAGGGTCTGGAAAAGTGGACATTTCAAGGCCGAGTTTGTTTCGTTGGGAAACCGTTTCACCAGATGAGAATGTAATGGTTTCTGATGGTAAATCACTATGGTATTACAGCCCGTTTATACAACAAGTAAGCATTTACTGGCAAGAAAAAGCGACCGCACAAACACCGTTTGTATTGTTAACTCGCAACCGTACTAGTGATTGGGACAACTATAAAGTGTCACAGCAAGACGATATGTTTACATTAATTCCAACAGCGGTTGACAGTAACCAAGGTACATTTAAGCTCGAAATTGATAAAAAAGGAGCAGTTAAGGGCTTTAGTGTTATTGAACAAGATGGCCAGAAAAGTGACTTTACATTTAAGAATGTCAATTTAGCTAAACCAAGTGCTGACCACTTTACTTTTACTATCCCGAAAGGAGTAGAGGTGGATGATCAAAGGAACTGAGAGTGAGTAACTATTGTTTGGATTTTACAGGGCAAGAAGATTTTCGCCCTCTAGCGGCTAGAATGCGACCAAAAACGCTCGAACAATATATTGGGCAGGAGCATATATTAGCTGAGGGTAAACCTTTACGCCGTGCTCTTGAATCCGGCCATTTGCACTCGATGATTCTTTGGGGGCCACCAGGTACAGGCAAGACTACTTTAGCAGAAATTGCGGCTAATTATGCTAATGCTGAAGTAGAACGTGTATCTGCCGTGACCTCTGGTGTAAAAGATATACGTCTTGCTATTGAAAAAGCACGTGAAAATCAATTGGCAGGTATTCGTACGATTATGTTTGTTGATGAGGTCCATCGATTCAACAAATCTCAGCAAGATGCTTTTTTGCCTCATATTGAAGATGGAACGATAACCTTTATTGGTGCTACCACAGAAAATCCGTCTTTTGAACTAAATAACGCTTTGTTATCACGAGCTCGTGTATACAAGCTTACATCTTTGTCAGGGCAAGATATTTATCGAGCGCTTGAGCAAGCGACCAATAACTCAGAGCTTGGGTTAGGGAAGTTAAAAGCTCAGTTTGCTGACAATGTACTTGAGCGATTATCTGAGTTAGTGAATGGTGATGCGCGTATGTCACTGAACTATCTTGAGTTGCTCTATGATATGGCACAAGAGGATGATCAGGGTGTAAAGCAAATCACTGTCCCTCTATTAGCTGAAGTCGTTGGAGAAAAAGTTTCTCGTTTTGATAATAAAGGCGATATTTGGTACGACTTAATCTCTGCTGTACATAAGTCAATCCGCGGTTCGGATCCAGACGCTGCTCTTTACTGGTCAGCAAGAATGATAGCCGCAGGTTGTGACCCCTTATATCTTGCACGTCGTTTGCTGGCAATCGCGTCAGAGGATATTGGTAATGCAGACCCAAGGGCGATGCAAGTGGCATTATCAGCTTGGGACTGTTTTACTCGAGTTGGTCCTGCAGAAGGAGAAAGAGCTATTGCCCAAGCTATTGTTTATTTGGCCTGCGCACCGAAAAGTAATGCTGTTTATATGGCTTGGAAGCAGGCATTAAATGATGCTCACAATCAACCAGAATTTGAAGTGCCAGCCCACCTTCGTAATGCACCTACAAGCTTAATGAAAGATCTCGGCTACGGAGAGGAATATCGTTATGCCCATGATGAATTGGGCGGATATGCTGCAGGTGAAAATTATTTCCCTCCAGAAATGCATGATAGCCGTTACTACTTTCCTACAAACCGAGGCTTAGAGGTAAAAATTGCTGAAAAGTTAGAATACCTAGCGAGTTTAGATGCAAAAAGCCCACAAAAGCGCTATGAATAAGTGTCTTTTTTGGATACATTTGTCGGTCTAATTACCAAAGCGCTTTAGCATGATGTTTAAGCGTACTTTTTACTACACCAAAGCATAGGATTAACAATGCTGGATTCTAAATTACTTCGTACAGAGCTGGATGAAACAGCTGAAAAACTGGCGCGCCGTGGCTTTAAGCTAGACGTAGAGACAATCAGTACACTTGAAAATCAACGTAAGTCGATCCAAGTCGAAGTTGAAAATTTACAATCCACGCGTAACTCCATCTCCAAGCAAATTGGTCAGAAAATGGCAGCTGGAGACAAAGAAGGTGCTGAAGCGATTAAAAAGCAAATCGGTACTTTAGGCAGCGATCTTGAAGCGAAAAAAGCACAATTAGCAGAAATCCAAAATAAGTTGGAATATATCACATTGTCGGTTCCAAACTTGCCAGATGATGAAGTTCCTGATGGTAAAGACGAAAATGACAATGTAGAGGTTTCTCGTTGGGGTGAACCTAAAGCTTATGATTTTGATGTCAAAGATCACGTTGACCTAGGTGAGTTTGCTGGTGGTCTTGATTTCGCCAGTGCTACCAAAATTACCGGTGCTCGCTTTATTATTATGAAAGGACAGTTTGCTCGCCTTCACCGTGCTATTGCGCAGTTTATGCTTGATTTACATACTGAAGAGCATGGTTATACGGAAGTATACGTGCCTTATTTAGTGAACACTGATAGTTTATATGGTACGGGGCAGTTGCCTAAATTTGGCGAAGATCTTTTTCACACAGAACCATTAACTGACAAAGTGAATGATGAAGAACCACGTAAACTTTCTCTCATTCCAACCGCTGAAGTTCCAGTGACCAACATGGTTCGAGATACTATCGTAGATGAAGCAGATTTGCCGATTAAAATGACAGCGCATACACCATGTTTCCGCTCTGAAGCGGGATCTTACGGTCGTGATACTCGTGGTCTTATTCGTATGCATCAATTTGATAAAGTTGAGTTAGTCCAGGTTACTAAGCCGGAAGATTCAATGGCTGCGCTAGAAGAGCTTACTGGCCATGCTGAAAAAGTGCTACAAATGCTAGAGCTTCCTTATCGCAAAGTTATTTTGTGTACTGGAGATATGGGATTTGGTGCCCGTAAAACTTATGATCTTGAAGTTTGGGTGCCAGCACAAGAAACGTATCGTGAAATTTCTTCTTGTTCAAATACTTGGGATTTTCAAGCGCGTCGTATGCAGGCTCGTTTTCGTCGCAAAGGAGAGAAAAAACCTGAACTTTTACATACGTTGAATGGCTCAGGTTTGGCCGTTGGTCGTACTATGGTCGCTATTTTGGAAAATAACCAAGAAGCGAATGGTCGTATTGCAATTCCTACAGTTCTGCAAAAGTATATGGGCGGTGCTACCCATATAGGTTAAGTCTTTTCCTCAAGCTAAGGCCAGCTCCTAGAGCTGGCCTTTTTTAGTTCAGTTATTCCAAATTTTAAATTGACATTTCGCCCCGCAGTACTTGCTGCATTTGCTTTTTTACTTGTTCATAGCTAAGTTGTTGGCTAAGTAGATAATGGAGTTTAGCCAGAGCGGCTTCTGGTGTCATATCATACCCACTGATAACACCTGCTTCGGCAAGAGCACAGCCCGTAGCATACCCCCCCATGTTGACTTTACCGGCTAAACATTGAGTGAGGTTGACGACAATAACACCGCGTTCAGAAGCCCTTTTAAGGTGAGACAGAAGTTCTGTGTTTTGTGGAGCATTACCTACACCAAAGGTCAGCAAAATCATAGCATTGACTGGCTGGAGTAGAGTATTACGAATGACTTCATGAGAGATCCCTGGGTACATGGTGATCACACCAATTGGCTGGGGAGTAATGTCGTGTATTTTAAACTTTCCTTCGGGTTGTTTTCCGATCTTAATATCGTTACTAACCTGTATATTGATTCCAGCTTCTAGAAGTGGAGGAAGGTTTGGAGAAGTAAATGCGTTGAAGCCATCTGCATGTGATTTAGTACTTCGATTACCACGCATTAGTTTGTTATTAAAAAATAGAGTGACTTCATTTATTGGATAATTAGCCGCGATGTGTAAAGCATTAAGTAAATTGGCTTGACCATCAGACCTAAGCTCAGCTAATGGTATTTGCGAGCCTGTCACAATAACTGGCTTTGCAAGGTTTTCTAACATAAATGATAAGGCAGATGCGGTATATGCCATGGTGTCTGTGCCGTGAAGTATAACGAAGCCATCGTACTTATCGTAATTTTTTCGAATATCATCAGCAATCTGCTGCCAGTCTTTGGGAGTCATATCTGATGAGTCGATCAAAGGATCGTACTCATGGGTGGTGAATTCTGGCATTTCAGGGCGTTGGAACTCTGGCATACTTGCCAGCTGCTTTTCCATAAAACCAGCCACTGGGACGTAACCGTGGTCATCAGACTTTTTCATGCCTATGGTTCCGCCAGTGTAGGCGATATAAATATGTTTTCTTGCCATTGCTTAAAAACCAGTCAGTTGTAGGGAACAGAGCGTGGAATTATATAGTAATATAAACTAAGAAAAAGGGTGACGTTACTCTCAGGTTGTTTTTATAATCTCAAATATCAATAATTGCTTAAAGCAATAATTTTTAAATTTGGTCGTGCCTGAGGAAGATGGTGCTAAGTAATGAGGCATCCAAAGCGACCAGAATCTTAACCAAGCAATCTGGTATGACCAATAAAATATAGTTCTAGCTTGTTTGTAAATTGACTTTACTTAGACTTTGCTACTATCCACCTTTAATGTGATCCCTTCATATAAAATTAATGATTTTATTGATATTTGTATTTATTTTTAAATGGTGGGGAGTGCATATTTTTATTGAGTAATCCATATGATTATTGTTCTGATTATCTTCGATATATGAATTGTAATTTATGTAGCCAGTATGAGGATTGGTATGTTTAGACATTTTTTGTTGTTTTCTTCATTGTTTTTTTTGATATGTAATACTTCTTATGCAAGTCAGAAAGAAGGAGATCAAATTTGCGCAGCGGCACAGATGGCATACCTAAAGTTTAAAGATATAGACTCTGGGGAAAATGCTAATTATATCAGAGCACTGGAATCTGTTGACTCAAAAACATTTGGTATATCTGTAGTGACCGTTGATGGCCGTGTGTGCGAATTTGGTGATTATGATTCTCCTGTTTCTATTCAATCAGTGTCTAAGGTCTTTACTTTGGCATTACTGATGAATGGCAGAGGGCCTGATTTTGTAGAAAATACAATTGGTGTTCAGCCCACAGGATTGCCTTTTAACTCTGTAATGGCGATCGAAAGTCAAAATGGCTCCCCGTCGAATCCTTTTGTCAATGCTGGTGCTATTTCGACCGTAAGTTGGCTAACGCCTCAAAATGAATTAGACCGCTGGAAGGTTATAAAAAGCAATATGGATAACTACGCGGGTAGAAAACTGCATGTGAATAAAGATGTATTACAGTCTGAAATGAGTGATAACAAACGTAACCTTGGAATTGCAACATTACTTGATTCCTATGGAAAGTTAGGGACTACACCAATTGATGCAGTTACAGCGTATACAAAACAGTGCTCAATCAATGTGACTTCACATGATTTAGCTGTTATGGGGTCTGTGCTTGCTAATTATGGTACACACCCTATCACTCACAAAGAAATCCTTAATAGCGATTATGTCCCCAAAATACTGTCATCAATGGTTATGTCAGGAGTTTACGATAACTCTGGAAGTTGGTTTTATGAAACTGGAGTACCAGCTAAAAGTGGTGTGGGTGGCGGATTTATAGCGATTATACCGGGTAAAATGTCTATAGGAGTAGTTTCCCCACCACTTGATAAATTTGGTAATAGTGTACGAGCGCAGAGAGCAGTGAGTTACATTGTTAGTGAAATGGACCTAAATCCATACTCGAATCAACAACAAGGTAATTGTATCGAGCTTAATAAGGCAAATTAATGGAAACAGGCCAGTATCAGGTATTCAGTATGTGGTACTGGTTTTGACAAAGTAATGGCATATTCTAAATCTATTAAAGCGAGAATCAGTGCGTAGAGGAAAAAAGAATTGACTTTTTAACGGCCGATCACTCGAATATTTCACACTTGCCTCACACCCTACTATTCTTATTCGAGACCAATACAATAAGAGTGCAGTTTCACATGAAAAATAAGCGTCGATACTTGAGTATTAATAAAAAGCTACTCTTTGCTGTCACCCTTATCAGTATCATCCTCGCCCTAACCACCACTAGTTACAACCTTTACCATAGGTTACATCTGGATATTGATAATATTAATACCACATTGTCCAATATAAAAAAAAGCCAATTATCAAGCATTACGGGTAGTTTGTGGGTAGAAGATAGAGTATTGCTAGAATCTCAAATTGAAGGGCTACTAACCTTACCAGGTGTGGATTACGCAAACATTTGGAACGATAGGGAATCCGTTATTGAAAGGGGACAAAGGTTAAGTGAAGGCGCCATTACACAAATATGGCCGTTAGAATACCAACTTGGAGGTAAGAATTATGTTTTGGGTAATCTAATTATCCAGTCTGATCTTACATCGACTTACGCTAGTCTTTGGTCCCAGTTTGTGCATATCCTGTCAGCAGAAAGTGTCCGTATAGTGTTATTAGTTACGAGTGTACTTGCCTTCACTTGGCTTTTTGTTATCAAGCGTATTAACCTTATGGAAAAAACGGTCAGTAATAGTCAAAACAATCAGTCACCAAATAATATTTCTCTGCCAACCTCTTGGTTTAATGATGAAATTACTAACTTAGCTGATAAATTTAACCATTCGAATGAGATCATTACAGCCCATTACGGCCAGTTAAATCAAGCTAGAGAAGATGCGGAACGAGCTAAAGATGAGGCGATTAGAGCAAGTAGAGCCAAAAGTTCCTTTTTAGCCAATATGTCACATGAAATCCGTACGCCTCTCAACGGCGTAATTGGTATATCGGAAGTACTTTCCGATACTTCACTAACTGCGACTCAACGTGATTATGTCGATACTATTGAGACATCTTCTCATCTGCTACTAAATTTAATCAATGATATTTTAGACTTTTCCAAAATAGAGTCAGGGATGTTAGTCATTAGCCCTAACCCGACTAATGTAAGGGAATCTATCTATGATATTGTGTCTATTGTTTCTTCAAGAGCTCAAGAAAAAGAGATTGATCTGAAAGTAACGATAGGTTCAGGTATACCCTATTGCTTGATGGTCGATGACCATCGGCTACGCCAGGTAATCATGAACTTTATGTCAAATGCGGTGAAATTTACCGAGAAGGGGAGTGTGCACCTATCTGTTATTGCCAGTGATGTGACGGCGGAAAAAGCTCTAGTAGAGTTTTCAGTACAAGACTCTGGAATTGGTATTGATGAACAGCAACAAAATAAAATCTTCGAGCCATTTAAGCAGGAAGATGAATCTACGACTCGCCAATTTGGTGGTACTGGTCTTGGTTTAGCAATCAGTACTCAGTTGGTTGAGCTTATGGGTGGGGAAATCCAGCTAGAGTCAGAAAAAAACCAAGGTAGTCGCTTCTTCTTCAAGCTGTCTCTTCCTATTTCTCAAATGGACTATAACTCTAAGCATACTTCGCGGCTTAGCCCATTGTGTTTAGTATGTGATGATAAGGTAGTGGAAGAGCAATTATGTGAGTGTTTAAATTTTTATCATGCACCTGTTTACCAATCTACAACCAGTTTGGATCACTTACCAAAATGGGTTCATGAGAAAGATAATGTCATCGTCATCTATGTTGAAACTATTCCTAATACTGCGGTTAAAAGAGAAGGCCTCTTTCGTCATTTGAAGGCCTTGAATATTCAGTTATGTTTAATGAAACATTTACATAGTCAGCAGTATGACTTTGGGGAAAATGTTAGTGCGATCATTACGCAGCCCTTGCTTGGTCAACGATTAGTGAAGTTAATCGAACGGCTGGAACAAGATTTGACTCAAGCTGCTGTTCAAAAGTCGCAAAGAGTGTGTAATGAAGTTAACACCAAGAAGATATTGGTGGTAGATGACAATGAGGTAAATCGAAAGATTGCCACTATCCACGTTGAAAAAGCGGGCTTTAGTTTCGATTTGGCGGAAAATGGTAAACAAGCGGTAGAGATGTTTAAAAAATATCACTACGAATTAATTCTTATGGACTGCATGATGCCAGTGATGGATGGCTTTGAAGCAACAGAAAAAATTCGCCAAATTGAACATGAGGAAAAACGAGTCAGCCATATACCTATTATTGCATTGACTGCTAGTGTCGTGGATGAAGACATCCAGAAATGTTTTGCGGTCGGTATGGATGATTATGTCCCTAAACCTTTTAAAGCTGAGGCTTTAAGAGGAAAAATCACAACATTTTCATCTCAAGATTCGGAGAGCACTCTACCATTAACTCCGGCTTCTGAGCCACAGAACGAGAGTGTAGATTTTGCACCTAAGGACAGCGTATCTGATTGTATTGGAAGAATTTTGTTAGTGGAAGATAATAATGTTAACCAAAAAGTTGCGACACTTATGCTTGATAAGGCCGGGTATCAATATGAAATTGCTGAAAATGGACAGATTGCTATAGAAAAATATGAGCAAGATAGCACTTTCGATATCATTCTAATGGATTGCATGATGCCGATAATGGACGGTTTTGAAGCAACGAAAAAGATTCGGGAGTATGAACAGCTTTTAGGACTTGCCAAAACACCTATTATTGCATTAACAGCCAGTGTAGTGGATGATGATATTCGTCGTTGTTTCGATTCTGGAATGGATGCCTATTTGCCCAAACCTTTTAAAAAAGAGACACTTATAAATGAAATTGAAAGCATTACTTAATGATGAAGATATAAACTTATTTGCGAGTCGGTAGCCCCATTTATAAAAATAGGCTCAGGCAATGAATGCTCTGAGCCTTAGCAGTTTAAGCCCACTAAGATTACGCAGCAGCGAGTTCTTGGTTTGAACTAGTACCGTAAAGCACAATTATGCTAGGAATGGCAGCAATGGCTAGATATACACCCACGTAAGCAGAGCTATATTTCATCGCTTCCGTTACAATCAGAGGCGTAAGCCCACCAAATATTGATAAAGCGATATTGTAGCCAACCCCTAAACTTGTTATGTGGTTTTCTGAGTGTTGCCATAGCACGGCAACTGTGTTGCCCAATACAATAGCCGATAATGCGCTTATACCCAATACCGCACATACTTGCCAAATAAACTCGTCGGCTCCAAGAAGTAGGAAAAGAGGAATAGCAGCGAAGAGCATAACTGTTGCGCCAAATTTGAATGCGTGTTTAGTCGAAAAGTGTTTATCTACAATAAATGAAAATATGAATATTAATAATACTAAAACCGAAGAGTTAATTAGTGCTAAGTTTTCAATATTCATTGCTTTACCTAGAATACCACTTGCTAAGTTTTGCACGTAAAATATGACGCCGGCAAGAATGGATAAACTAAAGACTTTTATAATGACGTTGTAGTTAGGTGTGCTTGACACATTTTCGACTTTTGGTAATTCTGGTAAAGAAAGACGAAGATATAGACTAACCATAATATTTATTACGCCGACCAATAACGGTATTCTCCATCCCCAGCTCATCATTTGTTCTTGACTAAGATAGTGCTCCAGTCCAGCGACAACTAATAGTGAGATAATGACGCCTGCGATTGAGCTAGATACAATTAGACTGCTAATTCTAGAACGTTCAGATGTTTTTGCATCATACAATAGGTAGTTAAAAAGTGTCGGGTATTCTCCACCAAAACTAAAAGCTTGGAGCATTTGTAAGATCAAAAAGATAATGACCACATATTGACCTACAGCCTCTATGGGGACTAAAGCCATTGAAATGGTAGCGAAACCTGTGAGTAAGTTACAGAAAACTAGCGCTTTTTTACGCCCATGCTGTGCTGCATAGCGACAAATTACAATTCCACCAATAGGGCGTATTAAGAACCTTAGTGCAAATACACCCCATACAATAAATTCCGAATGTTCAATGCCTTGTTTTGAAAATAGTTGTGAAATATACATTGATATTGATGCAAATACGGCAATATCGTAATACTCCATGGCATTACCAAGTACAGCACTTGTGCGTTGCTTCCAAGTGAGCGACATTCTAATTGACCCCTCTTTCATCTTTAGCTTACTTCCTAAGCTAAAATATGAGTTGAACTCTATGATGAATGTATATAAAAGTTGTTCGAGAATGTTTATATTCTTAAGTTAATAAATGGTTAAGAATATGTAGAGATATTACTGCTATTACTCTTATTTAAAAGTATGCGCATAGTACACTATAAAATTGGTTTTGCAAGAGAAATACGATATAAGACAGCTGCTTGAAAGTATGAAAATTAACCTGAAAATATTTATGTGTTTAAAGAAAGCAAACTAAAAACGCCCATATTATTTTAATATAGGCGTTTGGTAAGCGAGGGTTTTATTTATTCAATTTGACAGTTTAGACAGAATGCATATTGACCCTTGGGATCATTAAAACTGTCTAATAAGCTTGCGTCTTGAATTATCTGACTAGCAGCAGGCCTTAAAGATGAAGGAAGCATGGTGTAAACATCGATACCAAGACCCACTTGAACTTGGCTCATCATGTTTTGAATGAACTCTTGGGTTGGAGTCAGAGGTTCTTCTACCCAATAGAGGTTGAAGTCTTCTAATTTAGCAAGTTCAGCAGCTAATTTGACGGCATCATCAAAATCGCCCATTTGATCGACTAAGCCAAGTTTCTCGGCATCTTGGCCTGTCCAAACTCGTCCTTGGGCGATATTATCCATGTTTTCAAGAAGAATATTTCGGTTCTCACTGACAAGGTCAACAAAGCGATGGTAGCCATGTTCAATTCCTAATTGAAAAGCATCGCTTGCACCTTCAGATAAACCTGTTGTAATACCTACACCTGAGAATGGCGAAGTTCCTACCCCATCGGTATATATACCGAGTTTATTTAAGCCTTTTTCAAAGGTAGTAATAATACTAAAGATACCAATTGATCCAGTTAGAGTGGTAGGCTGAGCTACAATCCTATCTGCACTCATTGAAATCCAATATCCCCCTGAGGCTGCCAAGCTAGACATAGATGCCACGACAGGCTTTCCTGAGTCTTTCAGTGCTTGTATCTCGTTGCGTATTACCTCAGAAGCAAATGCACTTCCACCTGGGCTATCAACACGTAATACGACTGCTTTGACGTTATCATCATTTCGAGCTTGGCGTAGTAATGCTGAAACTGTGTCACCGCCAGCGGTTCCTTTAGGTTGTGATCCATCCATAATGGCACCACTGGCTACAACGATGGCGATATCATCTTTCGTAGAATCAAACTTCGGCTTAATTGTTGTGAGGTATTGATAATAATCGATATGTTGGTAGCTATCTTCACCGTTGGTACCAAATGTTTCAATCAGCTCTTCTCGAACTTGTTGGCGGGTGGCAAGCTCGTCAACCAAGCCAAGTTCAAGAGAGAGACTAGCCAGATCGCCATCTTGTTCTTTTAGTTGGATTAAAAACTCTTCCATGCTTGGGTTTAGAGTACGTTTAGAAACCTGTCGATTGGTTGCTACATCGTCGACATATGCACCCCAAAGCTGTCCTAGCCAACGGGAAGCTGACTCTTTGGCTGCATTTGACATATCATCACGTACGAAGGGTTCAATAGCCGATTTGTAGGAACCAACACGGAATACATGAGTGTTGATATCAAGTTTCTCTAGTAAGGTTTTGTAATACATTGAATAGGCGCTATAGCCTTTAATGAGTACAGCACCATCTGGGGCTAGGTAGATTTTATCAGCATAACTTGCAAGATAATATTGGCTCTGGTTATAGAAGTCACCCGCAGCGTAAACTGGTTTGCCAGAGGCCTTAAATTCGTTAAGAGCTTTCGCAATATAACGAAGTTTTGTTAAGTTTGTTTCCGGCATATCGCCCAGAGCAAGTACAATTCCTGTGATGTTGTCATCATCTGTCGCATGTCGGATAGTATCTACTATGTCAAACAGCAAGTTTTCACTCGGTATACCTTCTCCAAATAGAGAACCAGCAAATGAATCCATTGGATTGACATAGCGCGATTGCTCGACGATTGGACCAGAAAGATTGAGAATGAGTGCGTTTTTTTGAGTTAAGTTGGGAGTTACCGAGCTACTGGTTGTGTATGTGAAATAAAGAATTCCAAGTGCAAACAGGAAGACAAGGTTCACTAGAGCAAGGCGAGCAAAGGTGATCAATTTCCATATCCCTTTGAAAAGCATGCCAATATATTTGAATATTTTTTTCATTGTGGCTCCACTGCACTCGCGCGCAGGTTTAAATCTAGATACATTTGAGCGTAAAGGTGTTAGTAGGCCTACATCCTACTTAAACTAGTATAACTGAACAACAACAAGATTGATCGGTGTTACAAAAGTGTAAACACCTGTTTGATTTTAATTGCTGGCAAATCTATTGTGGTCAGACCAGAATTGATAATAAAAAGTGATGTCCGCTATGTACCCAAATTTGTTAAAGCCGTTAGATTTAGGATTCACTCAGATTAGAAACAGGGTCCTGATGGGTTCTATGCATACTGGTCTTGAGGAGCATAAAGAAGGGCTAGGAAAATTGGCTGCTTTTTATGCTGAGCGTGCCAAAGGAGGCGTTGGTCTTATCGTTACTGGGGGCTTTTCTCCTAACCTGCGAGGACGACTACATCCCTTTAGCGCCGAGTTTAGCAAAGCTAAACACGCTAGGGCGCATCAGGTAGTGACTGAAGCAGTACATGAGCATGGCGGTAAAATTGCTATCCAGCTATTACACGCAGGTCGCTATGCTATGCATCCTTTTTCTCAGAGTTCATCAGCTATTAAAGCCCCTATCGCGCGTTTTTCTCCCAGTGAAATGAGTATTCGACAAATAAATAAAACCATTGGTGCTTTTGCCAATAGTGCTGTATTGGCAAAAGCAGCAGGCTATGATGGTGTGGAAGTGATGGGTTCGGAAGGCTATTTGATTAACCAATTTATCTGTAAGCGTACGAATACACGGTATGACGATTGGGGTGGCAGCTACAAAAATCGTATGCGCTTTCCACTGGAAATTGTGCAAGCGATCCGACAAGCAGTAGGTGAAGAGTTCATCATTATTTTTCGTTTATCTATGTTGGACTTGGTTGAAGAAGGAAGTACCTTTGAAGAGGTAGTTACTCTTGCCAAAGAGTTGGAGAAGGCAGGAGTTACTATTATAAACACTGGTATCGGTTGGCATGAAGCGAGAATCCCTACTATCGCAACCCAAGTACCTCGCGGGGCCTTTACTTGGGTTACTGAAAAGGTAAGACCTCATATATCGATCCCTATAGTCACATGTAATCGAATTAATACCCCAGGAGAGGCGGAGCGTATTTTATCGAGTGGTCATGCTGATATGGTGTCAATGGCTCGCCCCTTTCTTGCTGATCCGCATTTTGTTTCTAAAGCTGAGAATGAACAGGCTCACTTGATCAACACTTGTATAGGTTGTAACCAAGCCTGCTTAGACCATGTATTTAAAGGTAAGAGAGCTAGCTGTTTAGTCAATCCGCTTGCTTGTCGTGAAGATGAGTTAATAGTTACTCCTACAAACAAGCCTAAAAATGTTGCTGTTGTTGGGGCGGGTCCAGCTGGTTTATCATGTGCTACAACGTTAGCCAAGCGTGGACATCAAGTTGACCTTTTCGAGCGACATGACCGAATTGGTGGTCAGTTTCGTCTTGCTATGCAGATCCCTGGAAAAGAGGAATTTCGAGAAACGATTCGATATTTTGCCAATCAGATTGATGAAACTGGAGTAAAACTTCATCTTGAAACTGAAGCTAACTTTGACTTACTTTCTGAGTATGATGAAGTAGTAATGGCTTCTGGAGTTGAACCTCGTAAAGTGAAGATTGAAGGAATTGAAAACCCAGAAAAAGTGATTGATTACCAGACTTTGATTAAAGATAAAACTTACGTAGGTGAAAAGGTGGCCATTGTAGGTGCGGGTGGAATTGGGGTTGATGTTGCTACCATGCTCACAGAGCCCACTGGCCACAATTTAGATGATTGGTTACATGAATGGGGAATTGATAAAGAGATCGCTTACCCAGGAGGATTATTCCCTTACCCAGAATCTCAAAGTGATAAAGAGGTTTGGGTACTCCAGCGTCGTGCTGGTAAGGTTGGTAAAGGGCCAGGAAAAACGACAGGGTGGATTCATAAGCGTACGTTAGAAAAGCGAGGTGTGAACCTACTAGGGGGAGTGAGTTACGATAAAATCGATGAGCAAGGTTTGCACATTACATGCAGTAACCAGACTCAGTTACTTGAAGTTGACAAGGTTGTCATATGTGCAGGTCAAGAATCTGTAAGACCATTTGAAAGCAAATGGCAGCAGATGGGTGAGAAGTTACATATTATCGGTGGTGCGGATCATGCGGGAGAACTTGACGCGGTGAGAGCCATTCGTCAAGGGGTAGAGCTCGCGATAAAGTTATAACATTTTCATTCAATATGAAGACCTTATTAATGGGGTCTTCATATTTTTTGTTTAAATTTATCGTTCAGAGTATTACCGTTTTGTTTCCAAAGACAAAAACATGATCATTAGTCACTTTATTAAGCGCTTTACTCAATACGCTTTTTTCTACATCACGTCCTGCTTGTGCCATATCTTGAGCACTAAAATTATGGTCTACTGGTATGACATCTTGTTTGATTATCGGGCCTTCATCTAGGTCGTTAGTAACAAAATGTGCCGTCGCGCCAATTATTTTCACCCCACGATCATACGCTTGCTGATATGGCTTAGCGCCGATGAACGCAGGTAGGAAGCTATGGTGGATATTAATGATTTTATGGTGGTATTTTTCGACAAAAGATGGAGTTAGCACTCGCATGTATTTAGCTAGAACAAGGTAATCTGCATTATACTGTTCGATAATGTTAAGCAGCTTTTTCTCGTGCTCTTCTCTATCTAAACCTGCATGTGAGATAAGGTGGTAGGGTATATCAAATTTTTTAGTTAGACACTCAAGGGTATCGTAGTTACCTATTACGGCGGCAATATCGACATTCAGGCTGCCATCATAGCTTTTCATCAGAATATCACCAAGACAATGTGCTTCCTTTGTTACCATAACTACTATACGCTTCCGATTAGGACCGATTAACTTTCGTGTCGCCCCTTGCGGCAAAGCTTGGTCAAGTTCGTTAAGAAGTATATTGTCGTTAAAGTATCCCTGTAGCTCGGTACGCATGAAAAAGTGGCCACTCGTATTGTCGACAAATTCGTTGTTGTGAATAATATTCAGTTGATGTTTGTAGCAGATGTTGGTGACTTTTGATATGAGTCCTGAAGCATCTTTACAGTGAGTAAGCAGTATTTTCTTTTCCATTGGGTTAGTTTTTCCGTGAATTATTTTTTTTGTGGAGTGAAATTAAAGTTGAGGGCCAAACAAATAAGCGGCCTATGTAATATCAGCTACAATTATCCTAATGTTGTGACAGTTTCAATCATTAATATCAGTTAACCGTTTGGTTTGATGAATTTGTACCGAAACTGCCAGATCTCAGCCCCTAAAGGTGGTATGTATGGATAGAGATCTACTCGCTCGCAAGTTGTATTCGGAAAGAGTGAATGCACTACTTGGTGATCAAGAGCTTAATGAAGAACTTCTCAACGAAATGTGGGAAAACAAAGCTTCACCAAGTGAAGCTGCTCGTGCTATGACTGATTGCCAAAGTGATTTCGAAGGGCCTGCTTGGTTGTCGCGTTTTTTGAATCGACGTTGAGTATTTGAAACAAAAATTTACTCGTCTTACAGCTCTATGGGCGGGTAGATACTATTGACTTTAATTAGTTCGCATCCCTCCCTTGAACCTGACATAATCCATTCCTATCTAATTAAACCCTAGTATTTTCTTGTTGATGATTTCAAAGATTTTTTCAGCTGATGGTGCTTTAGGCAAAGTAATCCAAGGCTTTCAACCTAGAAAATCTCAGTTGGAAATGGCTGAAGCCATTTCTACTGCGATTCAGGCTAACCAGCAAGTGGTGATTGAAGCTGGTACAGGAACGGGTAAAACGTTTGCTTATCTTATCCCAGCACTTCAAAGTGGCAAAAAGACGATTATTAGTACTGGGTCAAAAAATCTTCAAGAGCAATTATATCACCGCGATTTACCCTTGATGACGGACGCCCTTGGCTTTTGCGGACAGGTAGCACTTTTAAAAGGCCGGGCTAACTATTTATGCCTTGACCGTTTAAGCCGGCAAATGGTTGAAAGCCATAGTGATAGGGCCGACACCGATCTACTTAGTCAATTGGTTAAAGTGCGATCTTGGTCGAGTGAAACTAAAAGTGGTGATCTTGGCGAATGTAACGACATTGCGGAAGATAGCCTAGTTATACCGACCATTACTTCAACCAATGATAATTGTTTGGGGAAAGAGTGCCCTAGCTACCAAGATTGTTTTGTTCTTAAAGCTCGTAAGAAGGCAATGGATGCCGATGTAGTGGTGGTGAATCATCATTTATTTTTGGCAGACTTGGCAATAAAAGAAACGGGCTTTGGAGAATTAATCCCCGAAGCGGAAGTTTTTATATTCGATGAAGCTCATCAGTTACCTGATATTGCTAGCCATTATTTTGGACAATCTTTGTCCAGTCGTCAGATCCAACAACTATCAAGTGACATAGAAATAGGATATCGCACCGAAGCCCAAGACATGCGTCAGTTGCAAAAAGTGGGAGAGAAGCTGTCACAATGCGCAATGGACCTCAGAATCGCTTTGGGTGAACCAGGTTACCGAGGTAATTGGCGTGAAGCGATAACGTCTCTTGCTATTAAAAGAGAACTTCAACGCCTACGTGATACACTTGATTTTTGTCTTGATGTACTAAAATTAGCGCTTGGTCGTAGCCAGTTACTGGATGTTGCATACGAAAGGGCGAGTGCTATCCAAGCGCGTTTAATAAGAGTTTGTGATGTTTCTATAACGGGATACTCGTATTGGTATGAGACGACTCCACGCCATTTTGGTCTACATATTACACCTCTGTCGGTTGCCGATAAATTTCAAGAGCAGATAGAACAGGCGAGTGGTGCGTGGGTATTTACGTCGGCTACGCTTGGAGTTGAAGGTGACTTTAAGCATTTCACTTCTCGGCTTGGTTTACAGCCAAATACGGAATTAGTGCTTGCTAGCCCATTCGATTATCAAAGCCAAGCAAGGTTATGTGTTCCTCGCTACTTACCTGAACCCAACAGCCCTCAAATGGCAGATAAGTTAGTTTCTATGCTAGGACCTGTTATTGAGCAGAACCAAGGTAGATGCTTCTTTCTTTGTACATCCCACAGTATGATGAAGGAACTGGGGGATAGGTTTCGCAATATTTTATCTATACCAGTGCTAATGCAAGGTGAGACGAGTAAGCAGAGAACACTCAAGGAGTTTATGGAGTTGGGTAATGCTTTACTCGTCGCAACAGGTGCATTTTGGGAAGGAATTGATGTTAGAGGAGATGCCCTTAGCTGTGTTATTATCGATAAATTGCCTTTTACTGCTCCGGATGATCCCTTACTCAAAGCAAGAATAGAGGATTGCCAGTTAAAAGGAGGCCAGCCATTCTCTCAGGTTCAGTTACCAGAAGCGGTCATTACGTTGAAACAGGGAGTTGGGCGTCTTATCCGTGATGAGAGAGATAAGGGTGCGTTGATCATTTGTGATAATCGATTAGTCACTCGTGATTACGGTGGAGTCTTTCTTGCCAGCTTACCGCCCATTCCTCGGACTCGGGATTTGGGAGTCGTGAAGGATTTCCTTGTACAAATATCAGAAAAAACGAATAGTTAGAGAAGCCAATGAGCGCAAAAATCCTTGCATTAGATACTGCAACAGAAAATTGTTCTGTTGCGCTACTTGTTAACGATTGTGTCTATGTCCGCAGACAAGTTGCACCACGCGATCACACCAAAAAAATTCTACCAATGGTGGACGAAGTATTAAAAGAATCAGGTCTTAGGCTAACTGATCTGGATGCTCTTGCATTTGGTCGTGGGCCAGGTAGTTTTACAGGAGTACGTATTGGCATCGGTATTGCACAAGGTTTAGCATTTGGGGCTGAACTCCCGATGATTGGTATTTCCACTTTACAAGCAATGGCGCAAGGTAGTTTTCGTAATATGGGCTCAACCTATGTGGCTTGTGCAATTGACGCTCGAATGAGTGAGGTTTATTGGGGGCGTTTTGCGCGTCAAGAAGATGGCACTTGGTGCTCTGTTGATGAAGAGGTGGTGATTCCACCGTCTATACTAGCTGGTAAAAGCCAAGCAGATAATTTTTCTTGGATGAAAGCTGGAACCGGTTGGGACGCATATTCAGATGCACTAGACAAAGTTCCGTTTGAAGTAACTGAGGGAAATGTACTGTATCCAGACGCTGAAGATATTGCTTTGTTGGCACAGTTTGAGTTTGAAAAGGGTAATATGGTTACTGTTGAAGACTCAAGCCCTGTCTATTTACGTGACAAAGTTGCATGGAAGAAGCTGCCCGGTAGAGAATAAGAGGTGACAAGACGGAGAGTATGGTTTCTATTAATGGATTACCTCCATCAATTCCAGGGCCTAACAAAGCCAATAAAACTGGAAAAAAAGGTGGAGTAAAAAAATCTCAGGACAATCCATCCGTTGGCCAGCCAAGCAAAGTGGCTAACGCGGTGGCGCAATCCATACGTCATGTTCACGAGTCAGATATTCATAAAGCTCAACTGCAGTATGATCTCCCTGAAGGACAAGGAAGAAAAGCACTGCAAGAGTATATGGACGTGATGAATCAATCGAAACGAGAGGAGTTATCTCAACTCTTGGGTGTCGATCTTTATATTTAAATGCGTTGATAAATTAGCTATGAAATCAAAAATTTTAAAATTTTCTACTCTTGCTCTCTTGTTATTAGGGATCTGTGCCTGTAGTGCTCTGCCTGAGAACTTGGTATCTACTAATCCTAACCTACAAACTAGCTATTCAGCTTGGAACTCAACACTTGATGTCACACAGGAACTTCGTTTAGGAGGTGTGATTGCGAGTGTGAAAAACCTTAAAAATAAGACTAGGATCGAAGTGGTTAACTTGCCGATTGATTCAAGCGGTAAACCAGACATAAATCAAGAACCACAAGGACGTTTTGTTGGATATGTCGAAGGTTTTGCTGATCCTATAAAGTTCGCTGAAGGTCGCTTGATTACCTTACTTGGTAATAGTGACAGTCAAGAAGCTGCGACAGTTGGGGACTATAGCTATGATTTTCCGGTGATGAAAGTGAAAAACTATCATTTGTGGAGAATTGAGGAGCGTGTGGTTATCCATAATAACTTTGGTCCCAGTAATTATTCTTGTCGTGGTCTTTATTGTCGAGAAATTATCCGAGGTACTCAGCAAGGAGTGGTTATCCAAGAAGTAAAATGAGATTAAGAGATACTCGATACTCCTTATCTGAAGGTTATTTAACTGCTATTGAATGTGGTTACAGTCATTTAGCAAAAAGCTCAGTGGTTTTTATACATGGGTGGTTGGATAATGCGGCTAGCTTTCAGTCTGTGATGAAAGTATTGCATGATATGGATCCTACTCTTCATCTTTGTGCGATAGATCTTTCAGGGCATGGTAAATCAAGTCATAAGCTAGGTAATAATTTTTACCCATTCCATGATTATATTGATGATATCTATCAAATTTTGTCTGACTTATCGCCAAATAGAGTGGTTTTAGTCGGTCATTCACTTGGTGCTTTGATTGCAAGTTGCTATAGTGCAGCTTTTCCTGAGCAAATTAATGGGTTAGTTGAGATAGAAGGGCGTGGACCTTTGTCGGAAGATAGTAGCCAAACCGTCTCTCGTTTGAGAGAAGGAGTTTTGAGTCGCCAGAGAATTCGTAATAGACCGAGACGAGCATTTTTGTCACAAAAGGATGCCGTTGAAGTTAGATCTAAGATTAATCAAATTGCTGCTGAACTTATCAAACCGATTGTAGTAAGAGGCCTAAAGAAAACGCCACAAGGTTGGCAATGGCATCATGATGAAAAGTTACAAAGCCAGTCTTTGTATCGGATGTCCCACCAACATGCTCAGTCGATCAGACAGCAAATTACGTGCCCTCATTTGGTTATTTTAGGTAATAATGGGTTTCCCTATCTGCAGCAGAAACAGCAAGGCGAGCGACAATTAATTGAAATTGTTACCGTTGAAGGTGGCCATCATTGTCATCTGCAGGCCCCTTCTAGAGTATCTGAACTAATCTTTGCTTTAGTTAACAAAATTTAAACAAGTGTTTGAGCCTTTCGTGCTCGGGCTGTTTGCTTGTGTTGTAATGTTTACTTACTAACACACGGCGTTTCATCGACAACAGCCAGCTTATTTCGAGGAGTGTTATCGTGGATAAACCTTGGTTATCTCGTTATCCTAATGATGTGCCAGAGCACATCAATCCAGAACAATATCCGTCCCTAGTAGAAATGTTTGAACAGTCGGTGCACAAGTTTGCAGATCAGCCCGCTTTTTCCAATATGGGATCGGTAATGACTTTCCGTAAATTGGAAGAGCGTAGCCGAGCCTTTTCTGCCTACCTACAAAATGAACTAAAACTTAAAAAGGGTGACCGAGTTGCTTTGATGATGCCTAATCTCTTGCAATATCCAGTTGCTTTATTTGGTGTGTTGCGCGCTGGTCTCATTGCTGTCAATGTTAACCCGCTCTACACACCACGTGAATTGGAGCATCAGTTAAAGGACTCCGAGGCTAAAGCCATTGTCATTGTGTCAAATTTTGCCAACACTTTGGAACAGGTTGTAGAGAGAACGTTAGTTAAACATGTGGTGCTAACTAGCTTAGGCCAGATGCTTCCACGAGCAAAAGGAACTTTAGTTGATTTTGTTGTGACATATGTGAAAGGTATGGTACCTAAGTATGATTTACCTGGTGCTATCTCAATGCGAAAGGCCTTACACAAAGGGCGCCGCCTCCAATATGTTAAGCCCTTTATGTCTGGAGATGATATTGCATTTTTGCAATATACGGGTGGAACAACTGGAGTTGCGAAAGGCGCGGTTCTGACACATAGCAATATGATCGCCAATATCATGCAAGCTAAAGGTATGTATGGCCCTGTACTTAATGAAGGTAGAGAAATCGTTGTCACCGCCCTTCCTCTTTATCATGTCTTTGCTTTAACGGTAAATTGCTTATTGTTCCTAGAACTTGGGGGTAGTAACCTACTAATTACAAACCCACGAGATATTCCAGGCTTTGTCAAAGAGCTTAAGAAAAATAGCTTTACTGCAGTAACAGGTGTTAATACGTTGTTCAATGCACTACTGAATAATGAAGACTTCAATGAGCTAGACTTTGGTCAACTAAAGCTTGCCGTTGGTGGCGGGATGGCTGTCCAAAGAGCTGTAGCACAACAGTGGAAGAACACGACAGGTGTCCATCTTCTCGAAGGCTACGGACTAACTGAATGTTCTCCTCTGGTAACAGTAAACCCACATGATTTGATGGAATATACTGGTTCAATTGGCTTACCTGTGCCATCAACAGATGTTCGTATTGTTGATGAGCAAGGGAATGAATTGCCCAATACGCAGACAGGAGAACTTCAAGTACGTGGGCCTCAGGTGATGCAAGGGTATTGGCAGCGGCCAGAAGCGACAAAAGAAGTAATGAATGCTGATGGGTGGTTATCAACGGGTGATATAGTCAAGTTTGATGAGCAGGGATTCATCCACATCGTTGATCGCAAGAAAGATATGATTTTAGTCTCAGGCTTTAATGTTTATCCAAATGAAATTGAAGATGTCGTGGCTCTGCATGACAAAGTTTTAGAAGTTGCTGCTATAGGGCAACCTCATGATATATCAGGAGAAGTTGTCAAGATCTTTGTCGTAAAAAGAGATGGTAGTTTGACTAAAGACGAAGTAATTGCCCATTGCCGTAAACATATGACAGGTTATAAGGTACCAAAATTGGTCGAATTTAAAGACGAATTACCGAAAACTAATGTTGGCAAGATATTACGGCGTATTTTACGAGAAGAGAATGATGCAAAACTCGATAAAGTTAGCTAAATTCACCTATAAAGAGAAACCGAAATTTAGCTATTTAGTCTGTAAAATGGCATTGTAGAGAATAAATAGACAGTAGTGATAAAGTGCCGGCTATAACCAGTCGGCATTTTTATTTATAGACTCTAGGGCGTGTTGATGCAGTTAAATATTAATGAAACTATGCCCTAATACTCACAGTGAGAGTGTTGTGAATTACCAAATTATTACCCAATCAGAACAACTAATTACAGTATGCCAGCAGGCAAGAAAAGCTGACTTTGTGATGCTGGATACAGAGTTTGTTAGGACTCGAACGTTTTACCCGTTACTTGGGCTTATTCAGTTATATGATGGTGAGCAACTGTGCTTAATTGATCCGACCGCAATTGATGACATGTCATCTTTTAACGCTCTTTTGCAAGATACATCAGTGCTTAAAGTGCTGCATGCTTGTGGCGAGGATCTAGAAGTATTTAAAAATAGTTTTAATTGTCTACCTCACCCAATGGTGGATACTCAAATAATGGCTGCCTTTTTGGGCCATGGTCTATCGACAGGTTTCGCGGCCTTAGTTGAGTCGTATCTTGGTATTGAGCTAGACAAAAGTGAGTCTCGTACGGATTGGTTAGCGAGGCCACTAACTAATAAGCAGCTTGAGTATGCGGCTGCGGATGTTTTTTATTTGCTGCCGTTATATGAAAAGCTGCTTAATGGTATTAACCAATCAGGCTGGTGGGAAGCAGCACAGCAAGAAAGTGATTTATTGGCAACCAAGCGGATTAAAATCATCGACCCTGAGGCTGTTTATCTTGATGTTAAAGGAGCTTGGCAGCTGAAACCAAAAGAGTTGGCTATTTTGAAACCTCTTGCGGCTTGGCGATACAAAGAAGCAATACGTCGTGATTTGGCTTTGAATTTTATATTCAAAGAAAATGATCTTCTTACCATTGCCAAGTTGGGGCTACAAAGTAAAGAAAGCATGGTGTGCGAAGGGCTAGATAGCCGTTCAGTTGATCGACATAGCACAAGAATCATATCAATCGTTAAATCCGCTCGAATGCAGTCTGGCGAAAACTACCCGAATAAAATTGAACGCTTAATGGATATGCCTAGCTATAAGCAGAAATTTAAGGTTCTCAAAGATGAGGTAAAAAAAGTGTCGCAGTCATCAGGCTTAGCGAGTGAGTTTCTCGCATCTAAAAAACAGTTAAATCAAATGATTAGTTGGGTTTGGAAGAAGGGCAGAGATCCAGCCCAGTTACCTGATGTAATGCAAGGGTGGCGTTTGGAACTGCTAGGCGAAAAACTGAATAAACAGCTCTAAGTGAAAAGAAAAAGGGCTTTCATTTGAAAGCCCTTTTAAAATTAACCTGCTAGAACATCAGTGGCTACTTTATAGCTAGGGTCTTCTTTGATGTTTATTTCAACTAAGCTGCCAGCTTTATCGAGCAATTTACGGCAGTCTGGACTTAAATGACGTAAATGTAGAGTTTTTCCGACAGAGGAATACCTCTCAGCCAGTGTCTCGATGGCTTCGATAGCTGAGTGATCTGTAACTCTCGAATCGGCAAAATCGACAATGATGTCTACTGGGTCATTATGAGCATCAAATAACTCGAGAAAGTTAGCGGTAGAGCCAAAGAAAATTGGTCCGTGGATTTTATACTCTTTTGAGCCCTCGGCATTGATCGTAGTCTCGGTATATATGTGCTTTGCATGTTGCCAAGCGAACATCAGAGCCGATGCGATGACGCCGATTCCCACAGCAATTGCAAGATCGGTTAAAACTGTAACAACGGTCACAAGAACGATGACGAAGAAGTCCTGTTTCGGTACGCGACGTGCCAATTTGAAGGTTGCCCATTCAAAGGTGCCGACAACAACCATGAACATAACTCCCACAAGAGCGGCAAGAGGAATCATTTCGATGAGTGCAGAAGCAAATAAAATGAATATGAGCAGTGCACTTGCAGCAACAATACCAGAAAGACGACCTCTTCCTCCGGAATTGACATTAATCATTGATTGTCCAATCATTGCACAACCACCCATAGCCCCAAATACGGAACAGGTAATGTTCGCCATACCTTGACCGATACACTCTCGATTTGATTGCCCTCGTGTATTAGTCATTTCATCGAGCACTGTCAGTGTCAAGAGAGATTCAATAAGGCCAATAGCCGACAGAATGATAGCGTAAGGCAAAATGATTTGCAGAGTCTCAAGATTTAGTGGAATCATTGGTAACGAAAAAGTAGGCAAAGAACCTGCTAGAGTAGCCTGATCGTTTCCAGACATAGTACGCAGGAAATCAACAACAGTGCGAGTTTCCAAGTCTAAACCAACGACTAAAGCAGTGACGGTCACAATGGCTACAAGTGATGATGGAACTGCAGTGGTAAGCTTGGGTAAAAAGTGAATGATTGCCATTGTTAAAGCGACCAAACCAAGCATTAACATCATTTGATCTTGGGGTAACCAAGTAAGAATACCATTGATATCAGGTGCTTTAAACTGGCCTAGTTGAGCTAAAAAAATGACAATTGCTAAACCATTAACAAACCCAATCATCACTGGGTGTGGCACGATTCGGATAAATTTACCTAATTTAAATATTCCTGCTGTAACTTGAAGAAGGCCAGCCAGCATAATTGCGGCAAATAAGTACTGCACTCCGTGGGAAGCGACCAGTGATACCATGACCACCGCCATTGCACCTGTTGCACCAGAGATCATACCAGGGCGTCCACCAAAAATAGAGGTGACTAGACCAACAATAAAAGCGGCATAGAGTCCAACCATAGGATCGACTCCAGCAACGAATGCAAAAGCAACGGCCTCTGGAACTAATGCTAAAGCAACGGTTAAACCAGATAACACATCATTTTTTACAGAGTGTTTTGAAAATTGAGGGAATTCAAACATGTTTGCTCAGTTATGCTAAATGTTATCCGGATGGTAAGATAACGATAAATTAATAGATAAAAGTATAGGCTCTGACTCAATTTTCATGTAAGTAAATACTAGGAAAGAAGAGAACCTGAAATTAAGTAACAGCTTCAGAGCGGCCAGAAGCATGCTACCTAAAAGTATGATTAAGTTCAATAATGAGTCAGATACTTGATGTTAATGCTGATGATTAGTCAGACTTATAGTCCCGTGAAAAGTATGAAAAGAAAACAGCCCCGTATGGGGGCTGTTTGATCCGACGAGAAATAATCGACTAATAGCTGTGAGGTCTAGTCATGCCAGCACTTGATTTATTGCGAGCAACCTGGCTACCCGCCCCTTTAGGTAAATAACGTGTTTCGCGGAAAGGTGCTGCAATGACAGCAATTTCTTTCATCTCTGTATTCCCAGGTGCTTTTGCCATAGGTGCCGAAGAGTGGCCCTTAAAGGCGGTAGGCACAAAAATATCAGACTGTGATTTATCTTCAGAAGAGTGCAGAACATCTTGTGTTTGTAACGACTCTGGATTCACTTGTGTTGTCGCTTTTGGCTGAATAGGTACTTCGACCGGTGCGTCTAAAGAAAGTGTCTCAGGTTCGACAGTCGTTTCTACTGTAACTGGCTGTTCTGTTTTTTCTTGTTCTGGGACATGAGAGTTAACAATAACTTTGCTCATTGCCATCTCAGGGAACACAACACCACCGAGTACATTGTCCGATTGACTAGATACCGTTTCTTCAATCTGCTTTGGTTGTGGCTTGCTTATACCGTAGCTTGGCATTACCTTACCCATCGCCATCTCTGGAGATGCGACACCACCTTTGCGCAATCTGAAAGGATTAGGGCGTCGATCGCGACCACGGCGTCTGCGTTGACCACTCGCTCTCAGGTGACGTGGTGAGCGACGATTACGGCGTTGTTTAGGCTGTTCTGCTTCGTCATCTGACGCAATTTCAGCCTTCTCTACGGCGGCTTCTTGAGCTGTAGTAGCCTGAATTTGCTTCACTTCTTCAGATGCGGCTGACTGAGCATTTTGGTCTTTGGTTCGTATTTGCTTGGTCAATTTACGTCTTTGACGGCGCTCTTTGACTTTGGCTGTTTTCTCTTCTGTACGTTTAGGTTTATCGTCGTTTTGAGCTTCAGCTGCGAGTTTTAGGCCTTCTTCAGCGACTTTAGTCGTTTTCACATCATCACGTTGCTTATTACGACGTTCTTGCTTTGGCTTACGATTTTGCTGTTTATGTTCAACTGACGAGGTTTTGATATCTGAAGCTAACTCGTCACTGTCACGTAGTGGCTTGTTACGATTATTATCGCGTTTCTCATCTCGGCTGTCTTTACGATTATCGCGGCCATTTCTACGGCGCTGGTCGTTACGATTACGATGATTACGATGGTTACGATTATTGCGCTGCTCATCTTGCTTGGTATCTTGAGCTTGCTCAGAGTCTGATGGCTTCTGCTCTGGTTGAGCACCAAAAAGGAAATTACCAACAGCTTTGAACAATCGAGTAACCAAGCCAGGCTGGTTAGGGTTGGAGCTTGAAGTTGTGCTTCCAGAGACCTTGGGTGATGGCTTAGGTGTTGGTGCCGATTGAGACGGCGCAGCAAAACCTTTGAGCGCTGGTTCTTCAACTTTCTTGGGTTTAGTTTCGGTTTCTACTACATCTCTACCTTCAGCTTCTTTAATCTCATCAAGCTTACTTGGTAGTAAGTATGAGAGAAGATCAAATTCTTCGCCTTCGCGCACACGAATTACATCAAAGTGAGGTGTTTCCATCTCTGAGTTTGGAACTACAGTAATTTTAACTTCTTGAATACGCTCGATGTGATTAACTGAGCGACGTTTTTCGTTAAGAAGGTAAGAAGCTATAGGAACTGGAACAACTGCAAGTACCTGTGTTGTATTGTCTTTAAGAGCTTCCTCTTCGATGAGACGAAGAACGGAAAGGGCTAAAGATTCATTGTCACGAACAACACCTGTGCCAGTACAGCGTGGGCATATGTGATGACTGGCCTCCGCTAAAGACGGACTTAACCGTTGGCGAGACATTTCTAAAAGTCCAAAGCGAGAGATGCGGCCGATTTGGACCCTAGCACGATCGAGTCGTACTGAGTCACGCAGGCGATTTTCTACCTCTCGTTGGTGGCGTACTGGAGTCATATCGATAAAGTCGATAACAACCAAGCCACCTAGATCTCGAAGTCTAAGCTGACGCGCAATTTCTTCTGCAGCTTCAAGATTCGTATTGAGTGCAGTTTCCTCAATATCTCCACCTTTAGTCGCTCTGGCAGAGTTAATATCAATAGATGTTAGCGCTTCTGTTGGGTCGATAACGATAGAACCGCCTGAGGGAAGCCGAACTTCACGTTGAAAAGCGGATTCGATCTGGCTCTCTATTTGATAATGGCTGAACAGAGGAATCTCACCGTCATACTTCTTGACTCGATTAACAAAATCAGGACGAATAAGGCGGATATGCTCCAAGGCACGTTCATGAATGGTATTGCTATCAATCAGGATTTCACCAATATCACGGCGCAGATAGTCACGAATAGCGCGAACAATAACATTGCTTTCTTGGTGAATGAGCAAAGGGGCAGGGTGAGCTTCTGAAGCCTGCTTTATCGCGCCCCAATGGTTGAGCAGGACGTTAAGATCCCATTCCAACTCTTCTGCACTTTTCCCAACACCTGCTGTTCGAACTATTAGTCCCATACCTTGCGGTAGGTCTAGAGTGCTCAAAGCTGCTTTAAGTTGTGTGCGTTCGTCACCCTCTATTCGGCGAGAAATACCACCAGCTCGAGGGTTATTGGGCATCAGAACAAGGTAGCTTCCTGCAAGAGAAATAAAAGTAGTCAGTGCTGCTCCTTTACTTCCACGCTCCTCTTTTTCTACCTGGACGATGACTTCCTGGCCTTCGGATAGGACCTCTTTGATACTAGGCCTACCTTGATATGTATATCCTTCAGGAAAATATTCGCGAGAAATTTCTTTTAGAGGAAGGAAACCGTGCCTGTCTGCTCCGTAGTCAACAAAAGCAGCTTCTAAGCTGGGTTCAACGCGGGTAATACGTCCTTTATAAATATTTGCTTTCTTAGATTCGTGTCCTGGGCTTTCGATATCTAAATCATATAACCGTTGGCCATCAACCAAAGCTACACGCAACTCTTCTTTTTGAGTTGCGTTAATTAACATTCTTTTCATTAATAAATCTCGTTGTCATTCTATGGCTTTTGCTGCCTTTTCGTTTCTTTCAAGGTGCCTGACCCCATGGCTAAATATGTGCAGCCTCACGGCTGGAGGGGTGCTCTAGGGCACGTCAGCCTCACAAGTATTTCCCTTGTGAGCCGCTATAAGGCGGATGATACTCAACATGAAAGCTTTATGAGTAGGGCAACAAGCTTGACTAATTTTCAAAATGTCTTACGCCGTATGCTGCATTTCACTAAACTAGCGGCTACTCAATATATTGCTCAACGATGGTTAGGTTTTAGTAAAATATGGCCTAATCATCCATTGCAGGAGTGAACTATAGCAGTACCCATTAAACTCAGCAATCTGCTTTGCTGTAAAAGGTTAAAAAACCTATTTTATAAATTTTTAACTGATTGTATTGTAAGCACCTATCTATCCTTTAACCTAGTCAATAATTATCTTGATGAATTTTCATGTCTAGCCACTAGTGAAACTCAGTCATTAAGGTGGATTTTATAATTTGTTGTGCAGAAAACGTGAACTTACAAGCATCTCAGTGATAGAATATCAAAATGAGTGAAATTAAAACCCAAGTCCAGTTTATCGACATTGATGACGATATGGCTGGTCAACGTATTGATAATTTTTTACGTAATCAACTGAAAAGCGTCCCTAAGAGCCTAGTTTATAGAATCTTGCGTAAGGGAGAAGTCCGTGTAAACAAAAAACGCATCAAAGCTGAATATAAACTCAAAGCGGGAGATTTGGTTCGTATACCACCCGTAACTGTTGACGAGAAGCAAACAGAGTCTTCAGCGGTTAGTACGAAGCTTAATAAGGTGGCTGAGCTTGAACAAATGATTATTTTCGAAGATGATCATTTGTTAGTACTCAATAAGCCTTCAGGTACTGCGGTTCATGGTGGCAGTGGGTTAAAGTTTGGAGCTATTGAAGCGTTACGTGCATTAAGGCCACAAGCACGTTTTCTTGAATTAGTACACCGTATTGATCGTGATACCTCTGGTATATTGTTAGTTGCTAAAAAGCGGTCAGCCCTTCGTCATCTTCAGGCTCAATTTCGAGCTAAAACTGTGCAAAAGTATTATTTTGCACTCGTAATGGGGCAATGGAAATCCAGTTGTAAGAAAGTAACGGCTCCACTTTTGAAAAATGAAATCAACAGTATTGTGCGCGTTAACCCACAAGGTAAAAGTTCTGAAACACGATTTAGAATTATCGAGAAATTTCCTGAGGCAACGTTGATTCAGGCCAGTCCAATTACTGGCCGTACTCATCAAATCAGAGTTCATACTCAATATACAGGGCATCCAATAGCGAGAGATGATCGCTATGGTGATTATCGATTTGACGTTTATATGGAGAAAGTGGGCCTAGACAGACTATTTCTTCATGCTGCAAATATAAAATTTCAGCATCCAGAAAACGAACAATGGATGGAAATTCATGCACCATTGGAAAATAAGCTTGAGCAGGTATTGTCTGATTTACGTAGGCGCATGAGCTAGAGGCAAAGTCGGCGCAGAAACAGCAGAGTTACAGAATATCTACACCTTGTACCTGCAGCATAGAGATGAGATCGATTAACGGCAGGCCAACAAGAGTATTTGGATCTTTACCCTCTAATTTGTTAAATAAAGCAATCCCTAATCCTTCGCTTTTAAAGCTTCCTGCGCAATCATAGGGTGTTTCTTTATCAACGTAATTTTCTATTTGTGACTGTTTTAGATGACGAAAATGTACATTGAAGGTATCTAAATGGACATGAGTTTGCTTTAGATGATTGTTATAAACAGCGAGACCTGTAAAAAATTGAACTGTTTTTCCATTTTGACGGTTAAGTTGTTCAATGGCTGTTTTGCGATTGAGAGGTTTTCCTATAATATCCCCGTCAATCACACATACTTGGTCACTGCCGATAATAAGACTAGGTTGCTCGACAATACAAGACTCTGCTTTAGTTTTCGCTAGTCGTTTGACTAAAAGCTCAGGACTTTCGTTTTTTAGAGGAGTTTCGTCGCATTGCGGAGAAGCAGTGGTGAAAGGTACTGAAAGTTTAGACAGTAAATACTGCCTATATTTAGATGTAGAGGCTAAAACAAGTTGGTAATGTGTCATATTTTTTGATTACAATTGATTTTATTCGGATGCAAAAGAGTAAATCATATTTGGCTCTCCGTCGTTGATGATTTGATAGTAATGAAAAAAACCATAACTTTTTGTCCTTTTTCTTTGACTAAAATTGAATAGGAAGATAGAATTCGCGCCCTATGCAAAAGGTAAAAATACCGCGAACAGTTGATCCGGCACGAGCGGCACAAAAACGATTAGACTATGATGGTTACATTCAGGTCAGCCTTTTTAAACGTTTGTTCGAATCAGTTGAAGGCGTAAAACGCGACGCTCAGGTGTTGTTGTCATTTGAGTTAGATGAGCAGCGACTCGTTGTTATCTCTGGTAAAGCTAACATCGAAGTTGATTTAGAGTGTCAACGCTGTAATGAAACTTTCGCACACCAATGCGAAATTGAATTCACTTATACTCCCTATCGTGGTGAAGAAAGTGAAGAAAATGCGCCGGAAGAGTACGATTTGGTAGATCTTAACGAGTACGGTGAAGTTGACTTAATACAGTTAGTTGAAGACGAGTTCATTCTAAACTTGCCTCAAATTGCAAAACACAGTGAAGCGGATTGTAGCGTTCAATCAAACAATTTGGTATTTGGTGAAATTCCAGAAGAACTTGTGGAAGAAAAGCCGAATCCATTCGATGTTTTAAAAAACTTAAAGAATTAATTCTTAAGAGTTAACATAGGAGTAGGGTCAATGGCCGTACAAAAGAGCAAAAAATCACGTTCTAAGCGTGGCATGCGTCGTTCTCACGATGCTCTAACTACAGCCGCACTATCTGTAGATGCGACTTCAGGTGAAACACACCTGCGCCACAATGTAACTGCTGAAGGTTACTACCGTGGCAAAAAGGTTATCAATAAGTAAGGTTGACCTTTGCCGAATCTAACCGTTGCACTTGATGCAATGGGCGGGGATCTCGGTCCTCGCGTTACAGTGCCTGCCGCCGTGCAGGCACTGTCGCATTTCCCAGAGCTAAAAGTGATTCTTACAGGTGATCAAACAGTGATCACTACTTTATTATCTTCGCTTGGTTATCAACCTCATTCCCGCTTGGTCGTTCAGCATAGTGACCGAGTCATTTCTGATTCAGAAAAACCCTCTTTAGCGTTAAGACATAGCGATGGCACTTCAATGGCATTGGCTATTGACGCTGTGGCGAAAGGAGAGGCCGATGCATGTGTTAGTGGTGGGAATACAGGTGCGCTGATGGCCTTATCGCGGTTTAAGCTTAAATTACTGCCCGGTATTGAGCGCCCCGCATTAATATCGGCACTTCCCACAGCTTCGGGCTCACAAACTTGGATGCTAGACCTTGGCGCTAATGTTTCTAGTGATGCAGATTCGTTGTTTCAGTTTGCTGTGATGGGAAGTGCTTTAGCTGAACAATATCTGCAGTCCCCCCCCCGTGTAGCGATTCTCAACATAGGTGCAGAAGAAATTAAAGGCAATGACTTGGTTAAGCGTTGCGCTGAGATGCTATCTAAAACTAACTCAGTTAATTTTGTTGGCTATATTGAAGGTAACCAATTACTCTCTGATGTCGCTGATGTTGTCGTTTGTGATGGTTTTGTGGGAAATGTTTGCCTTAAGGCATGTGAAGGCACTGCGCAGATATTTATCGACAAGCTGAGGTCGAGTATGATGTCTACATCTATAAAGGGTTGGGTTGCAAGAAAATTATTTTCTGGATTATTTAATGACCTAAAAACACTGAACCCCGACCAGTATAACGGGGCAAGTTTGCTAGGATTGCGCGGCATTGTGATAAAAAGCCACGGAAGTGCTGATGTAGATGCTCTTGTCAATGCGATTGGCGAGGCATTACACGAGGTCAAACGACAGGTACCAAGCCGTATTAGCGATCGTTTGGAAGCGGTTTTACTCGAGAGGCATTATTAGTCTTCATGTATAGCAAAATTTTAGGTACTGGCAGCTACCTGCCATCTCAAGTGCGTTCAAATGCAGATTTAGAGAAAATGGTAGACACAAGTGATGAATGGATCGTAGCTCGTACTGGAATACGAGAGAGACGCATCGCTGCTGAGAATGAAACTGTTGCAGACATGGGAGCCATTGCTGCGCGCAATGCCATTGAAATGGCGGGAGTTGGAATCGATGATATTGACCTTATTATTGTCGCAACGACCAGTGGTAGCCATGCATTTCCATCTTCAGCTTGTCAGGTTCAGGCTAAGTTAGGGCGCTCTACATGCCCTGCTTTTGATATTGCTGCGGCTTGTTCTGGTTTTATTTACGCTTTATCTGTAGCCGATCAACATATCAAAACGGGTATGTGTAGAAATGTTTTGGTCATCGGTTCTGATACTTTGTCCAAAACATGTGATTCAACTGATCGCTCAACAATTATTTTGTTTGGAGATGGTGCTGGGGCTGTGGTAATGGGCGCTAGTAAAGATCCTGGTATTATATCAACCCATATATATTCAGATGGCCGTTTTGGTGATTTATTAAGTCTTGAAGCACCAGAGCGAGGTAAAGATGCCAATAAATGGCTGCATATGGCAGGTAATGAAGTATTTAAAGTTGCAGTCACACAGCTTTCAAATCTTGTAAAAGATACGCTTAAGGCCAACGGTATGCACAAATCTGAGCTAGACTGGCTGGTGCCTCACCAAGCGAATTACCGTATCATATCAGCGACAGCCAAAAAGTTATCTATGTCTCTTGAGCAAGTTGTGATAACGCTTGATAAACATGGGAATACCTCTGCGGCGACGGTTCCGACTGCGTTGGATGAAGCAGTACGTGACGGGCGTATCCAGCGAGGTCAAACCCTTTTGCTTGAAGCCTTCGGTGGGGGGTTTACTTGGGGTTCTGCGCTAGTTAAATTCTAGACTATCGTAAGCTTTCTAAATGTTTGATGTCTAGAGCCTATTTTCTTGCTGAATCAAATAGCACGATGATGGCCTCTAGAAATAGGCATCGTTTGTTTATTATTTTATTTTTAAGGTAAATAAAATGAGCAATTTTGCTATCGTATTTCCAGGCCAAGGTTCACAAGCCGTTGGTATGCTTGCAGAGCTTGGCCAACACTATGATGTGGTAAAAAACACTTATGCAGAAGCGTCTGAGGCTTTGGGTTACGATCTTTGGGCACTAGTCCAAGATGGTCCTGCTGAAGATTTAAATCAGACTTCTCGTACTCAACCGGCTTTACTTGCTTCGTCAGTGGCAATTTGGCGGATTTGGCAAGAGCTTGGCTTAGAGCAACCAAAGAATATCGCAGGCCATAGTCTTGGTGAATACTCTGCTTTAGTATGTGCTGGTGTTATTGATTTTAAGCAAGCTATTAAGTTGGTCGAATTACGCGGTCAATTAATGCAGCAAGCTGTTCCTGCTGGCACTGGTGCTATGTTCGCAATTATTGGTCTTGATGATCAATCTATTGCCGATGCATGTGAGGCAGCTGCGCAGGGTGACATCGTTTCCCCAGTAAACTATAACTCGCCTGGGCAAGTTGTTATCGCCGGTAGCAAAGAGGCGGTTGAACGTGCAGGAGTATTTTGTAAAGAAGCAGGTGCGAAGCGAGTATTACCACTACCAGTATCTGTCCCTTCTCATTGCGCTCTCATGAAACCAGCAGCGGACAAATTAGCGGCTGCACTAGAAGGTATTGATTTTAATGTACCACAAATACCAGTAATCAATAATGTTGATGTTATTGCAGAAACTGATCCCGCCAAAATTAAAAATGCGCTAGTGCGACAGCTGTTCAGCCCTGTCCGTTGGACTGAAAGTGTTCAGCTGATGAGCGATCAAGGTGCGGATAAGTTATTTGAACTTGGTCCAGGCAAGGTTCTAACCGGTCTAACAAAGCGTATTGTTAAGTCACTTAGCGGCGCTGCCGTTAATGATGTAGCATCGCTTGAAGCTGCTAAGTAATATTGAGGAAAATACATATGATGAATCTTGAAGGCCAAGTCGCTTTAGTGACAGGTGCTAGCCGTGGTATCGGTCGTGCTATTGCTGAACTTCTAGCAGAAAGGGGCGCAACAGTCGTTGGTACCGCTACATCTGAAAGTGGTGCTGCAGCAATCAGTGATTACTTAGGTGAAAAAGGTAAGGGCTTAGCTCTAAACGTGACAGATATCGAATCAATTGAAGCAACTCTGAAAAAAATTAACGATGAGTTTGGAACAATCGATATTTTGGTGAACAATGCAGGTATTACGCGTGATAACTTACTTATGCGCATGAAAGATGATGAATGGAATGACATCATCGATACTAACCTGACTCCAATCTACCGCATGTCTAAAGCAGTTCTTCGTGGTATGATGAAGAAGCGCTCAGGCCGTATTATTAATATTGGCTCTGTTGTTGGTACTATGGGTAACGCAGGGCAAGCTAATTATGCTGCTGCTAAAGCGGGTGTGATTGGTTTTACTAAGTCTATGGCACGTGAAGTCGCTTCTCGTGGCGTAACAATAAATACTGTCGCTCCTGGTTTTATTGAAACCGATATGACTAAGATGTTAAATGAAGATCAAAGGGCTGCAACTTTGTCTAATGTTCCTTCAGGTCGTCTTGGTGACCCGCGTGAAATTGCTTCAGCGGTAGTGTTTCTTGCTTCACCAGAAGCTGCGTACATTACGGGCGAAACTTTGCACGTTAATGGTGGCATGTATATGGTTTGATGCTAAGTTGAACAAAATAGGCATTTGATGTTACAAAATAGCCTATAGTTTGTGATGACCAGCGTCTATGTGCACAAGAATTGTGCATGATATAAGTCAAAAATGTATTGAATTTCGGTAAAAATCGCTAAATTTGTGGTTTGACCAGCAAGTACCCTCTTGCAACTTTCAATAGTTCGAATAAACTACGGAACCATCGCATTAAGCGAAATCTGTAAAGGAAAAGAAAAATGAGCAACATCGAAGAACGCGTAAAGAAAATCATTGTTGAACAGCTAGGTGTAGATGAAGCAGAAGTAAAAAATGAAGCTTCATTTGTTGACGATCTAGGTGCTGATTCTCTAGACACTGTTGAACTAGTAATGGCTCTAGAAGAAGAATTTGACACTGAGATTCCAGACGAAGAAGCTGAGAAGATCACCACTGTTCAAGCTGCAATCGACTACGTAAACAGCGCTCAGTAATATCTCTCCCAGGCGGCCTTCTGGCCGCCTGTGTTCTTTTTAACTCTTCTATACCTTTTCATAGAATCACATCAATTCCGGAGAATAAAAATCGTGTCCAAGCGTCGTGTTGTTGTCACTGGCATGGGTATGTTGTCACCGGTCGGCAACACTGTAGAATCATCCTGGAAGGCCCTGCTAGAAGGTCAAAGCGGTATCGTAAATATCGAGCACTTTGACTCAGAAAACTTTTCGACCCGTTTTGCGGGCTTAGTAAAGGATTTTGACTGCACTGAATACATGTCAAAAAAAGATGCTCGTAAAATGGATTTGTTTATCCAATACGGCATTGCTGCTGGCATCCAAGCTATTGATGACTCAGGCTTAGAAATTAACCACGAAAACGCTGCGCGCGTTGGTGTGGCTATTGGCTCTGGCATTGGTGGACTTGACCTTATCGAAACGGGCCATACGGCTTTGGTCGAAAAGGGACCACGAAAAGTAAGCCCTTTCTTTGTCCCATCAACCATTGTTAATATGGTAGCGGGAAACCTATCGATCATGCGTGGCTTACGTGGCCCTAATATCGCTATTTCTACAGCCTGTACTACGGGTTTGCATAATATTGGCCATGCCGCTCGTATGATTGCCTATGGTGATGCGGATGCTATGGTAGCCGGTGGTGCTGAAAAAGCTTCTACTCCACTGGGTATGGCTGGTTTTGGCGCAGCTAAAGCATTATCTACTCGTAATGATGAGCCTCAAAAAGCTTCTCGACCTTGGGATAAAGAACGTGATGGTTTTGTTCTAGGTGATGGAGCAGGCGTTATTGTCCTTGAAGAATATGAGCACGCTAAAGCACGTGGTGCCAAAATATATGCCGAACTTGTCGGTTTTGGCATGTCGGGCGATGCTTACCATATGACCTCCCCGAGCGAAGATGGTTCTGGTGGTGCTTTAGCGATGGAAGCGGCAATGCGTGATGCAGGGATTACTGGTTCGCAAGTCGGTTATGTTAACGCTCATGGTACTTCTACTCCAGCAGGTGACGTTGCGGAAGCTAAGGGTATTCGACGTGCTCTAGGACAAGAGGGTTGCAAGCAGGTTAAGGTTTCTTCTACTAAGTCCATGACAGGTCACCTTTTAGGTGCAGCAGGTTCTGTGGAAGCTATCGTTACTATTATGGCTCTTATTGATCAGATGGTACCACCTACTATCAACTTAGATAATTGTGAAGACGGGCTAGAAGATATCGATCTCGTCCCGCATATTTCAAAATCAATGGACTCAGAGTATGCTATCTGTAACTCATTTGGTTTTGGTGGAACAAATGGTTCTTTGGTTTTCAAAAAAATCTAAAGAGTCTCTGAAAGATCTGTGATAAAACGGCTTAATGCATTGGCATTAGGCCGTTTCTTTATATACAGGTGAAACTATGTACTGGGTTAATGGACAAGCTACAGATATGATCTCGTTGCGTGACCGCTCTTTTCAATATGGAGATGGTTGCTTCACAACTATGTTGGTTAAAAACAACCAGGTTCAGCATTGGGATAAACACAAGGAAAGGATGCAGTCCTGCCTCGAACTACTTGGAATTACACCACCCAGCTGGCAACAAGTGGAGAGTTGGTTGAGTAAAGCAATTATTGCTGATGCTAAGTCCGGCCTTAAGCTTCATATCAGTCGTGGTGAAGGTGGGCGTGGATATAGCCCGAATCAAGTTATATCACCCAGTATTACCATAAATGCCTTTAATTACCCAGTGCATTATGAGCGATGGCTTATCAAAGGTATTCGCCTAGGTATATGCAGTTTACGCCTTGGTTTAAATCCTTTACTTGCCGGCCATAAGCATAATAACCGACTTGAACAGGTATTACTGAAAGCTGAAATGGACAAAGAAGGTCTTCCGGATGGTGTTGTTCTCGATATTAACGATAATGTCATTGAAACCACATCAGCCAATATTTTTTGGGTTAAGGAAGATGTTATCTATACACCAGACCTTTCTAATGCTGGTGTAAAGGGCGTCATGCAGCGTGTCATAATTGACTTTGCGGCTAAGAATAAAATTGATGTTAAGACAGGGCAATACGCACTTGAAGAGTTATTTAATGCAGATGAAGTCTTTGTTTCCAACTCGCTGCTTGGCGTCGCACAAGTAGATTTTATTGGTAAGCAAGCCTATGACAAAGGGCCAATCACAAAACAAATTCAGGAGATGGTTAACTCGTGATTAGAAAAGTCACCGCTTTATTGGTATGTGTTGGACTGTTGGCCATTGCTAGCTATGTATACATTGGTCAGAAAATGGAACTGTTCATCAACCAGACTCTAGCATTAAAGCAAGAAAGAATTTACACCGTCAATCCTGGGGAAAGTTTTAACAGAGTTCTATCGAGTTTGTCGCAGGACCAATTGATTTTAACGAGCAAACTTAATAGCCTAGTCCATAGATTTTATCCCGAAATGGTCGAAGTTAAAGCGGGCACCTACCTTCTAATACCAGGGATGACATTAAAGCAAGCTCTAGAACTGTTCAAAACGGGTAGAGAACATCAGTTTTCTATCACTTTTGTTGAAGGTTCTACCTTTTCGGAATGGCGTGAATTATTACAGCAATCACCACACCTTGAACATGAAATCGATGATTTAAGTGAGGCTGAGATTGCAACGCAAATAGGTGTGAAAAAGAACAAGCTGGAAGGCCTATTACTGGCAGAAACTTACCATTACACTGTGGGCACGACCGACCTCGATATATTGCAGCGTGCAGCAAATCAGCTGCAACAAGTACTTGAGGAACAGTGGGCTGAGAATGACAAAAAACTGCCGCTTAATTCGCCTTATGAAGCATTGATTTTAGCATCTATCATCGAGAAAGAAACTGCGGTGGACTCAGAGCGACAGCGCGTGGCAGCCGTATTTATCAACCGACTCAACAAACGTATGCGATTGCAAACTGATCCAACAGTCATTTATGGAATGGGAAATAAATATGACGGTAATATTCGCAAGAAAGATCTTCGAACACCAACGCCGTACAACACCTATACTATTTTTGGCTTGCCGCCGACACCAATTGCTATGCCTGGAGAAGCGTCAATTGAAGCCGCTCTAAACCCTGAAGATAGTCGCTACCTTTATTTTGTAGCTAGTGGTGACGGTGGACATGTTTTTTCAAAAACCTTAGCCGAACATAATCGAGCAGTTCGAGCTTATTTAAAAAAGTTAAGAAGTAGGAAATGAACAAAGCGAAATTTATCGTTATAGAAGGCCTGGAAGGTGCAGGGAAAAGTACTGCGATTAAAGCGATACTTGAGGCTCTTGAGAATGCTGGAGTGAAGAGCATTCAAAATACCCGTGAACCTGGTGGTACGGCTTTGGCAGAGCAGCTACGTACTTTGGTTAAGCAAGAGCATGAAGGTGAAGAGCTGCAAGATATGACGGAGCTTTTACTTATGTATGCTGCTCGTGTTCAGTTAGTCGAGAACGTGATTAAACCAGCTTTAGCGTCAGGCCGTTGGGTTGTTGGTGATCGGCATGATATGTCTTCCCAAGCGTACCAAGGTGGTGGACGTGAGCTTTCACAAAAGTCGTTACTAGAGCTTAAACGAACCACGCTAGGTGATTTTAAACCCGATTTAACGATATATCTTGATATTGATCCTCAAGTCGGCCTTGCACGAGCGAGAGGAAGAGGAGAGTTAGATCGTATCGAGAAGATGGATATGAGTTTTTTTGAACGGACAAGAAAACGCTATCTAGAATTAGCGGCTAACGATAACGATGTTATTATTATTGATGCCGAACAGAGCATTAGTGCTGTTGCAAACGATATACAAAGTAAATTAAGTCAATGGTTAGAGCTACAGTCATGACATTGAACTACCCATGGCTAGCCAATATTTGGAGCAAATGGCAGTTTGGTCTCGAGCATGGCACTTTTTCAAGTGCGACTCTACTAATCTCTGAGCCAGGTTTAGGTACCGAGCAGCTGGTCAACTTATTTAGTAGTGCGGTTATGTGTGGCAATTATGCTAGTGAGGCATGTGGTGTGTGTCATAGTTGCCAATTAATGCAAGCGCGTAATCATCCTGATTTTCATTTGGTGAAACCTGAAAAAGAAGGTAAAACAATCACTGTTGAACAAATTCGAACCTGCAATCGCTTAGCTCATGAATCATCGCAATTGTCTGGAAAGCGTTTGTTTATAATTGACCCCGTTGAGTCTATGACGGAATCTGCGGCTAATGCCTTACTAAAAACCCTTGAAGAATCTACAAAAACGTGTGTATTCCTTCTTATTACCTATAAATGTCATCAAGTCTTGCCGACTGTGATGAGTCGATGTCAAAGATGGCAGGTACCCAAACCTTCTTCGCAAGTAATGCTCGAGTGGTTAAGCAAAGAAGTGTCTTCTACACTCCCTTCTTTCGTTGCACACATTAACGACAATGCACCGTTGGCCACCCTGTCTTTTCTTGAAAGAGAGCAGGGAGATAAATATCATCAAATCGAGAGAGAATTTTTTGATTGTATAAAACTTAACGGTGATATTACCAGTTTGGCAAAACTACTTTCGAGTTCACATGAAGAGTACCTAAAATGGGTTTGGTATTTACTTACTGATGCACAAAAAGTGTATTTTGGTCTGGATGAGGCTTATTTTACTCCTGGTGCTAAAGTGTTGGCTGGTTGTTTAAGCTATGAAAAACTGTATCAACAATCAGACAGTCTGAGTCGATTAACGGAGCAGTTAAAAGAGTACACAGGACTAAATAGTGAGCTGCTGATTCTAAATTGGTTAACCAAATTTAATGAGGAAGTATGTTCGTAGATTCACACTGTCATCTTGATAAACTAGACTATGAAAACTTACACTCGGGCGTTGCGGATGTAATAGAAAAGGCGAAAGCCTCAAATGTCACCGAAATACTTTCGGTTGGTGTTACTCTAGACTCTTTTCCGGATATGATGGCGTTAATTGAACCTTTCGATAATGTATATGCCTCCTGTGGTGTTCACCCCCTTGATGTTGAAAGTGAATTTTCTTTAGAGCGCCTTTATGAATACGCATCTCATTCTAGAGTTATCGCAATTGGTGAGACAGGGCTAGACTATCATTATCAACCTGAAACCAAAATGTTACAAACGTTGCGGTTCGAGCAACATGTTGAACTGGCGGTTAAGTTAAATAAGCCTCTGATCATTCACACGAGGCAAGCAAGGAAAGATACTTTAAATATTTTGCGTTCAGGGAGCGCAGAAAAATGTCGAGGTGTAATTCATTGCTTTACAGAAGATTTAGACTTTGCTCTAGCAGCATTGGATCTCGGCTTTTATATCTCCATATCTGGTATTGTTACTTTTAAACAGGCTACAGACCTGAAAGAAGTAGTTAAAGCACTTCCATTGGAACGTTTGTTAATTGAGACAGACTCACCTTATTTAGCTCCTGTGCCGCACCGAGGAAAACAAAACCAGCCTGCATATGTTGCCGATGTCGCTTCCTATATTGCCAAGTTGAAGGGGCTTTCTTTATCTGAAGTTGGTTTTAAAACCAGCAATAATTTCAAGGATCTTTTTTTTAGATGAAAATAAAGATCTGAGCAATAAAAGTCATAAGTTTTAATGTTTTATGCTCTGGATCATCACTTGTTGATTAATTAATCTATTATACTAATGATGTTGAGCTAGCAGTATTGATTCTGTTGCAATGTAAATTTTCTTAATAAAATAACTATGGGCGTTATTTTATTTTCCCTGTAAAATTAATATTATCATTACTTAAGATCTTATAATTCAATAGGATAAGGCCATATTTGTGATGAACACTTTGATTTTAGACTGTGATCTATCTATTAGTTTGGAACTTATTTTTGTAAGCAGCTAGAAAGTTTGTTTACCATCAATATATATTTAGAGCCGGAAAATATACTGCAATATGTGGTTTCATTTTCCATGGGTGCTAACATTTAAGGCTGCGGGGGTGTGCCGTTAGAACCCAAGAATTCTTATAATTTTTCAGGAGCATATATATGTTTAAGAATCTTTTTGCTAACCTGCAAAAAGTGGGTAAAGCTCTGATGCTACCAGTATCAGTTTTACCTGTTGCGGGCATCCTACTTGGGGTTGGTGCAGCCAATCTTAGCTTTATCCCCGAGATTGTTTCAAATCTTATGGAACGAGCGGGTGGTTCTGTTTTTGACCAGATGGCGCTTCTATTTGCGGTAGGTGTAGCGCTTGGTTTCACGAACAATGATGGTGTCGCTGGTTTAGCTGCAATAGTTGGCTATGGTATTATGACAGCTACGCTAGGAGCACTTGCTCAGCTAGACGTTGAATCAGCTAAAGCGGCAGCTTTAGCGGCAGGTAATGTTTTAGATGATAATGCTGTAGGGCTGATATTGAAACGCTATGAGACAGGCGTTCTTGGTGGCATTTTAGTCGGCGGTATAGCTGCGTGGTCTTTTAACCGTTTTTTCAAAATTCAGCTTCCAGAATACTTGGGCTTTTTTGCGGGTAAACGTGCCGTGCCAATTATTACTGGTTTCCTTGCCATTGCGCTAGCTTTGGGGCTGTCAATCATTTGGCCACCAGTTGCTGCCGTTATGCAGTCTTTCTCAGATTGGTCTGCACACCAAAACCCACAGGTCGCTTTTGGTATATATGGTATTGTTGAACGTTCTTTAATCCCATTTGGTTTACACCATGTTTGGAACGTTCCTTTCTTCTTTGAAGCTGGATCTTGTGTTAACGCGGCTGGTGAAGCTCAGAATGGTGTTCTTACTTGTTACTTGGTTGCAGATGATGCATCTCGTGCAGCTGGTAATGGTTTTGGCCAACTAGCTGGCGGCTACATGTTTAAGATGTTTGGTTTACCAGCAGCAGCAATCGCTATTGCTCATTCAGCTAAGCCTGAGAATCGCGCAAAGGTCATGGGCATCATGGCATCTGCTGCATTGACGTCATTTTTAACTGGTATAACAGAACCAATCGAATTTTCTTTCTTATTCGTTGCACCTATTTTATACGGTATTCATGCTTTGCTAGCAGGTTCTGCATATGTTGTAGCTAATACACTCGGGTTTGTTCATGGTACATCTTTCTCACACGGTTTAATTGATTTCCTTGTTTTATCCGGTAACTCTCAGAAAATTGGCCTAATGGTAGCGACAGGTATTGTCTACGCCGTTATCTACTATGTAGTTTTCCGAGTAGTGATTAAAGCGCTTGACCTTAAAACACCTGGTCGTGAAGAAGAATCCGTTGAGGAAACAGTGACATCTAGTTCCGATCTTGCTGGTGAACTTGTCGAAGCGTTCGGCGGTAAGCAAAATATTACGGGTTTGGATGCATGTATTACTCGTTTACGTGTTGCGGTTGCAGACAGTGAAGCTGTTGACCAAGAAAAACTTAAACGTCTAGGAGCTGCTGGTGTTGTTGTTGTTGCTGGTGGGGTACAAGCAATATTCGGTACTAAATCAGATAACTTAAAAACAGAAATGGATGAGTGGATTCGTAACAACGGCTAATCCAGTGAACATTTGATATTTAAAGGAGGCATTAGCCTCCTTTTTTTGTAGGGCCTGAATATAATTGTCTACTTTATCAATTTGTTTAACTTTTGCCTGACATAAAATAGTCTCTTATCTGTAGATTTGAACGGTGTTTTATTAGTGTAGAGAGCATCGAAATGAAAAAAAGTATCCTAGCAAGAGGAGTTCTAGGATTTGCCGCTTTGACCGCGAGCGCGACAGTTTTGGCTGAAGGTGAAGGGGCTCATCAGTGGTCTGCAGGTATGGCTTTCGATCAAGACTTGAGCGCTGTTGTTGAATTGGACAATAAATACCGCCTCACCTTGGGCAATGATGGTACAGCTTTCGATTACATCTTTGCCAGAGGGGAATTTGATGCTGATGTACCTTTGACTTGGTATGTAGGCGCAGGTGCTTGGAGTGAGTGGGATCATGACGAGTTTGGAGCTCGAGTCCCCCTTGGTGTGAACTGGAACTTCCATAAAAACTGGGATATGTATGGACAAATTCACCCAGAACTGGACTTACATGGTGGTGCAGAGTTGCAGATAGGTGGAGCGCTTGGCGTTAAGTATACATTCTAGCTCCTTACAAAAATGCCGGCACATCTATGCCGGCATTTTTAATCGAGAAGGAGACTTATTCTGCTTTCTTATTCATTGCTCTTATCATGCAAATAGCGGCGCCGCCCCAAGTAAGTCCCAGCCCTAGCACCATCATTACAATTGCTCCAGTGGTCATAGTGATTCCTCGTGTTTACTCGTTGTATTAATTAGAATGCCAGTGACAAATAGTGCTGCTATCATTGCCCAGCCTAAAGTTAGATCGTAGTCACCATAACCTTCAGTCAATAAGGTATGTAGCTTGGTCGCTAGAATAATGGCCAGCATTATTGGCGTAATAAACTTAAGGCAAATGATAAACCAAGATCCTATTGAAAAATCTGATGTGTCATTGGCGTATTGGCGTACGTCAGCTACTTTATTTAACAGCCATGCCATCAATATAATCTCTACAAATCCACCAGCCATAATTCCGACATTGTTGGCAAAGTGGTCAACCAAATCGAGTAGAAGCAGCCCGCCATTGGTTGCAAAGGCCATTGATACAATGACACCCACACCGATAACTACGGTTGCAGCTTTTCTACGGCTCCAGTTTAACTTATCCATGATTGCGGAAGTGACCGCTTCCATAATTGAGATATGGGAGCTTAGTCCAGCGACAACAAGAGCAAAGAAAAATAGGGGCCCTAAAATGTAGGGGGCAGGTAGCAGGTTGATTGCTGCGGGTAGAGTCACAAACGCTAGTCCAACTCCTGCTGAAACGACATCATTTAGAGGTTTTCCTTGCTCAAAGGCCATGTAGCCCAATACAGAAAAGATCATAATTCCGGCTAAAATTGAGAATCCACAGTTAATGAGGACAGTCATAAAGGCATTGTTAGTGATATCTGACTTTTCAGGTAAGTAACTTGAATAGGCGAGCATGATTGCAAATCCGATACTCAGAGTAAAGAATATCTGCCCATAAGCTGCAGCCCAAACTTTGACGTCCAAAATTTTGCTAAAGTCAGGCTCAAACATATAGTTAATGCCATTTAATGCACCTGGAAGAAAAACCATTCTAGCTATCAGTAATATGACCATGATGAACAGTATTGGCATCATGATTTTTGAAGCGCGTTCTATACCAGCTTTTACACCTCCAACAATAGCTGCATATGTGATTGCCCAAGCGATGAGCATAGCAGCGGCTATTTTCCACTGAATATCGCCCAGATTGGTTGGAGAGTTATCACCTAGTGCTAAGTACTCCTTAAAAAAGAAAGCATTTGTGTCAGTGCCCCAGCTTTGTTTGAAAGACATACCAAAGTAAGAAATTGCCCAACCAATAACGGCTACGTAGTATACGGCGATGATGGCGGCTACTCCCACTTGAAACCATCCAAGCCATTCAAACTTTGAGTGGATTTTTGCAAGGGTTCTAGGGGCACTTCCCCGATATTTTTGCCCCATACTGAACTCGAGGATCATGAAAGGTATACCTGCGGTGAGCATGGCAAAAAGATAAGGAATAAAGAAAGCGCCACCACCATTATCATAGGCCATGTATGGAAAACGCCATATGTTTCCTAACCCGATTGCTGACCCAACTGCAGCTAAAATAAAGCCTGCTCTGGATCCCCATTGTTCTCTTTGCATATAGGACTCCTGTAAACCCATATTTATGAGTAACATGATTTGAAACTAAGTGCTTAAGCTGAACGTTAGCTTATTTAACTCTAGTGCAAAAAGTAGATATACCCCAATTGGTATTATTTTAGGTAATGAATCAACTTTTAATAGATAATAAGTTGGTCTTTTGCACTGTAAAAATCATACTATCTTAGGGTTTTATGTTGATTTTATTAGTGTGTGTTTGCAAAGGCTGAAATAATAAGCTGTATGCAATAAAAAGACTAACTACTAAAATGATTTAACGCAATAGATTCATTGCGTAAAAAAATAACTTAATATCTTGTAGTTAACTTTGCGTAGGTGTTTTTAGTCGCCAAGTTCGGATCCAGAGTCCTATCCCACCGTGAAAGCTGTTTGGGGGAACAAAGGATCAGAAGCTCCAAGTTAATCCTAAGTTGGCTGAAAATTGGTTCATCCAGTCTGTTTTAAATTTTATGATACAGCTATCAGACTCTGAAGTGGATAAGTTACATATGCCGCTGGAGTTGTTATCCACTACAGTTCCAAGCCAGCGAAGCTGTGTATTTAGTGCAAGGTGGTCATACAAACGGTATTCAAACCCTCCTAAAATACTTGCAGAAAACCCCAGCTCATCATCTACCCAGTCAGCATCTATATATGATGCTCCCAAGCCAATCCCGAGATAAAATGAGATGTTGTCTTCAGCAGGGTAGTAGATGCTACTTTGGAATTGAAGATAATGCATAGTTGAATCGACGTTGATAGAGTCAACGCTAGTGTCTTGATTAGAATAGAAAACCCCAACCCTTCCTTCGTTTAAGCTTATCTCGCCGGTGATGGCATAACTTTCAGAGCCCTGTAAATCATAGGCTTGTTCATTTTGAGCAACAACCTTTCCACCGCCAGAATAGCCAACCCAAGGAGTAAGATAGACATCTGCTGAAATAGGTATGGATACAGACAAAAATAGAGTGGCGAGAGAGTACCGAGTCTTGTTGACCATATCAGCAGTCCTTTAGCGCAGGTTGGTTTTGTAATTGTGATACTAACGTCATAACTACGCACAAAAAAAGGGGAATATTTGAAGATACCTCACAAGGGTGTTATTACTTTGTTACATGACATAGGAGGTTCTAGTGGAGAGCGAGTTAAAATATGCGCTAGTGATCACGGTAATTGTTTTTACTGTGCTTATCAGCTTCGGCTTGGTCGCGATTACTTCTGTTTAGGTTAATCTTATGCACAACAGCGGCGTAGTTACGAGTGCGGCTATTGAACTGGATACCCATCGTCTGGCGAAATATACGGGAGGAAAAACCGCTCTCGTTGCTCAAGGAGGCGGTCAGCGTGGCATCTTTACTTCTGGTGTGCTTGACGCTTTTCTTTTGTCTAACTTTGATCCATTCGATGTCTTTTATGGTACCTCGGCCGGTGCACTTAATTTGTGTGGATTTCTATGTCGCCAGAGAGGGATAGGCCGTGCTTTCATTCTAGACCTAACAACAGACCCTAAGTTTTTCAATTTATTCCGCTATATCAGACGCAAGCAGCACCTTGGAATCGATTGGGCAGTCGATAAAATAAGCGATTATCCGTATAAGTTAGATATTGATATGGGTAGAAAAATATTGAAGGATAGAAAAGCTTTTGCGGCTGTAACTGATACCAGTCGCTTATTTGATCACTATCTACCCATGCTTGAACAAGATTGGAGAAAGGTCATGATCGCAACATGTGCCATTCCTAGGTTATATAATCAAGCCGTTCAGTTTGAGCATGGAGTATATGTCGATGGTGGTGTGTCAGCGTCTATCCCAGTGCAAGAGGCGTGGCGTAAAGAGGCACGTTGCATTATCGTAATAAGAACAGAAGGCGAAGATTTAGAAACCGAAATTGAAGAAGAAATGCAAGGTAATAATATTCAATGGTACCGTGGCTCATTTAATAATATTCAAGATCGTTGGCAACAAAAATTAGCAAGTTGGAAGGATGATTGGGCAAGTTTCTTTACCGAGCAATTGCAGCGTTCCAAGGAAGAAAAGCTAAGGCACATTCAACTTGAAGCGCTTAATGGTGGGAGGTGGTTGTTTGGTGCAGAGGATATCTATCGGTTAAGTTATTTACTGGGCGAGAAATTTGATTCGGGATTAGCAGATATGCTAATGGTTCATTATCAAACTTACTCTCTCACTCAAGATTTTTTACACAATCCCCCAGATGACTGTTTTATTGTTCAAATTAAGCCAGAAAAACCGCTTTTATCTAGCTCTTTAATGAGTGAGAGAGGAGCTTTATTACACGACTATCAGCTGGGGCTTGATGCAGGTTTTCGCTTCGTTGAGATGTTTTCCTCAGTATCCACTAAAACGCCTCCCAAGTTTTATCAAGGTTAGCTATACCTAAACTGAGAGTACTCGCATACAGTTAGTTGAGCCGACAACATCCATAACGTCGCCTAGTGTGATAATGACGAGATCACCATCGTGCAGAAGTCCTTTCTCTTTAAGGCACTGAACAGCATCTTTGGCGGTTGATAGACCTGAGTCACTTGTCGAGTCAAAGTAAACTGGGGTCACACCACGGTACAGTGCAGTATGGTTAAGTGTTCTTTCATTACGTGAAAGTGCGAAGATGGGCAAACCTGAGCTTAGCCTAGAGATCATAAGCGCAGTTCGTCCTGACTCTGTCAGCGTAATAATTCCTTTAACCCCTTTTAAATGATTAGCGGCAAACATGGTCGACATGGCGAGTGTCTCTTCACTAGTTTCGAAAACAGTATTCATTCTGTATGTCGAGCGGTTTATAGCTGACATTTTCTCAGCGCCTAAGCATACTTCGGCCATTGAACGAACGGTTTCAAGGGGATACTTGCCTGCGGCAGTTTCACCCGATAGCATTACGGCATCGGTTCCATCTAATACTGCATTTGCAACATCCATGACCTCTGCTCGCGTTGGCATCGGGTTTTCAATCATAGATTCCATCATTTGTGTTGCTGTAATAACCGCGCGGTTAAGGCTTCTTGCTCTTCGGATTAATTGTTTTTGCACACCAATTAACTCTGGGTCACCAATCTCTACTCCTAAATCTCCACGGGCTACCATAACGGCATCTGAAGCAAGAATTATTTCATCGATATTCTCCTCTGTTTCTACAGTCTCTGCACGTTCTACCTTTGCTACGAGTTTTGCTTCTAGGCCTGCATCACGAGCTAAACGCCTCGCATGCTCCATATCTTCACCATTTCTTGGGAAGGAAACAGCTAAATAATCAACATTAATTTGGGCTGCTGTTTTAATGTCATTTTTGTCTTTTTCTGTCAAAGCATCAGCAGATAGACCTCCCCCTTTCTTATTGATACCTTTATTGTTTGATAATGGCCCCCCTACAACGACCTTGGTGGTAACTTGGTTACCAGAGACCTTGGTCACTTTGAGTTGAACTCGACCATCATCAAGTAACAATAAGTCATCTGTGGTAACATCTTGTGGTAGCTCTTTGTAATCTAGCCCCACGGCGTTTTGATCTCCTTGGCCTTGTGGAAGGTCACTATCAAGTACAAAAGTATCGCCAACAGAGAGCTGGATTTTATTATCTTTAAAAGTTGAAACGCGTATTTTAGGCCCTTGTAAATCACCCAAAATTGCTACATGAGTTCCATATTTAGCGGCAATATTCCGTATTTGCGTTGCTCTTTGGACATGATCTTCAGCAGAACCATGAGAGAAGTTCATTCTAACAACATTGGCGCCAGCTTTAATAATTGCATCGAGCATACCTTCTTTGTCGGTAGAGGGGCCTAATGTGGTGACTATTTTTGTTCTTCTTTGAATACAGGTCATGATTCGTTCCTTGATCACACTGAGAGCAAAACTTACTCGTTGTAAGCCTCAATTAAGTATATGCAAAATACTGAGTTATGAGATATTTAGGGAAAAAAATCTTCTAATTTGCACATATTTATTGATGCGAAAAAATATAGTGTTAAATGTTGGATTTGTTTAGTAATTTGATGAAACGCTCAAACAACCATCTTTATACGTGATGCTTGTCACGGCAATTTATCAAAGTCCTTCACAATTACTTCGCAAAGTAAAAAAATTGCGATGTTGTTGATATTCGGAGCATGCTATGTACATGGCTCAACCAGGTCATATTGACCATATTAAGCAGGTCAATGCTGGCCGTGTATATAAACTTATTGATCAAAAAGGACCAATTTCAAGAATAGATTTGTCCAAAGAGAGTAAACTCGCCCCTGCCAGCATTACTAAAATCACTCGGGAATTAATAGAAGCTCACCTGATCCATGAAACGACAGTCCAGGAAGCAACAAGCCGTGGTCGTCCTGCTGTTGGACTGCAAGTCAACAATAAAGATTGGCAATTTTTGTCTATGCGTCTTGGTCGTGGTTATTTGACCATCGCTTTACATGAGTTAGGCGGTGAAGTACTGATCGATACTAAAATTGATATTCATGAAATTGATCAGGAGGATGTGTTAGCTCGTTTGTTGCATGAAATTGAAGAATTTTTTCAGAGCTATTCTGACCAGCTTGGCCGCGTGACTAGTATTGCAATTACTTTGCCCGGTTTAGTCAATTCAGATCAAGGTATTGTCTTGCAAATGCCTCATTATAATGTCGAAAATCTTGCTCTTGGTCCTGAAATATTTAAAGCGACTGGATTGCCTGTTTTTATTGCTAATGATACCCGTGCATGGGCGTTGGCGGAGAGATTATTTGGTCACTCACAAGAGAACGAAAATTCTGTACTTATCTCAATTCATCATGGGCTTGGGGCTGGTATCATTCTCGATGGGCGTGTCCTTCTTGGAAGACATGGCAACATTGGGGAGTTAGGGCATATCCAAATTGACCCCAATGGCAAGCCTTGCCATTGTGGTAACAGAGGATGCTTAGAGACAGTGGCAAGCTCTCAAGCAATTCGTGATGAAGTATCTGAACGCTTAGCTAGCGGTGAATCTTCTGTATTATCGAGTATTAATGAAGTTTCTGTTGAAGACATTTGTGATGCAGCAGCTAACGGTGATAATTTAGCTATTGAGGTGATAGAAAAGCTTGGCTGTTATTTAGGGGCAGCGATATCAATTGTTATCAACTTGTTCAATCCAGAAAAAATCTTGATAGGTGGGGCGATAAATCAAGCTAAAAGCATACTGTATCCTGCGATTCAGAGCTGTATCAAAGATCAAAGTCTACCTGCTTACCAGCATGGTTTACAAGTGGTTGAGTCCCGGTTCTATAAACAAGCAACAATGCCAGGCGCAGCTTTAATCAAACAAGCACTTTATGATGGTTTATTATTAATGAAAGTTATTGAAGGTTAACCATTGTTATTGTTGAGGTTTGTCTTTTTTTTTTTTACATATAACTTTTAAGTTGTATGGGTTTATTTAGTTTAGTCCAGCTTTAGTCTATTTTTGATATATTACATAGTAGTTGAGAAGTCGTATGTCTGGAGTTTTAAATAGCGTTGATCAGCGAACCAATTTGGTTGGCGAAAACCGGCTGGAGCTCCTGCTATTTCGTCTTAACAGTCGGCAGATTTTTGCGATAAATGTTTTTAAAGTTCGTGAGGTGATTAAGGTACCACCATTGACTAAGATGCCTGGGTGCCACCACCATATTACTGGTGTCGCCTCCTTACGTGGGGCTTCTGTACCAGTTATTGACCTTCGCGGGGCAATCGGATTTCCTCCTCCTCATGAAGACGATATTGAGCACAACCTAATCATTACAGAATATAACAGGTCAATACAGGGCTTTTTAGTCGGTCAGGTACGCAATATCGTCAACACGACTTGGACTGAGATTCAGCCCCCTCCTAAAACTGCAGGTAGAGCGCATTATTTAACAGCCATTACCCATGTAAAAGAGAATGATCTGCAGGCAATTGTAGAAATCATAGATGTCGAAAAAGTTTTGGCAGAGATTATTGAGTATGATGTATCTATATCAGAAGGTGTGCTTGATGAAGATCTGTCTGCTCAAATGGTGGGGAGAAACGTGCTGATAGTGGATGATTCTTCGACTGCACGCTCTCAAGTCAAGGCATGCTTGTCTCAATTGGGACTCAATATTTTAGAGTGTTGTGATGGGCTAGAAGCGTTGAAATTACTTAAGCAATGGACTGAAGAAGGTAAGGATGTGCCGCGTGAGCTGTTATTAATGATTACCGACGCCGAAATGCCGGAGATGGATGGCTATAAACTCACGTACGAGATTCGTAATGACCCCAAGCTCAAAGATCTTTATGTAACACTTAACACCTCTCTTAGTGGTAGTTTTAATGATGCAATGGTTAAGAAAGTGGGCTGTGATCGGTTCATCTCTAAATTTCAGCCGGACTTGTTGGTACAGGTCGCCCAAGATAGGCTGAGAGATGTATTATCCAACTAATTAACGTAAAGGCACTCTTGTGAATGCCTTAGCCATGACAAAAATCTGCTACAGGTTACCTCGATTGGGCGTCAATACACTGTCCACTGACCCCTTGACTTTGATTAGACATGAGATAGAGGTACAGAGGCATAATGTCTAAAGGTGTATTGAGTAAGTCAGTATCCTCAGCCGGGTAAGCTTTTGCACGCATTGCTGTTCTTGTACCACCGGGGTTGATAGCATTAACACGGATATTAGAGTCGCTGAGTTCATCGGCTAATATTTGCATCATACCTTCAGTTGCAAACTTTGACATTGAATATGTCCCCCAAAAAGCACGTCCGCTATGACCTACAGTTGAAGACGTAAAAATAAGACTCGCGGCAGTGGATTTATGCAGCAGGGGTAGTAGGGCTTGAGTCATTAAAAATTGCGCTTTGACATTTACCTGCATCACATCATCAAATGTATCTTCACTAATTTGATTGAATGGGCTTAACACACCCAACAAGCTGGCATTATGTAAAACGCCATCGAGACGACCGAATTGACTGCCAATCGTGTCGGCCATATCAAAATAGTTCTGTTTAGATGCTCCTTTCATATCCAGCGGTATAATGGCTGGCTGAGGAAAGCCTTGTGCTTCAATTTCATCGTAGGTCTGTTCGAGTTTTTTTACTGTACGGCCTAGTAATACGACAGTGGCACCATGTTGAGCATATGACAGAGCGGCTTGTTTTCCTATACCGTCACCAGCGCCTGTTACAAGTATGACTTTGTCATGTAAAGCATCAGGGGAAATAGAATAATTCATGTCATATATCCTTAATTGTTACGTTCTGCTTTATGGATCTGTAATATGATGGTTACAATACACTAATTCGCATATTAGGGGATATTACATTGGAATTTTTGTTGGACTATGGGCTGTTTTTGGCCAAGATTGTAACCGTGGTAGTTGCAGTAATTTCACTTTTAGTGGTTGCTAAAGCAGTAAGCGGAAAGGGCGGTGCGGCAAAAGGTGAATTAGAAGTCACCAATTTGACTGAACAGCACAAAGAAACAGTCGAGCAGCTTGAGCATCATTTGCATGACACCGCATTTATTAAAGCGCGCGACAAGGCAGAAAAGAAGCAAGAAAAGGAAAAACTCAAAGCCCGGGAAAAGGAAATTAAGCAAGCGTCGAAAGAAGGGGATCTTGATGGAAAAAGAGAGCCTCATTTGTTTGTTATCGACTTTAAAGGGAGTATTGATGCCAAAGAAGTTACTTCGTTGCGTGAAGAAGTCACGGCAATTCTTTCAGTCGCTAACCAAGGAGATGAAGTTTTGCTGCGTTTAGAGTCGGGTGGCGGTATGGTGCACGGATATGGATTGGCTTCTTCTCAGTTGGATCGCATTAAAGCTGCTCAATTGCCTTTGACTATCGCGGTTGATAAAGTGGCCGCCAGTGGTGGCTACATGATGGCTTGTATTGCTGATAAGCTTGTGTCCGCTCCTTTTGCAATCGTTGGTTCAATTGGCGTGATAGCGCAGCTACCAAATTTCAGCAAACTATTGAAAAAGCATGATATTGAATATGAGCAACTGACTGCTGGGGAATATAAACGCACGCTAACTATGTTTGGTGAAAATACAGATAAAGCTCGTGATAAATTTAAGCAAGAGTTGGAAGATACACATGATTTGTTTAAAGACTTTATCCGTGAGCGTCGTCCGTCTTTGGAGCTTGAAAAAGTGGCAACAGGCGAGCACTGGTTTGGTATTCGAGCACACGAGTTGGGGCTTGTTGATGAGGTGCGTACTTCAGACGATATAGTGGTAGCAGCATGTAAAGATAAAACCGTATTATCTATTCGCTACGTTGAGAAGAAAAAGCTTACATCAAAGCTGGCAGGTATAGCAGGAGAAGCGGCTGATAATGTTTTGCTGAAGCTTATTGATCGAGGCCAACGGCCGATAGTGTAATGTCTAATCGCTATTGAAAAGTAAGCCCTCATAATTTGAGGGCTTAATGGTTAATACCTAGCTGAGACATTGAATATTAACGGTTAGCTAGCTGTGCCTTCAGGCGCTCAATTTCTTGTTGAAGTGACTCATTTTCAGCGGTTAGACCTGCATAAGTAAACTCTTTACATTGTGTTTGTAACTTGTCTAACACAAAGGCACCAATGCTTTTTTCTAAAGTTTCAGGATTCTTAATGCTCTCACGAAATCCTGACTCTAGTTTCTGTGCTGCATCTTTATCTATTTTTGCGAATAAGCCGCTGAATATAGGATCCTCTTTAAATGCTGTGGTAACTTGATTTTTATAGTTATTTTTTAGCAATTCAGAACGCGTTTCATTATCTAAGCTCTTGGATGCTTTTTCTTGAGCTTCAGCAAAAACAGAGCTGCTTTCTTTTGGTGTTTTTACTACTGTTCCACTTTTCTCATGCCATGATGTTGCTTCTAAGCGTTTATTTATCTGAAGCTTTTCTAGTACCTCTGTGACATTTTGCCATTGAGTTTGTTGTTGGCCTTTTTGAGCTATCTTTGGTGATCTACCTTTCAAATGACTCATTTCACTACCAGCATCGATTTTTTGGTAGTTTTCCTTCTCAGCCTTTCTGCATAGTGCATTACCAAAGGGGGTAGAAGTATGTATATCATGGGTATAAGGCTTTATCACTGAGAAATAGTCTTGGCAATACTTTGGCATAGCGCTAATGTGTTTTTCAGTAACTTCATTGGCTTGTAGATGACCTATTTGCTTTTTCAGTTCGCCCAGAATATCTGGTTTAGCTGCATGAACAGTCATCTTACTCGTAAATGCAGCAATGGCTTTCTTATCTGCATCCGACAATTGGTCGGCTTTGTCTAGAATTTGGTCTGGATTTTCAAAGAGAAGCTGCTTTCCTTTTTCTGACATGCCGTCAATAAGAGGATTATGATTGCTGATGTTAGAGCCTTCATTGCTGTTAGTGTGTTGATTTAGTTGCTTGTTTGTTTTTCTTAAACCAGTCGCACCTTTTTCTTTTATTTCAGCGAATAGAGCGTCTCTACCTTGGCTAGTTACGTTAGACATAGGTGATTTTTCTGGAGGAGGAGGTGGTGGTGGTAATCCTTTCCCAGTCTTATTAGTCAGGTTTGTTTTTCTTAAGCCAGTTGTCCCTTTTTCTTTTATTTCAGCGAGTAGAGCGTCTCTACCTTGGCCAGTAGGTGATTTGGCTAGTGACTGAGATATATCTTTCGCCGTGTCATTAGCCAGGTTTGTTTTTCTTAAGCCAGCAGTGCCACCTGTTTTTCTTATTTCATCAAGTAGAGCTGCTTTTGCAGATTTGACGTCATTATCTACAGATGGTTTAGGTGGTAGGGGAGGAGGAGGAGGCATTTTAAGCTCTTTTCCGGTACCAGATGAAAGCTTTTGCGGACTTTTTTCTTGATCATTTAGGTAGTTGTCTAGATTAAGTGTCAGCTTTTCTACATTATTCTTGTTTATAGAAGGATTCGAATTAAAATAGATGATTTTTTCAATTAATTCATGGATTTTTTTTTCAGAAACTGAACTAACTGAAGTTACATTTAGAGGGTTATTGCTACTGTTGCTTGATTCTTCAGATCGACGAATAGAGTCGACATCACTTGTTTTTTGAGCTTGGAAACCAGGTTGCATTTTTTTCTACCATATAGTACTTACATATTATGCCTAGTATGTTTATTGACCGAAGAATATTCACGAGATTATTTATGAAATATAGATAAGAACTTTTCATTATTTTTGTCATCAAGTTTCTACCTAGTCTAATCCATTGAAAGTTGCCTTCTTATGATGAAATAGCCTGAAATGGTTGTTAATCTCATTTCAAACTACTTCTTTTTGTGTATTGAAGTTTTAGAAAGCTTCGCTAAACGTTACAATCGAGATGGAGGTTTTATGGATGAAAGATTTTAAATTTTATAAGAAAATTACCTAGCGGAGGTAAAATGATCATATGCATTTTTTGTATTTAATAAAATTTGTATATTTTTTATTCATTAAGTATTTAATATATAAATATCTAACCACACACTAATTATGCTGGCGAAAACTGTAATACGAACTTGTGTACTCGCATCCTCTATTATTATGTAATTGGTTATTCTTAGTATTTTTCCTCAAGTCATAATTTTTCGTATTAATTCATGCCAAAAGATACATTGTAATTTATCTTTATTTATCAGTTAGATATGATCTTAAAAGAAAGTAGTTGTACATGGACTGAGTGAAAATTGTTCTAATTTGATATCTAGAAGATTTATCTACAAGAAAAGTTACGGAAAGTTTATGTAAACCGAAGAGTCAACCTTAGGCGTCACCGGCTCAGGAAAATAAAACCCTAGAGCGAAGGCTCGAGGGTTTTACGTTATAAAAGGCTTAAGTAAAACTATAGGCGCCTTACTTTCGCTCTATTTTTTATTCTGTTGTTTATTGGGTGCATAATGGCGTTTATTTTTACCAGCAGGTTTATGACCACGAGCATTCTCACCAGAGCGCTGACCATCAAGGTGACCGACTTTAGGTTTTTTAGGCTTTTTAGGTTTGATTGGTCGAGTGTTTAACTTGGATTCTGGAAGCGCGTTAACAGGTTTAAAACCCTCTAGCTCAAAACGAGGTAATAGCTGCTGAATCAGCCTTTCGATGGCGAATAATTCACTTGCTTCTGCTGCTTCGACTAAAGAGATGGCTTTGCCGACCTCTCCGGCGCGACCAGTACGACCAATCCGATGAACATAATCTTCAGCAACATTTGGCAGTTCGAAGTTAACGACCTGTGGTAGTTGAGGGATATCAATGCCACGCGCCGCAATATCGGTTGCGACTAGCACGCGCACATCACCAGATTTAAAATCTGCTAATGCTTTAGTTCGAGCATTTTGGCTTTTATTACCGTGGATAGGGGCAGCAGTGATGCCTTGGCTATTGAGATAATGAGATAAGTGGTTTGCACCATGTTTAGTTCGACAGAACACCAGCACCTGCTTCCAATCGCCATCCAGAATTAACTTTGACAACATTGGCGCTTTTTTACGCTTGTCTGTAGGGTAAATTGATTGCTCAATGGTCGTCGCTGTGGAGTTTGCAGGAGTAACCGAGACTTCTACAGGGTCATTAACTAGGCCTTTAGCAAGTTTACGAATTTCATCAGAGAAAGTGGCAGAAAAAAGGAGATTTTGACGTTTCTTCGGTAGTAATTCTAGTATTTTGCGAATATCACGAATAAACCCCATGTCTAGCATTCGGTCTGCTTCGTCTAAAACCAGTACTTCCAGCTGTGAAAACTGAACTGCATTTTGTTGATACAAATCTAGCAAACGGCCAGGAGTGGCAACAAGGATGTCAGTACCTTTACGCAGTTTCATCATTTGTGGATTGATTTTGACGCCACCAAAAACCACATTAGAGGTTAAACGCTGGTAACGGCTGTATTTGGAAATGTTTTCTTGTACTTGAGCGGCGAGTTCTCGCGTAGGTGTTAGTACTAGAGCCCTTACATTATTGGGTTTAACTCTTGAACCATTATCAAGAAGTTCAAGAATAGGTAAGGTAAAACCTGCGGTTTTTCCTGTTCCGGTTTGCGCTGCAGCCATAACATCCTTGCCTGATAAGACGGCAGGAATAGCTTGTTCTTGGATTGGTGATGGTTTGTCATAACCTTGGTCACCAATGGCTTTAAGAATTGGAGCAGAAAGGCCTAAAGCGGTAAAACCCATAAAATTTTCTCTGTATCAGGTTGAGCTGAGCGCTCACGCAGCCGCAAAGGACTGCCAAAGGGCGATATTGTGAGGCCTTTGCAGGGGAACATCAATAAAAATTATTATTTCGGGCGTTTTAGAGTTGCAAGCAGTTGTTTGTTATTTGAAGCCAGCGCAAAGCTCAGCCCTGTCAATACACCAAAAAGATGTGACTCTACTGCGACAGCGGCATTGATTAATTCACTTGTGGACTGAGAGGCACCCATTGTCATCTCCCAGCCGACTTTGAATAAAACGCCTATGACTAATAGCCAACTACTTTTTCGACCACTTAGAGACTCATTGAGTGCATAGTAAGCAAAAATACCATGTAGTGTTCCAGACAAACCGACATAACTGCTCATAGCTGTTGTTAAGTTAAGGATGCCAACTGATATACTGACAAGCAACAAGACACAGAGGAGTGATCTAGGCTTGGGCTTATACAAGTATGTGATGACCCAAAGTCCAAGAATGTTCATGGCTAAATGAATCAAGTTGGTGTGGGTAAAGTTTCCTGTTAGGATTCTCCACCATTGACCTTGATAGATAAGTTTATGCTGCCAATATGTAAAGCTCGCGAAAGGTTCAAACTGCACGCTAAAGCATACTAAACTAATTGCAACCAATAGAAGAAATAAACGCACTCTATGTCTCGATATTGTTTAAAATGTGGTAAATCAACCAAGGCTTGTATCTGCCAGTGGATAGATAACTTAGCACCTAGTGTAGGTCTCATCATTTTACAACATCCTACTGAAGCTAAGAAGCCCATGGGTACTGCAAAGATCCTTAAACTTTCATTAGCAAGCAGTTATTTGTTCCAAGGTGAAAATTTCACTCAGCATGAAGAATTTAATCGGTTACTCTCTGATAATGATTATCAGCATTTTGTTCTCTATCCAAGTGATTCATCTTTGAGTTTTTCTAAAGTTCGCCAAGCTATAGCTTATCAGAAGAAAGTCCGTATTATTCTACTTGATGGGACTTGGAAGAAAGCCTACAAGATCTGGCAGCTTTCGAAGAATTTAAAAGATTTGCCAATGATTCATTTACCCAAGGATTTAAAGGGTAACTATCGAATCCGTAAAGCTCCCAGCGACAATAACTTATCGACAGTAGAAGCTGGGTATCATGTACTATCTCTGCTTGAACCCGAGCGTGATTTTTCTGCATTACTTGAGACTTTTAACCGTATGATTGATTTTCAAATTAAACATATGCCACCAGGAACATTTGAAAAAAACCATTCATAACGAACAAAGCTGTTATTTTCATAATTCGATATCAAAAATCATAGCTTCCATGCACAGGTCGTTAAACCACGTCCTCATATATTTAACCTTATCAATATTCGTTAATGTGCATACTATGCTAAAGTTATTAATAACTTATACAGGCATATAGCTAGTCAATTGCATTTATGTAGTAGTTGCTTGATAGCACTCTTGGCTTTTTATGGAGTAAATGCCTGAATATAAATATAAAAGGTTTTGTCTTGGAGAGTTAATTATCGTGCGCTTTTTCTTTGTTCGTTTGGTTAATTTTTGAAAAGAAGCGTTATCTAGCTCCCCATAAATGAAATGGAGATAGATGCATGGACCAAAACACATTTATACGCCAGTTACCTAAAGTTGAATTGCATATGCATATTGAAGGTTCTCTTGAACCTGAGATGATGTTTAAGTTAGCTAAACGTAATCAAATTCCCTTACCTTTTAAAACTCCTCAAGATGTGAAAGAGGCATATCAATTTACCAACCTCCAATCATTTTTGGATATTTATTATCAGGGTGCGAATGTCTTGATTCATGAACAAGATTTTTATGATTTGACATGGTCATACTTATGTCATTGTCAGCAAGATAATGTGATTCATACAGAGATTTTTTTTGATCCACAGACTCATACTGAGCGAGGAATTTCTTTCGATACTGTGATTAATGGTATCTATCGCGCGCTTGAAGATGCAAAAGAAAAAATGGGTATCAGTAGTCGGATTATCATGTGTTTTTTGCGTCATCTGGATCAGCAAAGTGCCTTTTTGGCTTTAGAACAGGCAATGAAACATAAAGATAAGATTATTGCCGTGGGGCTAGATTCCTCAGAAGTCGGCCATCCGCCAGAAAAGTTTACTCAAGTATTTACTAAAGCGATCGAAGCCGGTTTTTTAGCTGTGGCTCATGCGGGAGAAGAAGGGCCAGTAGACAACATTTACAACAGTATTGAACTACTCCAAACCTCACGTATTGATCATGGCGTTCGCTGCTCTGATGATAGCCACCTAGTGAGTTTACTAGCTGAATCTCGTATGCCTTTAACTGTATGCCCTTTATCCAATGTAAAACTTAAAGTATTTGAAGACATGAAGCTGCATAATGTGGTTGATTTATTAAAGAAAAACCTTTGTGTTACCATTAACTCTGACGATCCTGCCTATTTTGGAGGTTATATGACAGATAACTTTCTAGCAATAGCAGACAATCATCACTTGACTGAGGCAGAGTTGGTCCAGTTTACTCGAAACGCCATAGAAGCCAGCTTTACTAGTGATAATGAAAAATATCATATGCAGCGTAAATTAGATCAATTCTACAGCCATTCAATAGGATGAAAATAGTTGTTGATGAAGCCTTTGAGCGTGTCCATCGGTCATAGAAGATATGTGGTCGGTGATCACCCTAAAGCCATCACTATCGTTTTGGGTTTGTTGCCATGCATGGCGTATCGTAATCGGAAGTAGCCTTTGAGGGTCAGCACTGAGCGCTTCAAAAATATCCATGATAATTTGCTGGCCCTTATATTCTGCAACTTGTACTTGTGGAACTTGAATCACAAACTCACTGACAAAATATTTGAGTATCTGCAAAGCTATGTCCATTTCTGGCTTTAGGTAAGCATTAAATGCCAATAAATCACTGGTGAAACCTGCCTCTACAGACTTAATTGAAATGCTGGTGAGCAGCGCATTAACCATGCCACCAATAGCATCTTTTCTCTGGTGATGTGTGCCTGAAAATAACATATCGGTAATGGAGGCTATATGTTCTTCGAACCAAGGTTCACCGCACTGTGAAAGCGGATTTTGAGCGCCTTCCACCCACTGAATTTGAGAGACTTTTCCTAGAACAATGGCATCCTCAAGATCATGGACACCATAAGCGATATCATCAGCTAGCTCCATGATAGAGCAATCTAAAGACTTAAAGCAGGTTTTTTTGTGTTGATGGGGGTCTGTTTGTCCTGATTGTGTTTGACCGAAGAGCTTTTTATCTGCTTTGGTTAATGGCGCTAATACCCACTCAAATAGAGACTGATCACAGTCATATATACCTTTTGCGGGTCTCCAAAGTTTCGCTTTGAGCTGCCTTTGATGTGAAACACTCTCTGGCATGTCACTAGCGCTGGTTTCACTGAGTAACGCTGGATATTTAATAAGTCCAAGAAGTGAACGACGAGTTAAATTCATCCCAAAGTGTTCAGTGTAAGGTTCAAGTTTGGTTACGATTCGAAATGTTTGAGCATTCCCTTCAAATCTACCAAACTTTCTCATCATATAATTTAAAGCGATTTCACCGCCATGCCCGTATGGAGGGTGCCCGATATCATGAGCAAGGCAAAGCGAGTCGATGAGGCTATCGCTTGGAAGTAGGTCGCGAAACTCGGGTTGCTTTTTCTTTATCTGTGCGACAATTCCAGTCCCTAGCTGCGCGGCTTCTAACGAATGAGTGAGACGTGTTCTATGAAAATCGTCAAAGCTATTACCGTGCACCTGTGTTTTGGCTTGTAGGCGTCTAAAGGCTGCAGAATGGAGTATTCTTGCTCGATCACGTTGGTAAGGTGTTCGGTGATCATCACGACGGATCTTATGTTCATCATCTTGCCGTTCGTGCCATAAGCTACTGATTTGGAATGTCATAGATATTTTCTCAAGCGTTTTATGATACCGTACACAAATATTCGAAAAACTACAAAGTTCAACTTGGCCTTAACGGATGCTTGTTAAATAACTCTCCTAATACCACATCAGTTGCCGAATGCCATTGACGTACTTTGAATGTCTTGATGGACGTAGCGGGCAAGTAGCCACCAAGCTCGATAAGGCATTTTCATGTACAGCATCAGTTTTTAATTCTAATAATACATAGTCACCCAATGACTTACCCTTATAGATGTTGATTTTGTCCGAATACCTTTGGTCAAAACATTGCATATCATCATCAAAAGTGGCACGAATATAACCATTCGCTGAAATAAAATATCGCCGCCGATAACGGGAAATCAATACAGGTACACTCTCGCATTCCCAACAAACTTGAGCCGCTAAAGGAAGCTGTTGTCGACAGGTATTTAGTAGGCTTTGCCAAGAGTTATGATCAAGCCAATTAATATTTAAGGGGTGTAAACTTTTGGATCCTTTCCCACCGCGACGGTATTTAAACTCCAGCCTGCTCTCTTTGGGGTTAGCTAGGTCGCCATACCAACGAATTCGAGTTTTTCTACGCTGGGTAATGCCACTCAAATTCTCTTCAAAACGCCTGAAGTTTGGGCTGTCAAGATACAGGCTATTGACATGCCTATCGGGGTGGTGAGTTTTAAACTGGTTTGGATGAAGCATGAGCCAGTTTTCTACCATATTAAGGCGATTAAGTGGAATAGGTACTTTGATTTCAAATCGTTTACTCATAAAGGCTTATCCGACTTCATAACTGTGTTATAGAGTTTTCCAACATCAAGCGCCTGACTTGCTATGGAGACGCCATTGACACTAAGAACACTACCCATCTCTGAGACAATCTTTGCTTCACATCCAGAGCATTGGAATTTCAATGCTTGTAGAGTCGCTGAGCCAAATAGGGGCTTTTTGGTATAGCTCATTAAAGCATAATGACTGACATCTTCTGCAGTAATGGACTCTGCTTCTACTTTCGATGCATCTTTAGCCACTAGACCAAAGTTAACTCGAGTGAATTTAATATCCTTTAAGCGCATTTGGCTTTCTTCACCAACAGAAACGGCCTTATCTCGAATATCAGAAAAGCTGATACCCGTTACATCAAGGTTAGAGCCACTTACATCCAACCCATCTCCACCTGAACGCTTACCTATGTTTGCAAACTCACTATCGTAGATTTTCCCTATGCAATAATCACAGTCAAATGCATCAGATAACGCTTCTTTAATCGATAGGTTTGAGATATCGACATCACTATTGACGATGTTGAGTGCATCTTCAGAAACGTTGTCAGTTATAAACAAGCCTTGAATGGACAATTTTCCACCGACAAGATAAGTGGCTCCTCTTGGTTGCCATAGCCCCAGGTCAGGTCTACCAGCGTAGGATATATGCAAGTTGCGGATAGTTGATTGCGTATCAGGGCTTGCGTTAAATAAGCTGATTCCAGACCAATTTGGTATCTGACCTTGTCGGGATAGCTTCACTGGCTTGCTTTGCGTACCTTCAACTTCTAATTGTCCAAATACCATCATGCCAGCCCCTTTACTAAATTGAATGTTGACGCCTTTCTCTAGGTATAAAGTCCAATTTTCTGGTGTCACAAGGTAGTCATTAATGACCCAGTTACCAGCAGTAATACGCCAAGAGTTCTCTTCTTGCTTAATAAAGGCATATTTGGTGACTTTGTTGCTATTTGAAGACCTTGGAAGGAAGCTCATTGGTTCAATGTTGCGCTTAAACTGATAGTTTCCCATGGACTGCCCAGCAGTAGAAGCACGCAGTTCAACGGTTTTAATGTGCTGTGGCAGAGTGACAGAAAAGCTTTCTCCAGGTGCTATTTCTAATGGAAAAGAGTAGTTGGCTTCCTCAAGGCTTGATCGCTCATTGAAGTCAGTCCAACCTATGAGACCAAGAATACGTAGTGGCTTTCTTTCTGGGTTGTTAATAATGAGCTGGTTTTCTGGCGCAGTGGCATAGTGACTGGTTAGATCCCAAAGCGGTAAGGATTCCATTGAGTCCATTTGCTGGTGTAGGTTTTGGCTGAGGTTGGACACATTACTACAAGAATCATCTTTATAATTGGATTGTAAGCACACCATCTGTGCTTGCAAATTATCGGGGTTAAATGGTGTAGTGAGAGGCAATCCACTATGCAATGCTTTTAAAATTGGAGTTTGTACTTTTTTGAGGTGTTGCTGCAGGCTATCGTTCGATAGTAGCTGTTTAAGTTTGTCGAGAGAATAATCATAATGCCTTCGGACTTCTTTATCTTCAAGCATCTGTTTGCTTAGTAAGAAAAAGTGACTTGGTGATTTCATCAGTAGAGAGTGCTTAGCGGGTGATACGTTGACGTCACTTTGGATTGGCTCAAGCTTTGCTGTATGGGGGTTGTAATACCAGCGCCAATTGTTCCAAGCTAGCCCGTGCCAAGCGCCCCATGTATCAATGACCGCGAGGTATTGCCCCAGTCGTTGAGTATCAAACACGTCACTAGCACTGAATTTTCCGTTGATAAAACCTTCGATTAGTGACAGCGCGATTTGTCGCTGATAACCGAGGGCTGTGCTACTGAGAATGGTATTTCGTTGCAGAACTCTGGGCTTAAATATCCGGTGTACTTTTCCGTCAGTATCTTTTTGCTCTGCTAAATCGAGACGAACGATTAATCCTTCTGTTCGTTTGTTGATAGCGAGTAAGTCTTGTCCAAAGCCTTGCTCATGGTACATCACCCCCCATTCTTCGCCATTAACAATAACATTCACAGGAGTATAGTGTGGTGAAATAATATCAAAACCAGCCAGCTTCATTGTCTCATCAAAGAGGGAAGGGCCATGGTTAATTCGCACATGTGGGCTAATCAGCGCAAAGCGTCGAGAAGAAAAAAGAGCCTGTTTATTAGCAATTTTAAATTTAAGAGACCAGCGGTTTACGCCATTGATATGATCGAGTAAATCACCCTGTAATCGCACTTTTGCATCGAGAACTTTGTTATCGGAATAAATCCTTGCTTTGACTTCCGAACGTATAGCAGGAATAAACCCTTGGCTAAAAGCAGCTTCTCTATCTTTAATCAAAAGTGACCAATTAGGGTAAGTGATATCAACTCGAACAGTTGGAAGGTGATGGTTCGCAGTCGCTAAATTGATTGGGGCTTTCGCCATATCCGTAGCGAATTGTATTAACTTTTCCTTGGGGTCTTCTGATAATGCTGTGTATCCACGTTGCAGTAGAAAAACTTTAATGCTGTCTAATGATGGGGTAATGAGAGCAAAGACCAATAACAACCCTAGTGCAATAGCTAACCATTCTTTTGGTTTTAAGGCTGTACGACCGTGTGTCAATTTCATTATTACACTCCGGAAATATTATGCTGCTCAAGCATAGAGACTTGTATACCAGGGAACTGTTGCCTAAGTTGAGAAAGCATGTCATCAAGGTGCTGAGATTGATAGGCAGTAATGAAGAAGGTTGCGCTGAACATATCGTCTTGTGTATCAAACCTTCTAAGATCTAGTCCGTTCCCTTTGCTAGATAATAGCTCTTTAAGTTGAGTGATCGGAACATTCTGAGCCTCTGAAGCATTGTATTGGAGCGATAGGAATAGTCCCTGTTCTTCGGAAATCTTAGACTGATGACGTTTGGCAATAGTGACAAGCAGTAAAGTGATGATACAAGCAATAACAGCTGCTAATGTTTGACCTGCGCCCAGTGCTACGGCTACCCCTATGTTCAGAAAAAGATAAACCAACTCTTCAGGTTCTTTTATCGGTGTTCTAAATCGTACAATAGAGAGTGCTCCAACAAGACCAAGAGCCAGAGCTAAAGAAGCTTTTACCACAGTGATTATTAATATCACAGTCAACATGAGTAGAGGAAATAGTCGAGAAAAGTCCTGCCTATTACAAAAAGCTGAAGCATACCGTCTAAAGTGGTAACCGATTAGTGATGCAAGGGCAAAACCTAAGATTAGGTTAATCAGTAGTGAGCCCAACTGCACACTTGCATAAGGGAAAAACATATTTCGTACATCTTTAGGAAGAAATCCTAGCAAGAGTGGATCGATTGAATCCATATTACCCCCAAAAAAAGGTTGTGCTCTAGTGGCATCTCATGACAGGAAATCGTTAGATACTTGAGCCCTATGAAATGACACGGAGTTGAATGTTTAACAAGCTGTGGTTTATAAGATAAATCAGAGGCTTGCGACATTGATAAACATAGACAGTGTTATAGCTGCTTGTAAAACACCAAATGAAAGTTGTCTTAAATAATCTTGTATAGGTTAAATAACAGGCTGAAAATAATGAAAATGAGAGAATTAAAAACAACAAGGTCTGTTTGATCCCAGATGGTCAGAAAACTGCCAGTAGTAAGAAAATATTAGTAAACCTACTAACACTAATTTTGCGGTGATTTTGACTTAATATAAGCTTTTGCAGAAGCCTCTAGTCTTGGCAGTAAGTGGGAGTTTGAGACGTGTATATAATGGTATAAGTTACCTCGCGCAATCATAGGGCTGACCACCTTTATTTGGGGGAATTGCTCCTTTATGAATAAATATGAGACCTCAGGAGCTAACCAGAGTTTGACTCTTCCTTCTCTGAGCATCAGTGCTGCTTGTTTGGCTTTATGAACTAAGTAGAGATGCTTATAGTCTTCTAATACCTTGGTATATCGGGTGCCATGGAATGAAACAATGGTCTCATCTTTGGCTTCATCTAGGCTGTTGTAGAATTTATCTTCAATAGAAAAAAGATAAACATCAAAACTTGCGAGAGGAACATTGACTTTTATAAGCTCTTTTCTCTCTTCTAGTCTAGATACTCGCATATCAAGCGCATCGTTACGGCCTTCTATAACAGATTGAATCGCTCTTTCGTTTGGTAAGTATGTGAATTTGGCTATAAGTCCAGCTCCAGCATAAATGGCTTGGAGGTCGCGCTCCACATGTATGCCATATTTTGCAGTTTGTTCTTGTTCTTTATAGATATTTCCTATTGCTACTTTAACAAGTTCTTCTTCAGAAAATGCCGATAATGGACTTATAGAGACGAGCAAAAAAATAAATTTCAGGCATTGATTCATAATACCCTCGCTTTCAATACTTCCCTACTAACTATAGAACGAATAATTAGACTTGTGACCCTACCACTCACCTTATAAATGATAGTGCCAATAATCGATTTGTTCACAGAAAGGGCAGTACGAACATTTGAAACCCAGCAGAAATAAAGCTGGAGTATGTCGTGCCAATGTAGTCAAAAAGGTTATGTCTAAAACATCAATAATAAATTTAAGCATTTAAAATAGCATACGGCGTTTTTCTCTACTATGTTGGAAATGATTGATGTGTTTACTCAATGTTAGTCATTAAGTTATTCCACATATCGATAAACAAAGGAAGGAAAAATGAGAAAGCTAGGAAATATGAACAAATTAACCTTAGCGCTAAGCAGTGTGTGCATTCTTTACCCAGCTACCGTATTCGCTGAAATTGATTGGAGAGGGTATGCCACCATAGCAGCAGGTAAAACTTTTGATGGTGGTACATCGTATGATACGTTAACTGACGAGTTAGAAATGGACAACTTGTCTGTGGTAGGTTTGCAAGGTTCTTCAGATTTATCAGACGGTTTAAGTGCTACTGTTCAGCTTGTCGCAAGGGGGAAAAATGACTTTGACCCTGAATTTGAATGGGCTTATGTCAAATACCAAATTAACGACAATGCGGATGTTAAAATTGGACGACTTAGAGCGCCATTTTACTTTTATTCTGAGTACTTAGACGTTAGCTATGCGTACAGTTGGATTGCACCACCGATAGAAGTGTACGCCGCTAATGTGACTAATTATGATGGTATTAATTTCTATTACACCAATAGTTTTAGCTCATTTGACTATGCGATTTATTTGGGTTCAGGGAAGCGAGAAGTAACATTGAGTGTGGGTGAGCTATCTGGGACCTATGACATTATTTCTAACTTTGATCTCAATTACGGAGATCTTAAAACTAAGTTAATTTATTCACAGTTTGAGTTAACAGTGACTAATTCAGATTCATCTTCCTCGATAAGTCAACTAGATCAGAACTTTCCCGATTTACCTAATGCTTTTTTGCCAACTGACATGGGCGGCTACATTGCTGGACTTGCAGGGTATTATGATCCCGGCACCTACTATTTTGGGGTTGAATATGCAGAAGTCAGGTTTGATGATGATGTAATATCGCTTGCTGAAGACGATCGTTTCTTGGCAACGCTTGGATACAGATATGAAGAATATACCCTTCATTATTCCTACTCGAGTTCAGATAAAACCAATGACTTAGATAAGGTGTCCACATCTGATGCTCGTTACGCTTCTGCAAAGTCATTTACTGATAATGTTTTGACAGATGATAAAACACATATTATCGGGCTTCGCTATGACTTCCACTCTAATGCCGCTTTGAAGTTTGAGTACGGTTTTACGGATGATGACTATGCCGACGAAGACACTCAATTTTTCAGAACTGGCGTCAGTATAATATTTTAAGGAGGTCACATGAAAACAGTACTTACTTTATTAGTGTCGTTGCTTTTTTCAGCTCAGGCATTATCAGCAGTCGCCGTGATTGTTAACAAATCGAGTACCGCAACGTTAGATAAAGAACAAATTTCGCGTATTTATTTAAACTTGGATAAGAAGCTACCTGATGGTAAGCCGGTTATTCCTATTGCTCATTCGTCGTCTAGTGCATTAGCCGGTGAGTTCAACCAAAACGTTGTCGGAAAATCAAGCTCACAATATAAAGCATATTGGTCTAAGCTTATATTCACGGGGAAAGGAACACCTCCAAAAGAAGTTGATAGTGATAGTGAGGTACTCCAATTAATAGCAAATAACCCCGACTTAATTGGCTACATCGATAAAGGCAGCGTGAACGATTCCGTTAAAGTTATTGGTGAGTTTTAAGTAAATAACGTCAAAGTTGTTGGTGAATTTTAAATATTAAGAGGCTTAACAGTGTCTTTGAGTTAAGCCTCCTATCTGGTGTTTGGAGTCACTATGAAGTCAATGTACCTTTCGATACGAATGAAAATCCATTCGATCACAGCTATTGCGCTTTGCGCTTTCCTATCTATTGGTTATCTGAACATTAGCTCAATTTCTTCAAATACCGTATTTCTTGATAAGCTGACTGGGCAGCAATTTTCTAATACTATTGCGGCTGAGCTTTCAAGTGTTGCCATTAAAGGTGTAGAAGATCTTTTCACCCAAAGTGTTACCTTTGGAGATGAAGATATCTTGCAAGATGCACGCGCAAGTGCTGATGCCTTAGCACAAAAGCTCAATTTATTACTGACAAGCTCTGACACGGTTGAGCAAGTAGTGCTTGATGATTTAAGTGAATATGTTCGCTTATCTGAAATGGTATCGCAGGCTATGTTGGGTGGAGATTTTGAAGGTGGATTTGAAGCACTAAGTCAAGCGGCAAACCAAAAGAGCACTATTTACGAAAAGTTAGTTGCTGAAATTGACGTAGTCGTTGAGCAGGAACGAAATAAGTTAAACCAGCTGGCAATTGAAAGCAATAATGCTCTAGAAAATCAGTTAAAAATCATCTTGGCGATATCGTCTATCTCGGTGCTATTGGTTGTTGTCATTGCCCAATTGATAGCTAGAAATGTGACTGTCTCTATTTTAAATATATCTGATAACTTGGCCAAGTTAAGCCAAGGCAGAGGTGATTTGACTTATCGCCTGAAACCAAGGAGCAATGACGAAACAGGTCAGCTTGCTCGCAATTTTAATGCTTTTATAGCTAATCTTGAGAAGTCGGTTGCTGCCGTTGTAGCGGTTTGTAACCCTATGCTTAATATTTCAGACAAACTTAAAGTCAGCACTTCCAGTTCTAGTAATGCTATGGAGGATTTGAATAATCTATCCACGGAGCTTGTTGATGAAATGTCAGCGTTAGCGCAAAGTGTTGAACATGTGGCCACATCAACGACCGAAACATCCGATTTGATCATTGAGGCTGAGCAAGAGTTGAGCTCTTGTGAAGAGAAAATGAATCGCTCAGTAACGCAGTCTGAACAGCTACAAGAGGATATGCAAAATACTTTCTCTGTTATCCAAAATCTGGCGGCTGATACTGAAAATGTGACCAGCATTTTAAGTGTTATTAATGATATTGCAGATCAGACAAATTTACTTGCCCTCAATGCGGCAATTGAGGCTGCCCGTGCCGGTGAGCAAGGCCGTGGTTTTGCGGTAGTAGCCGAAGAGGTAAGGGAACTTGCGTCAAGAACGGTGAAGTCGACTGAGCAAATAAACTCGTTATTGAGCAATTTAATCGAGTCGGTCCAAAGTGCCAATAGCGTACTTGAAACCTCTAAAGACAGAGCGCAGTCAAATGCTGAAATGGTGTCTAAAGCTGGCGAATCACTACAGCTGATTTCACAGCAGGTGAAAGATATTCAGGCGCAAAGCGCTTCAATTAAATCTGCGACAGAAGAGCAAACCCGAGCGACAGATAAAGTTAAATCGAATACTGTTAACTCTCGTGGTGCAATAGGTACAACATTAGATACTGTCGGTAAGGTTGGTGACTTGTCAGTCGAGTTAGCAGACTTGTCTTCTAGCTTGTCACAAGCGATAAGCCAATTTTCTAAATGATTATCGATAGGACAGCATTAGTGCCGATTTTCCGGATATGTTTGCTCATTAGTAACATTATTGCTATACCACTCAGTCACTCTATCGAAGCAACATTTAGTGGTAATATATTTTATGCGCCCGTCGATGAAACTTATATCAAAGGTGAGGGCATTGGGGACTCATACGTAAAGTTTACACTCGATGAATCATGGCAGGGTGTGCGTTTTCATACTAGTATGCTATCCAGACTTTATGAGAATGATATTGAGGTTTCGGAACTTTTTGCCGCCAAAACTACAGAATCATTTGGTTGGCTTGCATTTGGTCGGTTACACATATTTGATGAAAATGTTTACAATGCGATGAGTTATCCTTGGCTATCTTTGCCAAGGGAGATTAACCCTTTAAATGTGACCTACTATGAAGGTTTCCAATGGCATTATGATTGGGATAAACATCACGCTCGATTTATTTCTGGGAAATCAAATAATAACACTTTTGGAGCGAATACCCTTGATATGTACATTCCTTTTGGTTTTGAGGTTCGTAGTAAGTGGGGGTATTTTATAACCAAATTTAGTTTTGCTGAAACTAGGGTTGATCTGACGGGTACATCTCTAAGTGGTATCCAAGGGGGCTTAGTTGATCTTCCCAACACTGTCGAACTTGAAGACAAAGTATCTTACTATTACAACGCTGTATTCAACATTCCAATAAAGCCGTTTTTGCTGTCATTGAAATATACGGTAGTCGATTACAAGGAAGATCAATATGCAGTCTTTGATGGGTACAGGGCGAGAGTTCATGCAGCCTACCGACCAGCTAAAACTTGGACTTTATATTACACTTATGGAGAAAGTAAAGCCCGTAATGATTTTAGCGCCATTTCAAGTCAACAGCCAAGCACGGGTGCTTTGCTTTCAAAATCTCTGAATGAAAATCAGTTCCAGTCTCACCACCTTGGTTTTGTGAAAAATTTATCAAAAAGTGTAAAGCTCAAATTGCAAATGGGACTTGCGGAAAATAACGACTCTAATGAGATTGAAAGGTTTATTCTATTTGGTTTTAGCTTTGATGCTAAAGGGCTTTAAATACTTTTATGACCAGAGATCTTGTCAAATGTGGTTGTGCAGCTATCACAGAAAATATCCATAAAGTCTTTCACTTCAGGCATAGTTGCGATTAGTTGCTCGATACGAGGTTCTAGGCCCTCTTTTACGTGTAAAAACTCATTGTTGTTAAATCTCAGCTCATTTAAAGTCTTGATATATGCGGCAAGGATATCTGCCGCTTTTACAACGGCTTTATACTCGGCATCGACATTTTTTTGCACTAACAAGTTCGAAAACTCATCACGCAAATCGATTGGTAGTGTTTCTAAACATTCCTGTTCGGCAATATCTTCAAGTTTCTTAAAGGCTGCGGTGAACTCGGGGCTGTGGTACTTGGTTTTTGAATTCATATCCTGAAGTTTGGTTTCAGAAATCTCATGGTAAATGGCCACTACAGCAGCTTTTTCAGGGTTCAAAGTTCCATTATAGCGTTTGTTTTTAATTACAGTGAGAAGGTGAGCAATAACAGATACTTGGTGAGAATGCTCAGAAACATTTTCTGCTTGAAAGCAATGCATTAAAGCCCAGCGTTTAATTAAGGGCATGCGGGTCACCCATGCCATAAAAGTGCTTTGTTTCACTATGTTTCCTTATAAATCTGGCCTTTAACTAAGTGTAGGTCAGTTTGTGTACATAATTTTTGTCAATAAAAGAGCACTAATATGGTACTCCTTACTTGATATATTAGGCTTGCCAGATTATTGGCTATAGGTCGATAGGAAGCGCTCAAAACGTCCTATTGCCATTTCTAAGTCTTCGACATGCGGCAAGGTTACGATACGAAAATGATCCGGCTCTGGCCAGTTGAACCCTGAACCTTGAACTAGTAGTACTTTTTCCTGAATCAGGAAATCGAGAATCATTTGTTGATCGTCTTTGATGTTATACATATTAGTATCAATTTTGGGAAACAAATACATAGCACCTTTGGGCTTAACGCATGATATGCCAGGTATTTGATTGATTAGTTCATAGGCGCGATCACGTTGCTCCAACAATCGACCTCCAGGAAGAATCAATTCATTAATACTTTGATATCCACCTAATGCTGTCTGGATTGCATGTTGCATGGGAACATTTGCACACAAACGCATCGAGGCTAGCATATCGAGCCCATTAATATAGCCTTGCGCAAGGTGCTTTGGCCCTGTTAGGAACATCCAGCCGCCACGGAAACCGCAAACACGGTATGCTTTGGATAATCCATTGAAAGTGACAACAAGTAGGTCGTCAGTGAGCGTTGCAACAGAGGTATGAGTAGCACCATCGTAAAGGACTTTATCGTATATCTCATCAGCAAAGATGATCAGCTTATGCTGACGCGCAATTTCAATCACTTCCAGTAAAAAATCTCGGCTATATACGGCACCAGTTGGATTGTTCGGGTTGATTAAGACTATACCCCGCGTCTTTGGGGTGATCTTTTTACGGATGTCTTCCAAATCTGGGTACCAGTCAGACTGCTCGTCACAGCGATAATGGACTGCATGGCCGCCTGAGAGTGCCACAGAAGCTGTCCAAAGCGGATAGTCTGGTGCTGGGACTAACATTTCATCGCCGTTATCAAGTAAAGCTTGCATCGCCATCACTATCAGCTCAGAAACACCATTGCCAATATAGACGTCCTCTACATCTAGAGAATGAATACCTTTACGCTGATAGTACTGAACCACGGCTTTGCGTGCTGAATAGATGCCTTTAGAATCACAATAGCCTTGAGATGTCGGTAAATTACGAATGACATCAACTAAAATTTCGTCAGGTGCATCAAAGCCAAAGGGGGCTGGGTTTCCAATATTAAGCTTTAGTATTTTATGCCCCTCTTCTTCCATTCGCTTAGCATGTTTGAGTACTGGTCCCCTAATGTCGTAGCAGACATTATCGAGTTTTGACGACATCTCGATATCTTGCATTGTATACAACCTAAAATAGTTTCGATTTTTTTATTAAACTACATCAAAAACACATTTTTTAGAATAAAAAACTACCTAAATACGTTTTTTGTCATTGATAGGCGCTATTTACAAAATTTGATGTAACACGGGCTACAACATTGATCTGAGTGAGGGTAATACAAAAATTGACGGTGTAAAATAAATAACGTTTTTGATGCATAGCGAGGTGGGTTTGTCATGGTTCATCAAGCTGTAGCGCACTTGATTCAGCGGGTAAAAACGGCAAAAACCAATGAGAAGCGTCTGTTATACCGTTTTCAAAGTACGTTAAATAGTGATGGTATTGATTGGATGGATGCTCAGTCACTTTTCCCTAAGTTTTACTGGCAGTCTCGTGACGCTCGCGAAGAAGTCGTAGCAATAGGACAATTGGAAGTTTTTCACGGTGCTCAAATTAGTCACAGGTGCTTATCTGAGGGGCAGCGTCTATGGGGGGGAAGTCCTTTTGCTAGCCAATCTTGTCTCGAATTAATCTCAAATTCTCATTTTTTTGTGCTGCCGTTGGTAGAGCTGATTAGAGAAGGCGCGCAATGGTCACTAGCAGTAAATTTGAATCATGATAAGCACTATGTGCTGGCTCGACTGCCAGATCTTGTGACAAACATTACTTCTATCCAGCCACTTTCGACAGGCATAAAAAGCCTTATCCATTGCCCAGATAAAGTTGAGTGGTCAGAGTTGGTGGCCAAAGTATTGGCCGGAATTGATGGTTATGATTTTAAAAAAGTAGTACTAGCTAGAAAAACGTTGGTGGAGATGAGTGGAAATGTCACAGCGGCTGAGCTACTCAAATCGAGCTACCTCAAAAACCACAACAGCTTTCATTTTATGTTTGCGATGGACAATTCTTGCAGCTTTATTGGTTCTAGCCCAGAGCGTTTGTATTTGAAACATGGTCAGAACTTATATACCGAAGCTTTAGCAGGAACTGTTGGCCGAGGGGAAAACTCAAAGCAAGATATGAAGCTAGGGAACTGGCTTGGTTTGGATACCAAAAATATCAATGAGAACGGTCATGTTGTAGATGACATTGTTGAGAGCCTTACACCTTATTCAACGCGATTTCATATTGATCAAGAAACTCATTTGGTGAAATTATCGAAAGTTCAACATCTTAAGCGTGATATTCATGCATTCCTTAAGCCGGATGTCAGTCCTATAGAACTGTTAAGAGTATTGCAACCTACTGCTGCTGTCGCAGGGTTACCTCGTAAGGAATCGATTGATTTTATACAGCAAAATGAACCTTTTTCTCGTGGTTGGTATGCCGGTTCCTTTGGTTTCATTGGTTCTCAGCATGCAGAGTTTTGTGTCGCAATCCGAAGCGCTCTAGTTCAAAACAATGAAATTGAGCTATTTTCTGGAGCAGGGATTGTAGCAGGGTCAGTCGCCTGTGATGAGTGGGATGAGCTAGACAAAAAACTATCGACTTTACTGTCTTTGCTTGATAAGGCTCCTGATTTGGAGGCCGTCTCTTAGATGATGGACAAAAGCCAAGCAGTACTTAATCGAATCTGGAGCCAAGTACTACTTGAAGAATTGGTGCGTTTTGGGGTCGATGATGTGTGCATCGCTCCTGGCTCTAGGTCGACTCCTCTTGCGATTGAAGCTTGTGACAATAAACAATTGACGCTACATACTCACTTTGATGAACGAGGATTAGCATTTTTGGCTCACGGTTTATCTAAGGCAAGCAATAAGCCGGTTGCAATTATTGTCACTTCAGGGACCGCGGTCGCAAATCTATTGCCTGCGATTGTAGAAGCGAATCTAACAAGACAAAAGCTGGTTGTGATAACTGCAGATAGACCTATTGAACATATCAACTGTGGTGCTAATCAGGCGATTGTTCAGACAAATATTTTCTCATCCCATGTTCGGGAAAAAATTACGTTACCGAGCCCATCCACATCAGTACCGTTAAGTTGGCTGCTTACTTCTATTGATCAATTGATGTATCAGCAAGAAAAAGAAGGTGGAGTTATTCACTTTAATTGTCCTTTTCCTGAACCGTTGTATGAGTCATCGGCAAAAAGTATTTATCAGAGCTATATGGATACGATTCATACATGGTGGATTTCAGAGTTCCCCTTTAGCAATAAATCTATGGTCAGTCCGCCTGTTATGGCGCAAGATCCATCATTTTTTGCCGCTAGAGGAATCATTTTAGTTGGTGATGTCACTATAGAAGAAGCTAGGCTTGCAAAGCAGCTTGCTGAGACAGTAGGTTGGTCATGCTTGTGCGACCCTCAATCTGGGGTTTCCAGCGTCTTGGCACACTATGATATCTGGCTACAGTGCTCCGTGGCTAGAAAGTTTCTTAATCGAACGGAGATCATTCTTCAGTTTGGATCTCGCTTTATTTCGAAGAGACTTATCCAGTGGGTCAAGCAGCAAGTTGAAGAAAGGCAAGCACAATACCATTATGTTTCTTCTAAACCTGAACGCGATAATCCTAACCATTTGATGCAAATTCATCATGTATCAGAAATCTGTCTATGGATTGACAGTTGTTTATCTATCCATCGGCAGCCGATGGTTCCGTGGGCTGAAGAATTGGCGATGTACACTCGAAAAGTACGTACTCTTGCACAAGGTTATGCGATACCCAGCCAAGCTGTCACTGAAATTGGTTTGGCAACTACGTTAGAAAATTTACCAAATGATACACAAGTAGTGCTTGGAAATAGCCTATTTGTTCGTTTGGTAGACATGTTTGGTATCCTTCCAAGCATGAGAGTTTATAGTAATCGAGGGGCTTCAGGCATTGATGGATTAATTGCAACAGCTGCGGGAGTATTACGCTCGACCAATAGGCCCACTATCCTTTTTACGGGTGATACGTCTGCTTTGTACGATCTTAACTCATTGGCTCTATTAACTGATGTAAAAGCGCCTATTGTTGTGGCTGTAATCAATAATGATGGCGGGGCAATCTTTGATTTGCTGCCTATCTCTAAAGCACATAAGCGTAGACTTTATCAGATGCCGCATGGCTATCAGTTTGAATACGCAGCACAACAGTTTGGGCTTCATTATCAACAACCAATAACGCTCGCAGATTACAACGATACAGTTAAGCAACACCTTACCTGCGGGGAAGGGGCACTCGTGATTGAGTTGATAACACCTTCAAATCAAGCTGCAGTTCAGCTAAAAGAGGTGATTCAAAATATTAATGCTTGCTAGCCATTTTTATAACAGTGTGAATCGTGACAAGCTGCCGGTGATTGTTTGCTTACATGGATTGCTTGGAAGTAGTGGCGATTGGAGTAAATGCGCAGAACTTCTGTCTAGCTACCCAGTACTCTGTATTGATCTACCGGGACACGGGTTGAGCCAAAACATTCACTGTGACGATTTTAAATCGTGCTGCGATCAAATATCTCATGTTTTACATCACCAAATTCCTGACCAAGCACCTATAGTTTTATTGGGATACTCAATGGGGGCTCGAATCATGATGACTGGGCTCACAAGGCACTATTTTTCGGCTTTGAATATTCAACTGTTGATCTGCGAATCGGGTCATTTTGGCCTCGATAGTGAAGAACAAAAAAAACAGCGTTTTATCCATGACTCTTGTTGGGGAGCTCGTTTTACCAACGAAGCCATAGAAACGGTTCTCGATGACTGGTATCAGCAGCCGGTCTTCCAATTACTTAGCGATGAGCAGCGAAAAGCTTTGATTAGGCAACGCTTAAAAAATGTAGGCTCGTCAGTAGCTTCTATGCTCATGGCAACGACGCTCGCTAAACAAGATTTCCTACTCGACTCGCTTAAGAATCTAGCTATTCCTATACATTGTATATGTGGTGAAAAGGATAATAAATTCAATCAATTGAGTGTAAATAGTGGTTTGCCTTTCAGTTGCATTAATGAAGTAGGTCACAATGTTCATATTGAGGACCCGCAAGCCTTTACTAATATTGTTAAATCTAAAGTTAGTGCTTTAGGTTTAAGTGCCAGTTAAACAACAGGAATCATGATGTCAAAAACAGTCGGTCTTTCAGAAAAAGAGTTATATGCCCCCGTATATTGGCAAAAGTGTAGTGATGAATTTGAGGATATTCAGTACCACAAATCTGAAGATGGTATTGCGAAAATAACCATCGCCCGTCCTCAGGTTCATAATGCATTTCGGCCACAGACAGTTAATGAAATGATGAGAGCTTTAGTTGATGCTCGCTATGATCAAAGCGTGGGCGTTATTATACTGACAGGGATTGGTGAAAAGGCATTTTGTTCTGGAGGAGACCAAAAAATTCGTGGTGACTATGGTGGCTATACAGATGACTCAGGAATGCACCATCTAAATGTATTAGATTTTCAGCGCCAGATACGCACATGCCCTAAACCTGTTATTGCGTCAGTTTCGGGGTGGGCTGTTGGCGGAGGGCATGTTCTGCACATGATGTGTGACTTAACTATTGCAGCTGATAATGCACAATTTGGTCAAACAGGCCCTAAAGTCGGTTCTTTTGATGGTGGTTGGGGAGCTGCATACATGGCACGCATCGTAGGTCAGAAAAAAGCGCGAGAAATTTGGTTTTTATGCCGTTTTTATAACGCAGAAGAGGCTCTAAGTATGGGTCTTGTTAATACCGTGGTACCTGTAGATGAATTGGAGAGAGAAACGGTTCGCTGGTGCCGAGAAACGCTGCAACACAGCCCTATGGCACTTCGTTGCTTGAAAGCGGCCCTTAATGCAGACTGTGATGGTCAAGCTGGCCTACAAGAATTGGCTGGCAATGCGACAATGATGTTTTATATGACAGAAGAGGGTCAAGAGGGTCGTAATGCATTTAATGAAAAGCGTCGGCCTGATTTTAACCAGTTTCCACGTAATCCTTAATGTCATATGAACAAGGAAACGGATATGAGATACACATGTAAACCCCTATTTTTCTTTGGTTGGACCATAAGTTAGCAACTGCTAACAAATACAAAAATAAATATAAGGGATGTGGTTATGAAAACGGCCAAACTTTATCGCTATAAGCTGCCAATGGATAGCGGCGTGATATTGAGAGAGCGTAAGCTCACGGAACGAGAAGGCTTTGTGGTTGTATTGGAAAGCAATGGCCAAACTGGGAGAGGGGAAGTCGCACCATTGCCAGGGTTTAGTCATGAGAGCCTGGAAGATGTTTATCCGCAGTTGTTGGAACAATTGACGCTTTGGTATGGTGGACAGCCATTTAATTACCAAGCAGTACATCCATCGGTTGCTTTTGGTTTATCTATGGCTCAGCTAGAGCTTGATAAACTGCTGCCTGATACGGGCTATTATCAGGCTGCACCTTTATGTTCTGGTGATCCCGATGAGTTGTTACCCAAATTAAATGCTATGAGAGGTAACAAGGTTGCCAAGGTTAAGGTTGGGCTGTACGAGCCAAATCGTGATGGCTTGATAGTAAGTTTATTACTTGAATCAATTCCAGATCTAATTTTGCGCTTAGATGCTAACCGTGCATGGACCGCCGAGAAAGCGGAGCAGTTTGCCAAAAAAGTGGCTCCATCTCTACGTCAGAGAATCGCGTTTGTAGAAGAACCATGCGAAACTCCCGGTGATAGCTTCTCGTTTGCGATTAAAACTGGGATTGCAATTGCTTGGGATGAAACGCTTCAACATGCGATTCGACAGCCTGACTTTAAACTAGAAGATTTGGATGGTGCTAAAGCGATTGTCATTAAACCGACATTAATTGGCTCGGTTGAAGCTTGTATTGTGCTTATAGAGCGCGCTAAAACACTAGGAATAAAACCTATTGTTAGCTCAAGTATTGAGTCGACAATCGGATTAACCCAATTGGCTCGATTATCTCAATGGCAGTTACCTGATGAAATTCCTGGGCTGGATACAGTCGGATTATTTGCTGAGCAATTAGAGGTGAGTTGGCCCGGCTGCGAACTGCCTGTTTCTAGATTGGCAGACCACCAGTTATTGTGGCAGTTATAGTGGGCAGTCTTTCTCCAATCAAAGAATGGGCTAAGCTACGCCCTTTTTCTTTAGCCGTAAAGTCTCAAGATGTTGCATATGCTTGGGCAGAATTGGTTGACCAAGTAGATAGCGTAGCAGCTAGCTTAGCTTCTCAAGGCATCAAATCTGGGGAGGTATTGACTTGTGTGGGTAAAAATAGCTTAGACATGTTGCTCGTCTATCTAGCCTGTATGGAGTTGGGAGTAATTTGTGCTCCAGTCATGCCGCAGACCAAGCTTGGTTTTGAAGCTAAGTTGAGGGTGCTCTATGCAAAGCGAGTTGAAGTGAAAGTGTGGTGTACGCCCCCCAATTCTTCATTGATGATGTATTCCAATATAGAATTAGCCCCTTCCTGCCGTGATGAGTACTTAGTCGGTTATCACCTAGATAAGCCAGCATCGATCATATTTACATCAGGTTCGACTGGTGTTCCTAAGGCTGTGGTGCACACCTCGCGTCAACATCTGGCTTCAGCTGCTGGTTTGCTTGACAAACTCTTATTTACGCATGGGGATATTTGGTTACTCAGCCTACCTATCTATCATGTTTCTGGTCTCGCTATTGTTTATCGATGGCTATTTTCTGGCGCCACCCTAAAAGTTGCTAGTGGGGATTTTCAAAGCGATCTTTCTGACGTAACTCATGTGTCTTTTGTTGCTACTCAGCTTCAACGTGCAGTTGAGAATGATATATTGTCTGGGCTAACTCATGTATTGCTTGGAGGTAGCCATATCCCGCTTTCGTTGTGTCAGGAAGCATCAAATCGAGGCATTGAAACTTGGGTTGGTTACGGCATGACAGAAGCCGCTTCAACCGTGACGGTTAAGCTGGTAGATGGCAGTGATAGCGCAGGACAAGTTTTAAATAAACGACGGGTTAAACTGCAAGGTGAGCGGATTTATATTGCAGGAGAGATACTCGCTAGTGGCTATTATTACCAAGGTAAAATAGAGCCATTAACACATAGCGGTTGGTTTGATACTAAGGATTTGGGCCTATGGCAAAATGGCGGTTTGCGCATTATCGGTAGAGCGGATAATTTGTTTATATCTGGTGGTGAAAATATTCACTGCGAAGAAATTGAAGCGGTATTAAATCAAATGCCCCATGTTATTCAGTCGATTGTTGTACCAGTGGAAGATAAGGATTTTGGTCACAGGCCTGTTGCTGTCATTCAAAGTGAACTCAACATAAATATTGCCGATATTGAACGGAATCTAAGCACTGCACTGGTTAAGTTTAAATGGCCGATTGCCTATTACGAGATGCCTAAATACCTTTATTTAAATGAGATTAAGATATCACGTTTGGCGGTGAGACAGTGGACTTATCAGCATAGAGCTCAGTCAAACAACCTCTAGATATTTAAACTTTTATTAATATTTCCCGAATCAAAAAATGTTGGTTATAAATTGAATTCTGCAACAGACTCAATTCTGATGGCATCGTGACGCCAGCATTCAACCTGACAATCGATTAAATCACCTCCACGGTTGTAATTAGTTCGTTCAATGATCATGGCAGGGGTACCTGAGGTTGCGCGCAATGCTTGAGCGGTTTTTCCCAGCAAGGTGCTGGTTGAAATACGGTAATGAGAGTGATGATAGTTTACCCCGTAATGTTCTTTGTAGATATTTGTTAGCGAGCTTGATAAGTCATAGCTCAAAATGTTTGGTAAATACTTGGGGCTAATATAGTGGGTCACATACACAACGGGTCGATTTTCTAAGTAATGCACCCGATCGACATGATAAACATCTGAAAAAGGCTCCAAGTTTAATAAAGTAGTTGCTTGCTTGTTAGCTATCACTTTTTTAGCTGTCAGTAACTCGGTTTTTGGCATACGATTTTGTTGCTGTGCTGAGTTCGAAAAGCTTGATGCTTGTGTTGGATCGTAGCGTAAAGGTGGCGGTGATATGAACCAACCACGACGGTCTTCGCGATAAATTCGACCTTCTGCCTCAAGAAGAGATAAGGCTTCACGCAACGTAACACGTGTGGTATTGAATGATTCCGCTAGTTTACGCTCTGGAGGTAGTTTTTGGCGTGGAGAGAGCATACCGGCCTCAATTTGTTCTACAACTGAGTCTTTAATTTTTACGTATTGCACCAAGTATCCTTATTATCTCCGCCATGGTAGACCCTACGATAGCACCACACCAGACTATTATGTGTCATTGCTTTGAATTGTAACTGTGCATTTTCGAAACAAAACTTAGTTGAAATGGGTATTTCATAGTCCAAAAGTGTCTTTTCCATATTTATAACTCTATTTCATAATAATCGCTACGGATTAGGAAAATGGATATATAGAGATGATAGGTAAAACCATCATAGTGTTAGCCACCTTGCTACAGCTCATCGTCGCAATACAAAGCGAAGGACTTATTAGAGCATTATCTGAACTCTCTGCCTTCCTGCTTGTTGTCTCTTTGTTGATAATGTCGCGAGCAAAGAGACAAAGTGAAGGGAGTGAAAACCAAGCCTATAGATATTAGACGAGTAAAAGCCAAGCGAGTGAACTACAAGAAATAGCCACCCACAATGTAACACCAAATACGAGTGGTTTAGGGCCAGCAGATTTCAGTTTCTCTACCGAAATACTACAGCCAATCAAAAACAGGCATACCACTAATGTACGCTTGGCCACATCAAACAAGGTATGATAAACCACTTCATATTGTGGTAGGAGATCGCTAACGGCAATGGCTAAGCAGTAAAATAAAATGAAATAGGGGATGGTGATTTTTTTAGAGTCACTACGAAAAAGAAACGCACTGAAAAACGCGACTGGAATAATCCATAATGCTCTGGCTAGCTTCAGTGTAGTGGCTGTTGTTAATGCTTCTTCACCATAAGCAGATGCGGCACCGACCACAGATGAAGTATCGTGGATGGCTATGGCAGCCCATGTCCCAAAAGTATTTTGATCAAGACCAAGGGCGTGGCCAATAACAGGGAAGATAAATAGAGCTAATGAATTGAGTACAAATACTGTGGCAAGAGATAAACCGATTTGTCCATCATTGGCTTTTATAGCAGGCGCCACCGCAGCAATAGCGCTCCCTCCGCAGATTGCAGTGCCTGAGCATATCAAGTAGCCAGTTTTTTTATCCAGAGCGATGGCTTTTGCTACCCACCAACCAATTAGCAAAGTTCCGACGATTGTAGCGACAATCAGTCCTATCCCATCGGTAGTAACGGCTAATGCATCTTTAAAGTGGATCCCAAACCCTAGGCCAACTATAGAGTAAGCCAATAATTTTTTAGTTACCTTAGCAAGGTTAAAATTATGAGGGACCAAACCAAGTGTCGCGAGTAGAAAGCCAATAACAAGGGCGGTAGGAGAGGTAACAAAAGGGGTTAAGCAGGCTAACAAAGCAAGCCAGAACAAAAGCTGATTTTTTAACGTGTTCATCGAAAAATTATTTTTCATAAGTGGCTGTAAAGTGTAGCGGACTTTGGTAAATAAATAGATTTAAATGAGCTGAACAGTCGTTTAGAAAATCTGAACGTACAGGTAAAGCTCTGCCAATTTTTTCCAAACATTATTTCCAATTACCTCTTAGCCTTGTAACTTCAGAGAACATCTTTTCTGGTGTCGCATTAGCGGGTGAAACTGCTGGACCAGCTTCAACCTCTAATCTAGACCAAAAGCGGGATGGAAATCCACTACAAGCTTTTCCATTATAACGGCTAAAGAAACTACCCCATAACCCTTTGAGCGCAACTGGAACGACAGGCACATGACTACTTTTGAGAATAATATCCATTCCGCGCATAAATTCATTAATATCCCCTGTACTTGTCAGTCGACCTTCAGGGAAAACACAAACCAATTCTCCTTGTTGGAGTGCTTGTTCAATCTCACGAAAAGCATCACGGATAGAACTGTGGTTTGAAGCTGATATCGGTATTACTCCAGCTTTTTTGAGGAATCGGCGTAACAGGGGAAGGTTGGCATATTCTTCTTCCATTACAAAGCGAATCAGCCTCGGGAATGCGGCGCTGAGTAATAGAGCATCCATGTAACTTACATGATTACAAACAATTAAAGCACCTCCTTTCTCAGGTAGGTGATGTAAATTCTTATGTGTAACCCGGTACATCGTGTGTGTCATTGCCCATATAATGAAACGTACTGTGCGTATAGGTATTTGTCGTAATAAACGTATTGCAATGATCAGATTCATCGCAGAAAGAAGGAGAAAAAGTTGAGGAATGCTCAAATTGAGTAGTGTAAGACAAATGATTCCCAATATTGCACTGCCAACCATAAAGAGTGAGTTATAGATATTGAGAGCAGCGATAACTTGTGCACGCTGGTTAACTTTTGCTCGCTGTTGCATGAAAGCGTAAAGAGGAACGATAAATATCCCTCCTGAAAATCCCAGCATTAGTAAGGAAGCGTATACTGGCCATAGAGGGGGGTATAAAATAAAGTCACTGAAAGTGTGCATTTTGGGTAATGCGCTGGGTACTGATAACGCCATAGTCAAACCAAACAGAGAAATCCCCAAACAGCCAAGTGGGACAATGCCCAGTTCTATACGATGGTTAGATAATTTATCGCAGGCAAGAGAACCAAATGCCACACCAATCGAAAAAAGTGCCAAAAGAAAAGAAACAGCGCTTTCGTTACCATTGAGATATATTTTTGTAAAGTTAGGGAATTGTGTGAGGTAAGCGGCACCCAAAAACCAAAACCAGCTAATCGCCATTAAAGCTAGAAAGATTGAACGATCAGATTTAGCTATTGATATAGTATTACGAATTTGTTTTATGGGCTGCCAGCGAAACCTTAGCTTGGGTGCACTTGGAGCGGCTTTAGGAATAGCGCAGCTGGCAATATACCCAAGCAGGGCGAAAATAACCACACTGATTGCTGCAATATATTTTGCATTCTCTGTCGAAGCAATGATCCCTGCTCCTAAAGTACCCAATAGTATTGCCAAAAAAGTGCCTGTTTCCACCAGTGCATTACCAGGTACCAGTTCTTGTGGTTTCAGCTGTTGAGGGAGAAGTGCGTATTTTACCGGCCCAAAAAATGCTGATTGTGTCCCCATTAAAAAAAGTAGGATCAGAAGGATAATATAGCTTTCGGTAATAAAACCAATTGCACCGAGGCACATGATGCCAATTTCGACAAGTTTTACTTTACGGATGAACCACGATTTTTCGTATTTATCTGCCAATACTCCAGCAGATGCTGAAAAGAGAAAGAAAGGGAGTATGAATAAACCAGCAGCAAGATTGATGAAAAGATCACTGGAAATAGGGAGTGCATCGGCACCAGTGAAAGCAACAAACAATAGCAAAACGTTTTTAAAAATATTGTCGTTAAATGCCCCAAAAAATTGAGTAATAAAGTAGGGGAAAAATCGCCTTTTTCCTAACAGCGAAGTTTGATTGTTTGACATGCTAGCCCTTTTCTTTTAAGAGAAATTCACCAATTCGCGATATAGCTAGAAAGAAGGTTGTCAATTAGCTTTTTTCCATCAATTGGCTCTGCAGCAAAAAATTTATCATCGACACTGAGCAAAGTAATCCCATGTACTCCAGACCAGAGAACACGGCTTGCTTGTAACACTTCTTTTTTGTTTCGCTGAGGGGCTAATTGAGATAGAAGCTGTTCAAGCATCCCTGTCATATTGGCAATTCTTTCTGCTTGCCAGTCTGGCAATACAGCGCCATTCATATTGTGCTCAAAAATAAGCTGCCATCTATGAGGGTGTAATTGAGCAAAGTCGTGATAACAATAAGCGAGCTGAAACAAAGCTGATTTAGTGTCTGGGCTTTGCTCTACGACTAGTTTTGCCTCACTGGCTAATTCGTCAAGAGTTTGAGCAACTGCATGGAGTAAGAGGAGGTTGTAGTTACCAAAGACGTTAACAAGCGTACTTGGTACATAACCAATCATATTCGCGACTTTACGCAGACTAAGTTCGTGATAAGAATTGTCACTGAGGAAGTCCTTAACGGTTTCTAACGTGAGTGCGATCAGCTCTTCACGTGTATGATCGTTTCTACGTGCCATGACATAAAGTCTAAAAATGAACAATGTTCAATATTCTATCAGGCTCAAAGCTTAGCGCAACTGAGCTAGAGTTAAATTTGCAACACTTTGATACATGTCTCTACATTCATAGTATTTTCTTCTTGTGATACAAAGGCTATTATTGCAGAGTTAGTATAATTATTACCTCATTTGTTAACCCTAAGGCAAAATATGAAAAGATTTTTTTCCCTTGTCGCCCTGCTGATGGTATCTGTTGCCATTACTCCGATCGCTGAAGCTAAGAAGTTTGGTGGTGGCAAGTCATTTGGTAAAAGCTATAAAACAGCCCCTGCGCCAAAACAACAAAACACTAACACACTCGGCAAAGATCAAGCGACTAAGTCGCCAAGTTCAAGTAAAAAAGGCTTAATGGGTGGTTTATTAGGCGGCTTACTTGCTGGTGGTCTTCTGGCGGCATTTTTTGGTGGTGCGTTTGAAGGTATTCAGTTTATGGATATTCTCATTATGGGCCTAGTTGCATTTGTTATCTTCAAGCTAATGAAGGGCTTTCTTGGAGCAAAACAAGGCAGTATAAATCAGCACAAACAGCAACCTGCATTTGGTGGTTCTGCGCCTAAGTTTGAGCAACCAAATGTCCATAATTTTGAGCAGCAGCCACAAACAGCAACACAAGGTGGTGGCTTTGGTGCTACCAATGACGTACCAAATAATTTTCCACCAGGCTTTGATCAGTCAGCCTTTATTAATGGTGCTCGTGAACATTACCGTGTTCTTCAAGGTGCGTGGAATCACAACCAGCTTGAAACAATCCAGGAATATGTATCACTAAGCTTGTTTGCAGACCTGCAGCAAGAACGTGCGAAGCTTGAAGTTGAACAACACACTGATGTTATGTATGTAGATGCCGAGATTGTTCGAGCTGATCATGATGCTAACAAAGCTCAACTAAGTATACAATTTAGCGGTCGATACCGTGATACAGTTGAAAACGTCGAAGAAAATATTGAAGATATTTGGCACTTAGAACGTGATCTGACAACTGAAAATGCTCCTTGGTTAATCGTTGGCATACAAGGATAACTTCATTTTTTATATTAAGCGCCCAAGCCATTTGCTTGGGCGTTTTTGTATTATATGTGTTCGGTAAATTTTAAGTCTGTATCAGAAGCAACAAAATATTAGCCTCCTTAACTAAATTAATTGGGCTAATCACAAAAGGGTACAAAGGCATACAAACGCCAAGGTGAACATTAAGCGCGGTATTAACCACTGAGCTTGTTTGGAACTAACAATCACGGCCACCTTCTCTAGACGAACGAAATTTTTACCTCCCCAATTTGGCGATTTGAAGTCAAAGCATAGGCTTAAGAATAAGAAGTGGCTTGCTGTGATGATTCGGGCGTGGAAGAAATCATCGGAAAATATAGCAACTATGTATGAAGCAACATGAAGCGTGGATAACGTCATTTTGGGTAAGATGTGTTTGTATTCAACAAATAACAATTGTACCAACCATGCGCCATATATTACTTTAAGCTGCCATGACACGGGAGTGCCAAGTAATAATAGTTCAGCGCCTCCAAAGTGCTGAGTAGTCAAGCTTCCATAAATCCACTGTGCGATGGCCCCAGCTAGACAGATAGAAATAACAATGGATAGATATGCTTGCTTTTTGAGTTGAACCCAAATAAAACCACCAGCTTGAACGATAAAAAATATCATCAATGCATTGTCTAGATATGGAATATCGATCCATTGTGCAACCATTAAAAAACAGATCAAATTGAATCCTGACTCTAACCAAAGAATCCGTTTTATTTCACCACTATTATCTACTGGTTTAACAAGAGGCCAAAACACAAGAGGTAATAAGAGCGTTAGCAATAATGTTAGCCACATAGAGCTTTGAACAACGTGATAGTAACCGCTTGCATACACCAAGCTTAATATGAGGAATAATGCTGTTGAAAGAGGAGGGATCATTATCTCTTTCATGCTATTGCCGCTCGCTTCACAATTGTCTCTGCACATAATCGAACAGTTTCAACGCAGCGTTCTAGGGTAACTGGAACACGCCAGCTTTGTTTTGGATCAAACAGGTATTCACCGACAAAGAATAGATTATTACACTTGCTAGAAGTTAATGGCTGGCGACTTTTAGCCCTTGGCTGAGTGAGAGCATGTTGAAAAACCCAGTGTTTAGGCTCACCATTTTCATTACGTAATACGTCACCTTTAAACCAACTTGAATACTTAGTATTTAGCTCTTCAGGATCCACTAATTCTGCCCCTGGACCAGGATGAAAACTTTCGTAATAGACGCTGTTGAGGAGTTTTGTGTTGCCAAATATTTGAATCAGGAGTTCATCCCTTATTTGAGATTTGTTGCAATCTATTAAAGGGAGCTGGTTTTGGTTTCCTCCAGTACAACTAAGATTCGTCGCGGTAATAGATAAGCAAATACGTTCACTATGAGCGGCCTGTCGTCTTGTAACGCTGTAACTCAACCCCCAAACCGAGTCGATAACAATCCCTACCGTTTTGTTGTCTAATTCTTCTGGCATGGCAGAGAAGTGGAATTGAAAACCGTGACTAAAAATATAGTCATAATCAAGATCTGTACAGTGCTCACCAAGCAAATTATGTGTGACGTGAGCCGGGAGAGCTGATACAAACAAATCGGCTTCAATACTTTGTCCACAGGTTAGGTGTACTTTGTCGATAAGCGAGTTAGTAGTATTTAGGTTTAGATAATCCACTTCACAGTTGAAATGAAAGCTGACACCTTGAGATTCAAGATATTTGATCAGGGGCGTAATGATAGCGTCACTAATGGGTTCTCGAATACCAAGGCTATAAGCACCCGGTGCATCTGGGTGTAGTTCTCCAGTTTTATTGTTGAGAAGATCCAATACTGAAAGAGCTGGAGTATTGTCAGTTGCTCCGATCCACCCAAGTAGTACTGGCTTTAAAAATGCACCTAATTGAGTTCTAAATTGGTATTCAAAGTATTCACTAACAGGTGTATCCAAGAGCTTAGAGTGGTTTTCTTCACTTGTTAGCCTTTTTTTAAACCATAAGATATCTTTGAGTGGCACGTCAGCATAGAACATTGCGTAAGCTGATTTTGCATCATCAAGTAATTTCTCTATTACATTAAAATAAGCTCTTTGAAACTGCATCGTCTTTACAGGCTTTCCCCAGTGAAACTGAACTTTCTCTTGTGGGTATAGCGAATCAAAACAGCTTCCCTTGGAAGACGGAATTTCCTTTAAAAAGTCGATAAGATTTTTATTTTTGGCAAAAAACTGACGATGTGTGAGCTCGTGTACGATCCCGTCTTTTTCTGTACCAATGCATTTCCCGCCTGCGTAGGACTCCTTGTCGTATATTGCTACTTCAAAACCATGTTTAAGGCATTCGTGAGCCATGGCTAGCCCTGAGAATCCAGCACCTAGAATAGCGATGCGCTGCTTACTTGACTGTCGAGAATGAGAGTTTGGCATATAGTTTTCTTCTTTCTAATAACTCGAAATTTTGCTGATTTAACTAACAAGTACAGAGTTAATGGGGCTTGTGATGGCGCTCTACTAGATACTTTTATAAGAGCTGTTTTATTTAAATAACTGAAATGAATGGAACAATTTATTTGTTGTTGTGATGCGTGGTTGTATTGATAATACATATGCATTCGAGCGATATTCAACTGCGATTGTGTTTCATTCTGTTTCATATTGTTGTGATATGTGTATGTTTTTATATTTGGGTGTGACTGAAGAAACGATTTTAAATGGGTATTCAGTGAGACATGTGGTAAGAAAGCGGCGAGTAAGTTACTCATCATTTCCGATTGATAAGCGGTCAATTCGAGGTTGTGGGTTCAATAAGTCCTAACTTTTTCTATCCAGGTTTTAGCCACCAGCCATTACCGTAAGATCACAAGTTTCAAAAGTAAGCACTCTAAAAGGCTGTGGTGGTAGCTGACATACAAGCACAAAAATGAGGAATAAAAATGCCTATAAAACGTACTCAAAAATCATCATCGCACTGGAAAGAAATTGATTCTTGGGGTGGTGTAAATGATTTATCAGTAATGTTAAGTTCCCCTATAAACCTTAATGAAATTAAGAAGGTTGAAAATAAGCTTACGCAACATCTTGAGATTAAGGGTGAAGAATACCAACGTTTGAAAGATAGCTGCCAATCTTTGGGTGTGACAGTCAATACAGTATTGCAGTTTGCATGGCACAAACTTATTAATATTTATACAGGTGATGAGTGTACCATTGTAGGTACAACTGCATCTGGTACAGATATTCTTATGCCAGATTCTGAATTAAGCGCCAGTCCGTTTGTAAAAACATTACCTCTACTTATAGACTGGCCATCAACTGCGACTGTGGTTGATATGGTTCAGCTGATGCAGGCCCAAATTAACCTTTTCGATAGCTATAGTGAAGTGCCTGTATTTGGCCTAGATTCTAACGAAGAAAAGCTTTTTCATAGCTTAATAATTTTTCAGGATCACGCGATGTTAGATGTAGATACATCTAAGGAGAAGGACAATTTTGCCAAGTGGTTATCTTTGCGAAAAATTACAGGAAAACTTGATGTACCTCTGGTCATCGTGGCAAATGAAAATGGGTATAGACTAACGATTGAATTTGATTATGATGTTGATTGGCTAAGCAAGAAAGATTCAAAGCGTCTAATTAAGCAGCTTCATAAATTGTTGCTGGCAGTATATGTATCTCCTTATGAATTACATAGTCAATTACTAGTGCTTGATGAGGCTGAGTGCGTAACAGTATTAAAAACATTTAACGACACGAAAACGACTTATCCTCATGAGAAGATGATTTATGAAGTGTTTGAAGATCAGGTACTAAAGACGCCAAATAAAATTGCTTTGTCGATGGATGGAGAGGCGCTGACGTATGATGAATTAAACCAACGAGCCAACCAGATTGCAAGACGTATCGAAGCATTACACCAAACTATATATGGTGTAATACCAGTAGATAAATTTGTAGCTTTGTTCTTTGATCGTAGTATTGAAATGATTGTGAGCATTTTAGCTGTGCTCAAAGCTGGATCTGCGTATGTCCCCATCTCCCCCGATTTTCCTAGTGAAAGGGTGGATTTTATTATTCAAGATACCCAAGCTCCACTAATTTTGACACACAGACCTAAGCTATTGCAGATTCGTGGAATAATTAAGCATCACAACCTTAGTACTAACGTATTGTGCTCTGATGATATGGCTAAAAATAAAGGTTATTCAGGGAATAATCGTAGCCTTAATCGCTGTTCTACTGATCTTGCTTATGTCATTTATACTTCTGGTACCACAGGGAAACCAAAAGGTGTTTTAATTGAACATCATAGCGTAGTGAATTTAATTCAAGGTTTAATGCAGACTTATCCAGTTAATGATTTGGATGTCACCTTAATGGTGCCAAATTATATCTTTGATGCATCAGTTGAAGAGTTATTTGTGACGTTGTTTAGTGGTGCCAAATTAGTGTTACCCCATGAAGAAGACATTTTGTCGCCAAGTCGTCTTCAAGTTTTAATTGATGAGAACCAAGTAACACGCTTTGAGGCAACACCAACTTGGTTAGGAAGTATGGTTAATTTAATCAATTGGCCAAAGATGGTTGTTATTGCTGGTGGAGAAGCATTACCCAAAGGACTGATTCATCCAAATTGGCGTTTAATAAATACCTATGGGCCAACGGAAGCGACGGTTACCAGCCATTATTTTGTGAGTGATGATGAGACAGTCAGTGACATTATTCCAATAGGTAAAGCTCTACATAACTATCAGTCATTTGTGCTTAATAACGCACAACAATTACTCCCTATTGGAGCAGTAGGGGAGCTTTATATCGGCGGCGTTGGCATTGGTAGGGGGTACTTGAATCGTCCTCAATTAACCCAAGAACGCTTTATTAAAAACCCATTTGCAAACCCAGCAGATAAAGCTGAAGGTTTCGACCGTTTATATAAAACAGGGGATCTGGTGCGTTGGTTACCTGATGGCAATATAGAGTACCTTGGGCGAGAGGATAAACAGGTGAAAATCAGAGGTTATCGAATTGAGTTAGGTGAGATAACTAGTGTACTGAATACACTTGCATGTGTTCAACAATCGGCTGTTATAGATGTACATGATGCGGTAGGGCAAGCCTTAGTTGGTTATGTAGTGCCTAAAAATGAAAAGTGTAATACTGAACTACTGCATACTGAACTTAGTAAGCTGCTTCCAGGTTATATGGTGCCATCGACTTTTGTAATACTTGAGCGCATTCCATTTACTTTGAGTGGCAAACTAGATCAAAGAGCACTTCCTAAACCCGAGCGGGAAAAACGTGTTGATATAGTACTCCCAGAAAATAAGCATGAGTTACAGCTAGCTGAGATCTGGCAGAACTTACTTGGTATGAGTGAAGTAGGGGTAACCGATAATTTCTTCCAATTAGGAGGTAACTCAATTTTAAGCGTTCGATTGATGGCAGAAATATTAAATAAAATGTATCAAGATATTGAATTGAAGTCTTTCTTATTAGCTCCAACAATTAGAGATTTAGCTAAACATATAGAAAATAATAAAGTTATTGAAAATCAATAGGCTAAATATTTCTTGGAAGAAAATACTGTAGTCAATTAGCAAAGCAACGCCGCCAGTTGGGCGGCGTTTAATTAAAAGCGGGTGGGTTAAATTTGACCGGTTTTTTCAAATTGGCTTAATTTTTTGAGGTAAGGCTGTAAGTCACCAACGTTTTGCTTAATCCAGTTAGTGTCAAAATAAGTATCTAGGTAACGTTCCCCGCTATCACACAGGAGAGTGACAATAGAACCTGTTTCTCCTCGATACTTCATTTCACTGGCCAGTTGTAGAGCCCCATAAAGATTGGTTCCGGTTGAAGCGCCAACTTTTCGGCTAAGTATTTTCTCAAGCCAGTGAGCTGTCGCGACAGAAGCTGCATCTGGAATAGTGCGCATCTCGTCAATCACACCGGGAATAAAGCTAGGCTCGACACGTGGCCTTCCTATCCCCTCAATCTTGCTACCGTGATTACTAGTTATAGTAGGGTCACCATTGTCAAAAAATGAGTGGAACACTGAATTCTCAGGATCCACAACACAAAGTTTGGTGGCATGTTGCTGATAGCGAATAAAACGCCCTATGGTTGCAGAGGTGCCGCCAGTACCAGGGCTCATGACTACCCATTTAGGCACAGGATGAGTCTCTAATTGCATTTGACTGAAAATAGAATTGGCGATGTTGTTGTTTCCTCGCCAATCTGTCGCTCGCTCTGCATAGGTAAACTGATCCATGTAGTGGCCATTGAGTTCACCTGCCAGTCGGTGTGATTCTGCGTAGATTTGATCTGAACGTTCAACTAAATGGGCTTGGCCACCATAAAATTCAATTTGTTCGATTTTCTTTTTCGCGGTGCACTTTGGCATCACGGCAATGAAGGGTAGGCCAATCAAGCGCGAGAAATACGCTTCAGAAATGGCGGTGCTTCCAGAAGAAGACTCAATGATGGTTGTTTTAGGGCCGACCCAACCATTACAAAGGGCATATAGGAAAAGCGAACGAGCTAAGCGGTGTTTAAGAGAACCAGTTGGGTGCGTGCTCTCATCTTTAAGATAGATATCAATGCCACTTATGCTTGGTAAATCGAGCTTAATGAGGTGTGTATCTGCTGATCTTTGAAAGTCAGCCTCAATTTTTTTTATCGCGTTGTTAATCCAATCGTGATTTTTACACATGCTACACCATCCTTGGCCTCTGAAAGCTAATATTTTACCTACAAAATAAGAGAAAAGCTTTGCTTATCTTCTGCACATCTGCTTTATTTGGAGAAAATTTTTTCACTAGGTTTAATTGTGTGAGTATAGAACTGGATAAAGTTGATAGAAAGATCCTAGCTTTGTTGCAACAAGATAGTACTTTATCGCTTAATGACTTAGCAGAGGCGGTCAATTTGACCACCACACCTTGTTGGAAGCGACTAAAAAAGTTAGAAGAATCTGGAGTTATAGAAAAACGTGTAGCGCTGCTAAACCCAGATAAACTCAATTTATCTTTTACTGCTTTCGTATTAGTCAAGACCAGCGATCACTCTCACGAATGGTATAAGCACTTCGTGAGTACTGCGGGTGAATTCCCCGAGGTAATGGAGTTTTATCGTATGGCTGGTGAGTATGATTACATGATGAAGGTGCAGGTTAAAGATATGCAGTGCTTTGATAACTTTTATAAAAAACTGGTCAACAGTGTTGCTGGAATATCTAACGTCACATCAACGTTTGCGATGGAACCCCTAAAATACACCACAGCGTTACCTATTGGTTAAACGGCAACTATTTAAATCGCATCACGCCTTCTTGTACCGCTGATGCAACTAAATCGCCTTGACGATTGTAGATTTCCCCGCGTACTAATCCACGAGTGTTGCTGGCTGTAGGACTTTCTATGACATAAAGTAACCACTCGTCCATTTTGAATGGACGATGAAACCAAATAGAGTGGTCGATGGTGGCAACTTGAAACTTTGGGGTCATGAGAGAGACTTGGTGCGGGTGTAATGCGGTTACCAGAAAGCCCCAGTCAGACGCATAGCCGAGTAAATATTGGTGAATCAACTGGTTATCTGGCACTGTTCCATTTGCCTTAATCCACAAGTATTGTTTAGGATCTTCTTTATGTGGCTTGAGAGGGTTGACCACTTTAACTGGTCGAGTCTCTATGGGTTTTTCACTGCAAAATGCCGCCTTAAGCTTGTTGGGTAACTGGTCAGCGATACTTTTTGCAAGTTCAGGCTCTGACAGGTAATTCTCAGGTCCTGCTACATCTGGCATGGTGTTTTGATGTTCAAAGCCGGGCGCTTCGCCATGATATGAAGCGGTAAGGTAAAAAATCGGTCGACCTGATTGGAGCGCTTTGACTCGGCGAGTACTAAAGCTGCGTCCATCTCGCAGAGTTTCTACATCATAAATAATGGGTTTTTCTGGATCGCCAGGGTAGAGAAAATAGCTGTGAAATGAGTGGACTGTCCTGTCATCATCGACTGTATATCGTGCAGCCGAGAGCGCTTGACCAATCACTTGTCCGCCATACACTTGAGGTAAGCCGAGATTTTCACTTTGACCCCGAAAAAGGCCTTCTTCTAGCTTTTCTAGTTTCAATAACTCAAGTAGTTCGCCTAAAGCTTGACTCATTTCACACCCTAACATTTTGGTCAATATAGGATCATTTTAAGCATAAACTGATAACTTAAACAGCTAATTAAGATGAAAATGATGTAAATATTTTTTTCACATTAGGTGGTTATTTATCCCACTTTAGGTTTATTTAGCACGGTTGCTTTATTAGGAACAATTAATATGACTAAGATTTGTTTTGGATGATTAGGGTGCTGTTTAAGGTTGCCATCGGTATTTCTTTAAAGAAACTCTCCCATCTAAAGTGACGTCAATATTTTCAGTAATCAATAACTCTCTTTGGCGAACTAAATCTTCTCCTTTAAGCGATATTTTACCCTGGCTATTGATGACTCTAAACCAGGGTAAAGTCGAGCCTTGGGGTAAGTTTCCTAATGCTTTTCCTACATGGCGAGCGTACCCAGGATATCCTGCCAATTTGGCAATCTCACCATAAGTAGTTACTTTTCCACATGGAATTTGGTGAATTACCGCAAAGATTTGTATCAAAAACTGGTCCATACTGATTTTGTCCTAGTTCGATTGTTCCAAGGAATGGATAAGGAGAGGGCATGGTATTTTCTACTTTTCAGTTTTTGATCACAAGTCTATTAGCAGTAGTATGCGTATTGACGATTAGCTTAACTAAAGAAGAAGTCACATTGTTAGCGTTGCTAATCCCTGTTTTATGGGTCTTTCCGCAACGAGTCATTGGTGGCATCGTATTGATAGCCGCTGTCACGGCCTATGGTATGACCTTACCCCAACAACCCATTTCTCTTTCACTCAGTCATTGGATTTTATTTCCATTGCTTATGGTTGTATTTTCCAAACGAAGTAGCTTTGGTGTGTTGGTGACTGTATCTCTGGTTGTGGTAACGCTCCAAGTCGGCGTTATGGTTACCCAAGCTGGAGGGAAGTTGGCAGGAGAGCCGATGGTGACGTTAGTACAAGCACTGTCGGTAATCGTTATCTGGTGGGCAGTACAAGGCTGGCCTTCGAGTGATAAATATTGCTGGTGGGCATTAGTCTTGATAGTACCTTTGTGGTTCGTAGGTTCAAGCGACTCAGTTGTGGTTGCTTTGTGTTTGACTGGCATTATTGGCTGTGTACAAAGCATGGCAAAGTTAAAGACGTTTAACTGGGGTAAACTTTTGTGCTGGACTCTACCCACTGTGGGTTTCGCTACATTGGTTGTCACGCCTTGGTTCGATGTTCCCAATCCTGTATTTGTGGTTTGGTTTTGTCTGCTTGGCGCCGCTTGGATGACAGATTACGTACTACGTAGTTTTGATGAGGAAACCGAGCTGTGAATCTTCCCCTATAAACACGGTGTTCGCTGGGTAAGATTTTGGTGTGCAATAAATGGCGAAAATACCTTCTTATTTAGAGGAATTGATTAACTCCTAAGCACTTAATAGGAAATGCACCGTATTTTGTTTTTTTTGCTTGAATTGACCAAGGTGATGACACATAATCTCCCTACACTTTAGCAATGCTAAGGTGACGAATCTATGGAGGCTCTGGTCCTCTCGCAACAATAGCTCGTGAACTCGGTCAGATCCGGAAGGAAGCAGCCGCAGCGAGTGACTTGTGTGCCGAGATGTGGCTGGGGTCTCCGCCACTTCTGGCATAATATATTTACTCCTTTACTCCCACAGTTATCCTTCGCAGCTAGTATTAAGGCTTTTCTCTGCCATTATCTCTTTAATCTTCTTATACGACTTCTTTTTGGAGTTATAGATTATCACATGTTCACCATACTCTTTATCTATGCTCGCGACTAACTTACGCCACTCGGATAAGTATGTCATTGTAGAGTATATTAATATTCCAAGTACAAACAGAAGTGGTATTCCAACGCTAAAAAATAGTACCGCATGTACACTCATGTCAGGGGCAAGTACATCTGACCGCTTAAGCATCTCCGCAATCCCCATTCCAATGCCAGCACCGCCAGTGCCGATAAGCACAGCTAAAATAGAGATAATATTTCGAAACTTTATTAATGGTGCTCTAAGAAAAGGCATTCTTTTTAGCGTTAAAATTCCGAAAAGATCAATCTTTCTTATCTCTATTTCGTTGTTTCTAATTTTGACGTATTTGCTGTTATTAAATAATATGGCTTTGTCACTAAAAAACAATCCAGCTAATATCCCCAATAGTAATGATAATATCAGCAATATAAACATATAAAAGATGGGGTCAAAGACTTTTTTTGAATGAACTATTACTGAGCTTAGCATGAACATTGTCAGGCCGATGATAAAGTAACCCATTAATATTGCTCGTGAAGAAACTCTTCTTCTTAGAAACTCTATCCCAAAACGAGTGTAAAGAAAACTTTGAAAAAATATCACACTCAAAAATGCTAACCAGCAGAAAACAGTAGCATAATATTGCGAATCGAAAAAAGCATATGCGATTTGAAATAACGCCATTATTACGGAAGTAATTATCAAATCTGACCTTATACATTCAGCCTTATAATCATCATCTGAATAAATTTCCACTTTAACCTTCACTCAACCCTTGCTTTAGCTCAGAGTAGGGTTTCTTTTCCAAGTTCAACAAAACAGTGTAGCTGCCGTGTTCTTTTTTTACCGTCTTGAGTAGTTTACGCCAGTGGTATAAGTATGAAAGAAGTGGAGCAATAACAACACCTATTGCTATTCCTATTGGTACGCCCATAATAAAAAATAAGAAAGCATAGGTGTTTATTTCGTCACCTAAAATACCTGATCGCCTTAAACCCTCTGCAATAGCAATAGAAAGGCCTGCGGCAGAACCGCCGATAAGTAGGATGAAAACAGCAACAGCATAATGAAGACCTTTAAGTGGTTTTCTTAACCAAGGTGCTTTATCAAGACTAAGATCAGCCCAAGGGTTAAATTTCCTTAGTTCTATTTCATTCCCCCTTATAATTGTTTCCTTTTTAAATAAATTAACATCTCTATCTTTTTTGAAAAAGTTGCCAGAAATAATACCTATCATTAAAAATGCAAACATGATGACGGATAACATGAAGTGGGTGTCAAACGTATTTCTAACATTGATAAAAACAGATGAAAATATGAAATTATATGAGCTATATAAAAAATATAGTATTATTAATGTAATGTTTTCAATAGGGTGATTTTTAATGTAAGTATAATTTACAAGGCATATTTTTAGTATTATAACCGGTGATATTATAAAATATAATAATATAGGTAATGTGGCTAATGTAAAAACGTTATCTAAAATTAATAATCTCGAAAAAGGAGAAAATTGCAAATATAGATAGAATGCTTTTTCTTAAGCCAGATACCCGGTTTCTTTCCGAATTAATGTCCATGATTTCCTCTTAAAACTCAAACATGAAGCAGTCCAATCAGAGGTTTTTGGCAAGATCTGCTTTTAACTCAGAATAAGGCTTGTTATCTAAGTTTAGTAGAACGGTGTAACTGCCATATTCTTGCTTAATCTCTTTGACCAGTTTACGCCAACGGTATAAGTGTGAAAGTAGAGGATACAACAAGATACCACTTGCAAGAGCAACAGGAACTCCAAGAGTAAAAAAGAGAAAAGCGTGAGTGTTAATGGAGGAACTAAGCCAATCAGAACGCTTTAGACCTTCTGCAATGGCTAAAGAAAGACCTGAAGCCGAACCTCCTACAAAAATAATAAAGTAAGACATTCCGTATTTTAGAGATTTAATAGGCTTTTCTAGCCACAATGCTTTTTTGAGGCTTAGCTCTGACCAAAAGTTCATCGACTTTAATTCTATCTCTGAGTCTCTGATCTGTATTTTGTATGGTGTGTCTTTAAAATCTTTTCTTATTGAGAGGTATCTACTGAGTGTTATACCAATTAATAGAGAGATAAGTATTATAATTGAGAACAAGCTATAAATATCATAAATATATGTAGATTGTATTGTTATTGGGGAAATAAATAAGTTCAATAAGGAGTATATGAAAAATATAATAATAACAATTGAAAACTCCGTGAAATGACGTATTGTTTTATAAAAACTTACTTTTAGGATAAATAATCCAGAAATAATAAAAAATGTGAAATAGGCAATAATAGGTAGTTTTGCATAGATACTTGCATCGTCAAAAAAAAGTAAGCATTGTATTGAACCAAAAATAGCAAAGAAACCAAAAAAACAGGCCCTCAATACTTTTAACTTCTCAGTTACCGCTCTATTTTCCAAAATTAATCTCCCTAAAAGCCCATTATTCCAGAGCCTTGCATCGCATGCTCTCCTATGTATTGATTTATCTTATCTTCTTGTTCACGTATACCTTTCGCTACGCTGTCAGACAGGAAGTGATTAAGTATATTTTCTGTAGTTAAGTCTGGAAAAGCTTCTTTCAAAAAAGCCTTTGTACTATCTTTCAAATAGTATTTTGTATCGAGGTAGTCCATTGCGTAACCGATAACGATTGTAGCCAACAAGCCAAAGCTTAAAACTAATAGCGAAGGCAGCGTTAGATGAAATGTCGTGAATGCAGCTATAAGCAACGCAGTAGCACCTAATGCCCCAAATGATGCGGCAGCAACTTTAAGAGTTGTTACTCCTAACGCTCCTGCAAATTCAGCAATGTTTTGTTCTCCAATGTCTTTCTTAAAAAAATCATACACATCAAATGAGGTAGCAAATACGAATCCAATAATATTACCTCCCTTCCATGGGATGGCTTCTTTAAATATCTGACTAGTGGTGTTTTTCAGGCCGTTACCCGCTGATATTTCGACATAAGTTTTTAAAACAGATACTTTATCATGGGTAATTCCGTAGTTAATAGAGGTAAGAAAGCGTCGCGTTCTTGCATTTCCTTTGAATGCTATACCTAGTTTTCCTCCCCATTGTTTTACTCTTATAACCGTAAAGCGGCCTTCTGCAATTAATTCTTTCAGATATCCTTTAGCAGCCTCATAGCCATATTTTTCTTTATAGTAATCAAAAATTTGGTATTGGTTTGTCCCTTCATTTAGGGCTGTTGCGACAGTATTTTGTATAAGAGAATTGTTACTGAGAGTTTCATATATCGCGGCTATGACGGGTTCTGGCATATCATCAATATGATAGGTTTCTCCTAGTTTACTCTCAGGTAAATCGAGAGAATCATCTGCCTTATAGATATTGAGATATTCGTTGTCACTATTTTCATCAACAGTTAGCATCGGCTTGTATGGTTTTGATTTTACTGGGCACGTCATGAACGCGGCTCTTAAATCGCCGGGGGCTGTGATGGCTTCTGTTGGAACACGCTCCACTAAAGTGTGACTTTGGCCATTTAAATACAGCTCTAACGAGTTGCAGGTTTCGTCAACCGTATTGCGGATCAAAGTGGCCCTTGGCGTAAATTCTTTAGGTAGAGAAGGGCTTTTTTTGCCATTGACCGCAAATTGAATATCAAGGTTTTGCCCGCTTTGATCATCGGCCCAAAACATATTGCCCGCAGGGGCGTGCATCACTACTGGCTCTTTATCTTTGGCATCGGTGGTTTTTGAGCTACCGGCATGAATCCACATGTCGTCATTCATTATATTTCTCTCCAGTAAATATCAAACGAGGATTCTAAATCTTGGCTATTAATCAAGGATGTTTCCCCTTTAGCATTAGTCTTTCCAATCACTTCTTTGCCGTCTTCAAACACGAGTTTGTACGCCTTGTTGGCATGAACCGCCCCTGTGGTTTGGTCTTGCAACACAATACGCTGGTTGTAACGCATAAAAGACTCATAAGGCGGCGCGACATTAAGCCTTGCATTTCCTTTGTCTGGGTTTATTGCCACTTTTCCGCCGTTTATTGTCGTTTGAGCCGCACCATCAATGGTAATTGAAGAGCCGTAAAGCTTTATATTACCATTACTTTTTAGAATTAATCCTGCATAGCCGACTTGAACTTTGATTTCATCTCCAGAAATAATCGTTGTGCCGCCATCGGCTCGAAAAGAGGTATTGCCTTGTACATCGACGTTAAAATTGCCGCCCACTTGCAATGAGTCATCCACACCGATATTGGCTGATAATCCCTCTAAAACAGCAAGAGCAGCTTTACCGCCGATCTGCAAAGACATATCTTTACCAATTTTGGTTTGGCGGTTTTCATCAATCGATAGGTGTTGATCTTTTGCGACTTGTTTTTGCTCATTGGCGTTGTAAGTTACCGTTACGTCTTGGTCGACTTGTTCTTTAAAGGTTTGTTTTGTCTCTGAGGTTTTATGGCCATGAATGGTTTCTTTGCGATCGCCATGGACCCTATTTTCTTGGTTTCGACCCACTTCAAGCTCTTCATCATTACCTATGTCTCGGTAGCGATTATTCAGCACGTCGGTTTTCATGTCCTTTTGAGCATGAAAGTAAATCTTTTCTTGGTCGTTTTCATCTTCAAAGTGCATTTCGTTGTAACCGTCGGCTTTGTGGCTTTGAGTGCGAAAGACGGTGCGTGTTTTGTGCTCGGGCAATTCATAAGGCGGTTTGTGTAAACCGTTATACACGGCGCCTGTGATAAGTGGTCTGTCTGGGTCACCTTCTAAAAAGGTCACCACCACTTCATGTCCAATGCGGGGCAAATACACTGCGCCCCAATTAGGCGAGGCCATGGATTGGCTCACTCGCAGCCAGCATGAACTGTGTTCATCACTTTGGCCATAGCGGTCCCAGTGAAATTGTACTTTAATCCGCCCAAGTTCATCGGTGTAGATTTCTTCTCCCGCAGGGCCAACCACCACAGCCGTTTGCGTGCCATCGACCACAGGTGAGGCCATTTTGGGGGCGCGATAGGTCACATCCCGCGGCAAGCAGACAAACTGATTTTGGTAGTTCGTTGGGGCATCTGAGCCTTCTTCTTCGTGCACGCGTGGGTTTTCACCAAGGTGCATGACCGAGAGCATCAGGTAGTCACGGTTTATTGATGAGCGAGGGTGCTCGCTAATATCAAAGCTCAGCCCCGATGCCAAGCGCATAATATTGCTAGATGCCTGAATTTGGTGGCTATCTACCGCGTATTCCGACATCCATTCTTTGCTGCGCAGGCCGCCAAAATCAGGTGACGTATAGCGCCCTGGGTAATCAAAGCGTTTTAAATCTGTATTCACGCCATCTTGGGCGGTTTTGTTTTGCGGTATTTTCGGCGTGAGGTAGTTGTAATCGCTATAACTCACATCACTGGTGAGGGCGCGGTGTACCTGCTCCAAGTCGAAAATGTGCTCTTTATCTGACACGCCGCCACCTTGAGACTGAAACAGCATAGGGCCAAGATAAGACGCATTAAGTGGCGTGCTAATCAGCTCAGGGATGGCATCATTACTGTCCACAATCACCATGGTATGCCCCGCGTCGCTGTGCTCAAAGTAAAACCACAGGCCATGCTCGGCTAAAAGACGTTGCACAAAGTGGTGGTCATTTTCACGGTATTGTACAACGTAGTCTTTTGCTTGGTATTGAGCGGCTAGTTCAAAGCGGTAATCGCTCATCCCCGCATCATCAAAGACATCACGAATAATGTCTGGCGCGGTTTTGTTTTGAAAGATGCGGCAATCTTGGCGCTGGGTCAAAAACCAAAGCTGCGGCACCAGCGTGATATGGTAGCGAGAATAGCGTCGCCCAGAGCCTAAATAACTTAGCTCTGAAATAGTGCCATTAAACTGGCGAGCCGCCGCCGCGCCTTGGCCATACACACTCAGCACGCCGGTTTTTCTGCTCAGCGCATCAAAGGTAATGCCATCATTTTCAGACAATACGGTGAGGCTCATTTCAAACGGGGTAGACAGGGCTTCCGTCACCCGAAAACTTTCTACTTTGAACGCCCCTAAAAAACCTGAAACCTCAAAGGTAAACTCAATATCATTCGCCATACCGCTTCACTCTTGTGACCCAACAACTGCGGGTAATCAATCTAAATGCATATTAAATGGCTTAACTGTAACAAGTTATGTGGAAATCATCACTGCGCTAAACCACTGAGTGAACGTTGAAAGAGGCTGATAAAGTAACTGACTCAATAGTGTATTTGCTTAGAAGGGTGTTTAAGGAGATCGTAAGGCTAGTGAAAGTGACGGTTTCTACCCTCAGCGGAAATTTGTGGTTTTGTGATGGGGTTTGCAGTGTGGAGTTGGGGCCGCTTTGTATCTTGGTCGTGGTTTTGCGCCTTTCTGCGTTAGAGTAATTGATCTCTAAGATCGAATTATCTGTTCATTGACCTAACTTATCTAATGCCTCATTATGCATTTAGTTGATCATCGCTCTGGGTTATTACACTATAAAGGTTGGTTGAGCGTTTGTCATAGCGTTATGAGGATTGCCCTCATCTTTCTTCTCTCATTGGCTAAAGGAGTACGGGGTGAAGATTACAAAATTGACGTTGAAAAATTTTCGTGGTTACAGGGATGTGTTTGTTAATTTTGATGAAAATTTTAATGTGATAATTGGTAAAAATGACATCGGTAAATCTACGCTTCTCGAAGCATTAGAGATATTTTTCAATAATGATACGGTGAAAATAGATATTAACGACCACAATGTTCATTCGGCTGGTCAAGACTTCATGTCAATTCAAGTCTCCTTCAAGCCTGAAGATAAGGAATACACGATAGATACTGTACCAACAGACCTGAAAAAGGAGTATCTTCTAGACAGTGACAACAATCTATCTATAAAGAAAGTATGGGATTGTTCAAAAGATAAACTAATGGCAACATCCCTAAAAACGTATCTAGTTGCCAACTACCCAACTGCATTTAGCCCTCCTCTGATAACCCAGAAAATTGCAGATTTAAAGAAACTTTTAGATGACTATCAAGACAAGCTTGATGTCAACGAAGTCAGGAAGCATAAAAGCTCTTCCATCCGTCAAGCAATATACGGTGTTGAAAATGTGAATGATTTTTCTGTTATAGAAATCCCTATTGATAAAGAGGATGGGAAGAAAGTTTGGGAGTCATTAAAGTTAGACTTGCCGTTGTTCTTTATTTTTCAATCTGACCGTGCAAACAAAGACTCAGATAAAGAAGTTCAAGACCCTCTCAAAGCCATAACAAAAACAGCCATTAGTCAATTAGAGAGTGAGCTTGAAGATGTAAAAGAGCAAATTAGAAACAAAGCTGAACAACTAGGACACAATACATTAGCAAAACTCAAGGAGATGAGTCCAGAGATTGCCGATGTTCTTTCTCCTGAAATGACCCACAAGCCTTGGGAGTCATTATTTTCGTTCTCATTCAACTGTGACGATGGCATTCCGATCAATAAAAGAGGGAGTGGTGTAAGGCGGTTAATTTTGCTTAACTACTTCCGTGCGGAAGCAGAGCGTAAGAACTCAGAAGAGCGTAACGTTATCTACGCAATTGAAGAACCCGAAACATCACAGCACCCAACATGGCAGGTTGAACTTTTTAATGCTCTTGTAGAGCTATCGGAAAATTCTAATACTCAAGTGCTGATTACAACGCATAGCCCGTCGCTGGCGGGGCTGGTGAACACAGATAAAATCCGATTTATTGATCGAATAGATGGCTCCACTATTGTTCGTAAAGGGAGTCAAGAAAACTTGGAGGCTATTGCAAATACTTTAGGCATGTTACCTGACGTATCGCTCTCAATAGATAACTTAGGTGTGCAAACGATCCTTTGTCTGGAAGGGCCAACTGATGTTGAATTTTTTAGTCATATGGGCAAACTATTCGATCTAGACTTGAAAAACGATGAGCGCATATTAACAATATGCTTAGGCGGTGGCACTTTAATGCATTGGGTTAATAACAACTACTTAGCTAAACTGAATAAGCCTGAAGTTCATATTTATGACAATGATGTATCTAAGTACCAGCTTGCTGTCGATCAAGTTAACCAGAGAGAAGGCTCTTGGGCTACATTAACCAATATGCTAGAGGTAGAAAATTATATTCATCCCCGCTTGTTTAAAGAAGTTTACCCTATTGACGATGAGTTCATTCTCTTAGATGATGGTTGGGAAAATATATGGAAACACAAGAATATTCCAAAGGATTTATCGATATTTTTGAAGAAGCTAAAGGCTGCTGGCAATAATGAAATAGCAGGTGAAGGTGCAGGGTCGATAAAAAGGATTCTATCCGAAAAAGCTGCCCCGCTTGTTACAACCGAGGATCTCAAACAACTTGGAGCTTATGAAGAAGTCTGTGGTTGGTTTGATAGGATAAAAGAAAACCTTCAATAGATACTAGCGTTAACGCTTCAAGATACTTTTACGGCTCTTCTCCGCTTAGATG
>NZ_JAHKPM010000045.1 GCF_018860525.1 Vibrio hepatarius
TATAGATTTTCTGTCACCATATCAAAGAAAAAATCTTCGGCTATAGCCCTCTAGTACTTTCTCTTAGTATTTTTTTATAGAGCTTACGTGTTTGTACTATCAACTTCTATAAAAAAAGGCACCGCCATTAGGTGCCTTTCCTTTATTTATTTTTTCTTTCTCTAGCAAGCCACTCCTCGATTATTCCCCGGCTTTAAAATTAAAAGATCATCTTTTTGTCGGTTTCTACACTGTTTTACAAACTCATTTGCTGACTCAGGATGCTCTTGATATAACTTAAAGTTATCAGCACCAATTTCATAGTATTCTTCATAATCAACTACTCTGTTACTCACAGGAATAGACAGATAATATCTGCCAGATTCCTTTTCAACACCAACAGAAAATCTATGCCCTCTACTAAAAAAAGTATCTTCAAATTTCATATATTTATTTCTCAAAAAGTAATTCTTTTACAGATAAATTTTCTGGCTTAATGTCCTCGGCATCTATTATTGCCTCTCTGTTTCCGTTAGGAAGTTTACCTCCGGGCAACCATAAATCATTAGCCCCAGCTTCATTACCTGATGGAACTCTAAGATTAAGCTCTTTAGGTCTGGCTACATTAACACGCAACAATGTATTTCCATCTAAGAAGTTTTCAGGTAAGCCTAAAGCTTCTTCTAAGGCTCTAGGGTTCCCACCTGTTGATTTTAATAGGGCGTCAGCTTCAGTTTTCGGTAGAACAAATGAAATGGTGGGCTCAAGGTATCCAACCTAGTACCTGTCCATCTATTAAAGCTTATAAGGAAAAATTATTTTTGTTGCAAAATTAATCTTCATTATTTATGTAGCTGAGAACTATAGCTTTAGGAAACTTATCTTGGACACTCCGAATAAAACGCTGAGCGTACTCTGTATGACAGTTGTCCTTAAAGTAATCTTTTACCACTAATCCGACCTTGGGATTACTGAATAAAATATCTTTATCAATTTCTTTATACTTGTAGACATTTGTTAAGTAACAGTGAACATTTTGGAAAAAGTGTTTTCTATCTTCATCCGAAAAGTTCAAACTCTGCACAAAAATACCAAACTGATTCGAAAAGTCCTCACAAGAAACTCGACCTGATTTTATGTCATTTAGCACTATCCATATATTGGTACCATATTCATGTTCATCCCTCTCTGAACGCTGATAATAGTCATCCTTTCCTTTAAAAAAGCTATTACATTCGTCATTTTTAAGCGCATACTCGAATAAGCTATATTCCATCTATAAGTACTCCGCATCAGTAAACTTCGCTTTAAGCTTGTCTAGACTATCTTCTTAATCTTCTAAAAAGCAGCTTTCGCGCACAAAAAGCCCCTTAACTAAGGGGCTTTGGTTTATTGCTTGTTAGGCATCTTCAGCATGGTGAGGGAATAGCTGTTTATGCTCTGGATCTAGGGCGTAAAAGCTTGGAAACTCACCTTTGACCAGCCATAGCGGCATATATTCACTGTCAATGGTCGGCTCAAGGCACCTAATCTCAGTGCCTATCTTTTATGCAGTCGTCTATTCAAGATAAGTCAGAATCTTTGCCTGCGGAAAATCCCGTTGGATATAAGACATCACTCGCTTTGCTACATCGCTATCTTTATTGTCATTCAAATAATGTCGAATCGCTGAGCACGAAACTTCGCTATCGAACAATACATCTATATTGATTGATTTACTTAGATAAATTCTTCGAACGTATGCTTCAATGTTACCAAAAAAATGCTCTTGATCTTCTGGGTTATTTCTTAGCCTTTTTACAAACGATGTAAACTCGTGCACAAATAGCTCAGTATCAATTTTACCGCACTGAACATCACGTAACACCAAGAACAGAGCAGGACCATAGTTGTGCACTCCGTAATCCCTATTTAAACATAAGTAGTTACCTGAGCCTTTAAAATATTGATCAACCTCATTATTCACCAGTGCATACTCAAAAGATTCATTACTCATTTACAAATACTCCGATTCAGTAAAATGCGCCTTAAGGGAATCGATATCGCCATTATGCTGAATTTTTTCTGCGCCCTCAATTGCAATTTCTCTTGCTCCACCTTTGGTAAAGCCGCCAAGTACCCATTCTCCTTCATACGCACCAAAAGTTACTTTCAAGCACAAAAAAGCCCCTTAGCACTTAAGCTAAGGGGCTTTGGGTTTATGGCCTATTAGGCATCTTCAGCTTGGTGAGGGAATAGCTGTTTATACTCTGGGTCTAGAGCGTAAAAGCTTGGAAACTCCCCTTTTACCAACCACAGCGGCATATATTCACTGTCAATGGTCGGCTCAAGGTATCCAACCTCGTACCTGTCCATCTATTAAAGCTTATAAGGAAAAATTATTTTTGTTGCAAAATTAATCTTCATTATTTGTGTAGCTGATAACTATAGCTTTAGGAAACTTATCTTGGACACTCCGAATAAAACGCTGAGCGTACTCTGTATGACAGTTGTTCTTAAGGTAATCTTTCACCACTAATTCGACCTTGGGATTACTGAATAAAATATCTTTATCAATTTCTTTATACTTGTAGACATTTGTTAAGTAACAGTGAACATTTTGGAAAAAGTGTTTTCGATCTTCATCCGAAAAGTTCAAACTTTGCACAAAAATACCAAACTGATTCGAAAAGTCCTCACAAGAAACTCGCCCCGATTTTATGTCATTTAGCACTATCCATATATTGGTACCATATTCATGTTCATCCCTCTCTGAACGCTGATAATAGTCATCCTTTCCTTTAAAGAAGCTATTACATTCGTCATTCTTAAGCGCATACTCGAATAAGCTATATTCCATCTATAAGTACTCCGCATCAGTAAAAAATGATTTCAAGGTTTCTATACTGTTATTGTGTTCTATATTGTGAGCACCTTCAATTACAATTTCTTTTGTTCCATCCTTTGTTAGTCCTCCTGGTACCCATTGATTCTTAAATGCTCCAAATTCGTTTCCATTGGGCATTTCAAATTGGAAACGTTCATCATCTGGTTTAATTTTTACATATATTATCTTACGTTTTGAGGCCATTTTGATTGCATCATCACTCATTCCCAAACTGAGCCGCTTATTCAACACTCTAATATCATTACCAGATGCTTTGTACTCAGCTACTATTTGATCCATCTCACTTGGCAATCCCGCAAACTTCCTTGGTACAAGGGACGGAAAATCAAAGTTATCCAAACCTGCTTCAAACTGTATAAAAGCCGCGCCCTCTTGATTAAACAACGCTTCGTGAGCATCCACGAGTTCGTTGCTCAAATACGAACGTGGATCTTTAGGTCTATTGCCTCTTTCCAGATTAATGATAGCGTCATAATCTTTTTGAGAAATAGGCAAATGATCAGGTACAGTTGCCCCTGCTGAGTTAAAGATAGTCGGCTTTGGCTTACTAGAAGACGCTTTGTCACTGACTTTCTCTCGGATCTGCTCTAACTTATCAAGATGAGGTGACATCTGGCCATCAGTCTTGGCATGGTCGATCATCTTATCTAGCACATCGTCAGCGGACCAATCTTCTATTGCCTCAAGAATGGCCTCCTTCCCTTTCTTGACCAGCTTTAATCTCAAGATATGGTCTATTCCCATCTCAATCAGCTTATCAACCAATAACTCTTTGACTTTGGCTTCGATAACCTCATCGGTCAGGCTTTCAGGATTTTCTATAATATCCCAAACTTCTTCTACGGTTTCTTTAATGCTTTCCGCTAAGAGGGCGACCATTAACGTGTTGAACGCAAATATAAGAACCGGTATAAAGAAAGCATTATTTTCGGCTGAATTCCCCGCAGCAAACATGGCATGATCTATGTTGCTATGATTGGCCCCTGTTGCAAAGAGGGTGATCCCTGCCACTAATCGACCAACATCCCCACCCATCTTTTGTATCTTTAGCAGATCTTGAGTCAACTGCTGACGGTATTGAAGCGATTGCGGGTTAACCTCTGGGTTATTCATGTCATTAAGAAACTTGTCTGTGAAGACTCGTGACTCAGATTCAAGTAATGCAAGCTTTTCCTCAAAGTCCGTATTACTTTTGTATAACTCTGCCGTAAACTCACCAACCACAGCTCCAGCAGCGCCACTGCCACAACCTGATACATTTTCGTCACTATCACCCCCAGCTGCAATTTGACGTGCGGCACCAAGAGCACAGCCAAGCGCAGCGTGCGCAATGTAACCAGACGCGGTTGAAATAGGATTGTCGCCCCTCTTGGCTTCACTGATCTTATTGGCTAATTTCTCGCCAACCATTGCAATCGAAGAAGTCACGACAGCGTTGACGACCATATTGTCAAAATCATCGATGCCGCTTAAGCCTTCACCAGAAAGGATGCTGCTAACTTGAACTGCAACCACAGATGAAAAAATTGAGTTTGCCGATTGTTGAGCAATATCAACGACAACCTCATTGACGCCAACACCATTAAGACCATCAGAAACAAAGTTTAAATCGAGCCCCTGCATAACACCTGCGGTGATCATACTTGTCGCAAGACTGGTCACTGATTCAGATGACGTTAATTGATCAAACGTATCTGAGATATCACCATCATTTGCAATCATTGAAGCCGACGCTTGAACAATAAGTGCTTTGGTCCCTGCAGTTAATGCGGCAGAAGCAGCAGCGCTCATACCAGTAGCAGCACCTGCACCAGCGGCGGCTCCTGCACCAGCAGCGGCTCCACCAGCAGTGGCACCCGCGCCAGCTCCACCAGCACCGGCAGCAGCTCCTGTTCCAGCACCTGAAGTAGCGATAGCCACAATAACAACCAATATCGCCATTGCGGCTGGGCTAAGACTGGTTTGGTCGTAATCCCACTGTTCAAGAACTAAGTCAATCTCTTCCCATCGTGCATCTGGGTGATTATCTCTTATGTCTTTTATCCAGCTTAAGCCGTCGTTCGTCGCTAATTGATCAATCAACGCATGGTGATCAATATGTTTTTGGTCAGGATTTCTTGGCAGTTCAATGGTGATACCATTTCTTGCATCAAGGACTAAACCTCCTTGAGCGCGAAATTGCGACATATGAGCGGTTTCTTTCGAAATACCATGGCCTTTTTGACTTACGACAATCGGATCTTCAGAAGACTCGGCAAAACTGTAGAAGTACTTCTCAAGTTCCAACTCTAAATCGATTGTATCTCCAGTTACGCGAGTTAACCCGTGGCTAGTTAAATGCGTCGCTTTTAGCTGAACAGGGCCAGCTTCCGTTGAAAGGATGAGATCGTAGCCCGCTTTTAACAAAGTAGAGACAACCTGCGAGCGTTGTTCACTCTCCTCTCTTTTGAGTGATGTGTCAAAAGCACCACTACCATTGACTTCAAAAAGTTTGTGCCAGCTATAATGATCTTGCGCCGCGAGTAAATGAATGCCTTGGCTGGCAAGAAGTTCCAATGTGCCCTGACTTTCGAGTATCGAACCTCGTGATAGGATAGTTTGCTTAGTGGCAATAGACAGCAGATCGATTGCTGACATTTTAGTTTGGATATTAGTCAATGATTGACTCGATTGACTCCAACCGTTGCCGCTTTGTGCATCACTATGGCGCACTTCGGCTGGAAGTAGATGTACCGCACCGCCAGCATTGACTTTCAAGTCACCTTGGGACGAGAACTGGCCACCTATACTGACAAAGTGACTGGCAGTCTGAATATTAAGATCGCCAAAAGACTCAATTTTCGCCAGTTGCTGCGCCTGTTCATTAAACCCGTAAGCATGATCATAGCGGTAGACTAAGGTCTGGTTTTTCAGTGCATAAGCGGTGAGTTTAACGTCTCTGCCTTCAATCGTGCCAGACAGGTTAGACAATAAACCGCCCACTTCAAGCTGAATGCCCTCTTTGGCACTCAAATAGCCCTTGTCATTGGTAAAGCTGTTACGAGTACGAATTAACGTATCCCGCATGGCAATCACTTTACCGCCTTTATTGAGAAAATCAGTGGCCGTAATGGTGCCTTCACCAAGGCTAAATGTAGTGCCATCGACTTTGTTGGCTGCAACGGTTTGTGCCGTGAGATAAATTCTTGGCACCAAAACCTTAGAGCCATTGGCAAGAATTTCAAACTCAGGCCAGAGCATATCCTTAGGCAAACTGTCCATTTGAACTTGGGTGAGTTTTTGGCCAAAAATCAGATCATTGGTTTGCAGGTATTGAAAACCATTTTGATACAATTCTTGCGCCATATCTTCATAGGTGTCATAAGCTCTAGGCGCGACAAGGTAGCTGCGATTAAGTAAGCCATTCAGCTGCTGACGTACGAGATCACGCTGAATATAAGCTGAACCAATGTAATCGGGAATTACAGGCTCTCCGGTTTGGCAATCGTAGTTTTCAAAGCGGACATTAGCATCCTCACTGCTTTGCTGATAAAACTGCGTGAGCCCATCGGTTAACTCTGTCAATGGCGAAGAAAAACGTTCGTAATAATGGCTGCTGCTGTCGCGTGACTCGTGCACCAAGTCAGACATGCCTTTTGCAATAGCATGTTGTAGAGAAGCTTTATCAAATTCAGATAAACGCGGAGTTTGGATATCACTTTTTACGCAGCTTGATTGAGCGTCAATAGTTCTTGCCGTGAGATAGACAAAAGGTATAAAGACGCGTCCTACACCCGGCAGAAAACGTTTTTCTGGCCAAATGATATCGTATTGCAGATTATCGATGTCTTGCTGAGATAACTTGTCACCAAATCGATGTCCAGTATCTTGCATATACGAGAGCGCGTTTTGATAATATTCGCTCTGCATTTGCTCATAACTGCTAAAACCTAGCTCTGATATGCGACTGCTACCTATCAGCTGTTTAAGTTGAAAACGTACGATTTCACGTTGTATCGCGCCATTGCCATAAGCTTTTGGTGTCGGCAAGGGAACAAAAAAGGTAATGTCACCATGAATGGGTGACCAATCTTTTTCTGGTTCAAATTGTGGGTTGTCAGTGAGGATGGCGCCTAGTAAGTCAGTCAAACCATCTCGAATCTCTAATTGACCAAGGTTTTGATTGTATTGATCAATATAATTATCAACCTGAGCGTCAAGCAGATAGCGGCTAGAAGACGCTAAATGATCTTCCAGCTGATCGATAGTTTGATTGATGCGCATACTCGCCAGAGTCGGCGCAGTAAACGTCATTGTGAGTACGGGGAGCATTACACTCGCGGTAATTTTTTTCCAACGAGGCAAGTTGTCTCTCGACTCGTTTAATTGATTTTTATCCATCATTATTTTTATTCTTTTTTAGAAGTCTTTGCCGTAAGAAATATCACCCGTTGTCAGTAGACCTTGAATGTCGGTGTCAGGGTGTTGAATATCAAACAGTGAAATAAGCTGGCCATTGATTTGGTTTTTATCGATATGAAAACTGGTGGTGGTCCAGCGCCGTGTTTTATGACGGACACATATTTTTTTAATTCCCGTACGTATCCTCCGTGAACAATACCGCTGCGCATGGTGATGGGTGACTCTGCGATCTACTCGCTCTTGGGTGACCAAACCCAGTGAGCGCAAACTGGCTATATTACCCGCAAGCGTACCGAGTACTTCAACGCTGCCTGCTTCGTTGATGATGGCGGAAGCAAATGAATTGGCCATTTCATCTTCGGCAGTTTTACCACCATCAATATAGAAATTGCCGCCAACCAGTAAATAAGGTGGAGGCGACAAGGATTTCACATATTGAGTCGTTTCTGTGATATGGATATCGCGATGAGGGCGAGATTTATCGACATTGGTATTTGATTCTATAAAGTAACGTTCATTGCTAATTCTTGGCGTGCGAACACTTAAGTTACCCGTCAGCACTTCAAGCGCTGATGACACATTTTTTAAAGAGTTCGACGCTTCAATATAGAGGTTATTCTCCGCCGAAATCAGAGTTTCAAAGGTATCTTTTAGTTCAAAGGCTATCGGCTCATCATTGGCGGCTCTGCTATTCACTCGCTTTTTAAGCTGTGGGTTTACATTGAGCACGCTTGGGGCTTGCATGGCAATGTTAAAACCTATGATAAGTGAGCGGCGGTTATCGACATCAATCTGTGAAACCACTTTACCTTGCTCAGCGCATTTTTTTTGCGCGTTGGCTACCAAACCAGAAGCCGTACCGAGTTGGATCTGATTTTGGTTGATATGAATATCACCACCGCCACGTCGAGAGTCAGCAGCGCTGTCACTGAGCGAGCGTTTTGAGCGACGCAAAGCTGTCGGTGCTTGGTCAAAGCTATCTGCGGGATATTGACACTGAAAGCCTTCAAGCCAACCATTGGTAATGGATTTTTTACTCACTAGAGTGACATCACTTGCCGCGAGTAGTCCTTGATTATAGTTATTGATGTTTTCTTCACCGTTAACGTATAAATTGTTGGCCGCTATTAACTCACCGCCAACATTGTTAACAAACTTGGCCGCGACTTTTATCTCATCAGCACTGACCAGGCCTTGGCTTTCAAATTCAAACTCAGCAGCTACGCTAACCAAACCCGCTTCAATACTGGCCGCTTGGAAATTGTCTCGCGGGCGGATTCGAACATTTTGACCTTGCAAATTGACATTGGAAGAAGTAGATAAGGTCGCGTCTTTTAATACTGCCGTAGCAAAGCTTTGAATATGGATATCACCGTTAGAAAGCAGCAGTTGAGAGGTACTTTCATCACCTTGGTGAGTCTGATAATCACTGAGCACGGTAATATCGGCTTTAGTGTTAATATGATCCTCCACCACAATATCACTGTATTGGTTGGTGGTTTGAAGCCAAACACTGCCCGCATCAATCGGGTGTTTGACGACTAATGGTACACTGTTCTCAACCACATCGACTTGGTTATTACCTGTCGAATAATCATGGGTAATACGACCAGCAATGACTTGCACATTACCTTGCGAGGCAATTAGCTCACCATTAGGGTCAAGCACAATCTCACCATCAATGGTTTTATGTACTTTAGCTAAAGTAGAGATAGGACCATCAAGATTGATACGGTTGGCCAGTAAGGTGACCATAAGTGCATCATCAGTGATCAAGCCATTAGTGCCGCGAACTTGAATTTCACCTTGATTGGTTGAGATGTTTGCCAGTGCACCTTGCCGGTCAAACTCAGCCTCACCGCTTGCAATCGTGACACGCTGGGTATTGCTAAACTGACAGGACTGACAAATCACACCCGCTTGGCTAATAAAGAGCAAATCCGCTGCACGGCCAAGTACTTCAACTTTACCAAGCACCATAGGATCGCTGCCCGTGTGTTCAATCACGATCAACTGAGGCGGCGATTGGTCAACAAGGTTAGCATTAAGCTTGGGGCTATTGACCAATGCCAAGCGTTTTCCATCTTGGTTGAAATGCCCAAACCGCATATGTGAGACATTGCTCTGATTACCAGCATCAATCATCAGTAGTTGATTTGCTGATTGGCCGTAAATCGCCGTCGATTGAAGCTGCGAACTTGGGGCAATTTCACCATCGCCAAGGTAGCCTTTAAGTGAGGTTTGCTCGGGCAGTTTGCGATTTTCGATACAGGCAGTAAAGCCAAAACTACGGCTGAGTGTTTGATTGCTCGCACACACCGGCTGCGCTGCTGTGGTGGTATTTTTACGGCAATAACCGCCACTCACTTCAAAGCCTGGAGGGCAAGCCCATTCTGGGGGCTGAATGTCTCCCCAATAGATTCCAGGTTCTGGTGAGTCATAGTATCGGATACCGGAATAATGTCGTGCGACAACGGCAGGGTACCTCCTACTAACATATTCGTACAGTCGTTTATTCACGCAATGTTGATACCGATTCGCATGAAGACCATCTAGATCATGGAGAAAATCACTGCAATGATTACTATAGTTAACCTTACGGCATTCCTTCCCCGTTTTCCCGTCGACCAAACTATAACCACTCGGACATGAAAGGAACATAGGTTTATTTTCACTGCCATAGCATTGAGCGTTGTTGTGATTTAAGCTGGCATTAGCAGGACACGTATAATGAGGCTCAAACTTAAATGCGCTTTGACATACCCCATCAACTAAAGTGGCGTTAGGCAAGGCACATTGAGTATTAGGCCATGTGACTGGAGGTGAGCCGGCTGGTGCGGCAATGGCGTTCAATGACGTTATTGAAAACGCCGTAGCCCCTCCAATAAACAGTATTGAACAGACTTTTGTAATAATTGATTTCATAATATTAAGTTGATTACATCTGAAAGGTGAAAAATCAGTAAGCGATAGCGTTAACAAAAAAGTAACTTTGGTAAAAACCAGTTTCTGAACGCTACGTCAAAAACAGAGTTTAACCTAAGGGGACCAGAGTGTTATTTCAGCCAAAGCTCTACATATTGCATTAAAAAACTTGGTTACATTCAGGGGTTGAATTATTGCAAGTTATAGAAATATTTAAAATAGACTTTATTGATAATTGTTATTGTTTTTAACGCAGAAGATCATAAAATGCATCAAAGGCTATCCATTTAGGAATATTCTAAGCCTGTTTTGCCGAATTAGTGTTATTTGGAGTAAATGTGGCGTGGAACACTTTATCAAGTTGCGCGGAATTAATGGGCTTGGTTATCACTTCGGCGCAGCCTTCTGAAATCATCCGCTGGCGAGTCTGTTCAAATGCATCAGCGGTACATCCGATGATGATGGGAGGATTATCTAAATCGAGCGAAGTGATGGTTTTAGTGGCTTCTACGCCGTCCATTTCTGGCATATGATTATCCATTAGCACACAATCAAAATGACGCTGCTGGACTCTCTCAACAGCTAGCTGGCCATTTTCAACTACTTCATATTCAAAGCCTTTGTTAGCGAGAAACCTCCCTAATACGAGAGCATTAACACGCGTATCTTCAGCAATAAGCGCACTTAAACCGGTTCCATCAAATTCAAGAACAACTTTCTCATTAACTTCACTTCTTTTTATTTCAATTAAGGTAACCGGTAAAACAATCGTAAACTGACTTCCTTCACCTACCACGCTAGTCATCTCAATGGTCCCGTTCATGGCTTTGACCAAATCGCGTGTGATTGAAAGACCGAGCCCCGTGCCACCAAATCGCCTTGTAGTATCTGCTTCTGCTTGTGAAAATGGGTCAAAAATAGACGAGTGTTTATCTGTACTGATACCAATACCCGTATCCGAAACTCGTATCGTCAACTTACCCTGTTTATCTTTTTCGAGCAGTTCAATTGACAAACCGATAGAGCCTTCACTGGTAAATTTAACCGCATTACTTAATAGGTTTTGCAAAATTTGAGATATGCGCGTTTCATCTGCGTTAAGTTCTTTTTGGCAGGGCTGAAAATATTCACAAGTAAACTCAAGCTGTTTGTCGGTACATAATGGCTGATACAACCTTTCTAATCGGTCCACTAAGTCTTTAAGCTGAAAGTCAGCAAATTCCAGTTCAAACTTACCTGCTTCAATCTTTGAAAAATCGAGGATATCATTCAACACATTGAGCATATGTTGACCGGACCCAACTAAAGTATCAGCATAATCTTGCTGCTCAGTATTTAAAGACGTATTACTCAGCAACTCACCTACACCTAAAATACCATTCATAGGTGTTCTCAATTCATGGCTCATTGCAGCAAGGAATTGTGACTTTGCTATGTTTGCTGCCTGAGCTTCAACAGCTTTGACTTTTAAAGAAGATTCTAATTCTACACGTTGAGTAATATCTCTCTCTACTGCCATAAACCCTTCGACCTTACCGTCTGTTGTATAGAGTGGCGTTAGAGCAATTTCAATCCAATAAGCTTGGCCACTTTTAGTGTAATTCAGTAGCTCAAAAAAGCCTGATGCTCTGCTATCTATGGCTTCACGTATTTTACGAGTAGTTTCCTTGTCCGTATCTTCACCTTGCAACATTTTACCTGGTTTATTACCCATCACTTCAGCTTGTGAATAACCCGTTAAGCGTTCGAAGGCACCATTAACCCAAGTGACTTTGGTGTCTAAATCAGTAAAGACCACAGCATCTCGCATGTATTTAACCACTCTTGCTAATTGAGCTGATTCCGCCTCCTTCACTTTAAGCTCTTCAGATTGCTGGTATAGTTGGTGCTCTGATTCGGCCAGAGCTCGGAAAGGTGAAACTAAAACTTGTCGGCCAAAGATAAACATAACGACCAGCGAGATGCTCGTCGCCACCACCATACCTTCTAAAAGACTTTGAGTAAGATTTGATTCAGCATTGCTCACTAGCTTAGGGGAGACTGAATAAAGAAGAGAGAGTTCTGTGCCCTCAATTGGAAACATGTCTACCTGCCAAGTGTTGGGGGGATCCATGTTCCAACCAAGCCGGTTTTGAGCAATACCAAACCAGTGCATCTTATCGGTACCGAGGCTTTCAAAGAAATTACTTTCATCGAGTGGTGTTACGTATGTGCTCAGCCCTTCTGCATAACCGTTATATAAAACAGGTAGAGTCAGTAATAAAAAATCACGTCCATTTGTTTTAAAAAAAAAGTAAGAAACGCTTTGCATTAAAGTTTCCTTCTCCACACCAGATTTTAAATATTCATCAACTACTGTGGGTAGTTCTCTTTCTTGATAAATCACTCCGCCGGAAAAATCATAAATATTTATATACGAGCTTGTACCTGTTCCTTTTAACTGTGCTAATTGGTCAGCAAAAGATTCTTTACTCGAGATACCTTCTAACGTCGCTCCTTTGACAACTGAATGTGACGCTACCCTATCTAGCCTCTGTTCATGGAGTTTAAAAAATTCAAAAACGTAGCGTTCTATTGCGACAAACTTCACTTTCAAACTTTCATTAATGATAATTTGGGCCGTCTCACGCGCTTGGTGTTGAACAAATGCAAAACTGGCAAGCATAAACACACAGGCACCAACAACGAGAAACACACTAAATAAGTGCATTCCATTTCTCTTATCAAACCTGAACATAGTGTGAAATAACCTTAAGGTTTAAATAGACTTAGGTAAAAGTTTGACAGCATTTTTATCATCATACATGGCCATACAATAATCGTTACTGCCTAACGCTTCATGAGCGTCAAAGTTATCTTCACTGAAAGGGGAGAAAGGCTTTTGGTATTTTTTTACCAAACCTTGAGTTGGTTCACTCATCGATTCTAATGCGGCTTTTACCGCCATTCTATTTGCTTCTGGGTCTTGGGTTAACTTCACCTTGTTTGTCGCTGTGATTAAAACGCTAGCAATATCATACCCATGAATAAAACCAGCAGGTGCCTTAATGTTTGTGTCCTCAAAATAGGCAGGAAACATTTTCTTGGCTTTAGCAAAAACCGCTTGGTTAAAACTATTACTTTCAGAACTGTAGAAATTAAAACAAGATTGAATAAAGCGCAATTTGGCCTTTTCCCTTACTTCGTAAGATACATTTTGAGCAAACTGTCCACCTGTGATACCCCAATGGCTGTATATTGGAAGTTCAATATTAACTTCTGAGACACTTTCTACAATGAGCTTACCCTCACGGCTATTTGCAACTAATAATACGCAATCTCCGCCACTCGATTGAGCTTCTCGGATTAATACGCGTGCATCAACATCTTTAATGCCCCAGTTAAACCAGCTTGTTTTGACTTTATCCTGAAGCGGCTCTGGTAATGCCGCCATCATTGCTTTGTGATTTGATTTTCCCCATCCTGTATTTTCCAACAGCAAGTGTGGCTGTTTACAGTTTTGGGCTAACGCGTAATTAACCAGTATTTTACCGACTTTAGAATCATCGACAGATAATCTAAATACGTAGTTATCTTCAGCCACTGGATAGCGTGTAATAGGTGTCCCTGCTGCCCAAGGCACTAAAGTCAATATTTTAGACTTGTTAATGTACTCTCGATATTTTATCAATGGAGGAGAATGCAGACCTGCAACGTAGACGAGTCCTTGGCTGTCTTCCAAGAAGCGTTGCATATTTTTTTTGCTTCTCAACACATTACCTCTATGGTCTGTAGTTATAAATTCTACTGGAACCCCGGCAATTTGATCGCCATGCTGAGAAAAAGCGACTTTAATACCATGCTCTATCGACAAAGCTGACTCTAAATGCCCTGTTCTGTCTGCGTCAAGGTAGATTCTCATCATATCTGGCTTCGTTGCCTGCGCACCTGATGCAGATAACACGAAAAATAGCGTCCAAAACAGTCTAGCCATAGTTTGCATCCATGTTTATTAGAATTTGCTTCTATATCTAGACTAGGAAAGTACGGCCATTTTTCCAGTAGTTTATTGACTTGCAACTACAAAGATTGGCTATTTTCAGCACAAAACTTAACCTCTATCAAACGTATTGTTTGACGAATTCAATAAAAGTTCTGTCAGCAATAGATAAATAGCCATTTCTTCTCCAAGCAAGTGAAAGGCGGATACAAACTGGATCATCAAAAGGAATAGCGACAACATCAGTCTCATTGTCTGTAACTAGTTTTAGCAACGCAGTAATTGCAAATTCATGTTTTACAACACTCAAAATTAATGGCAGTAAATTGGTTTCAAAGGAAAACTTAATTTCCCGTTTATAAAGCCGAGCTTTGTCTTCCACAAAATCACGATGAAAATAACCCGGTTTGAACATAACCAACTCATGATCAAAGAACTCTTCAAAACTTATACTTTCTCGATTTGCAATATAATGCTCCGATCCAACAACAGCCACCATCTCCTCTTCAGATAAGTAATCCGTCTCAAGATCTTCTGGCACATTCTGTCCATCAATAACGCCAATATCTAATTCACCTTCAAGCAACATTTGTCGAATGGAGCGAGCCCCCGCGTCAACCAGAGTAATTTTAAGATTGGGGTAATGTGCTTTAAAAGCCATTAGCACTTGAGGAAAAAAGTAGGAGCCCATCATACTTGGTGCTCCAAGCCTTACTTCTCCTTTCTCAAGACCTTTTAATTCATTGATAGCCAATTTAGCATCGTCAATTTGCTGCAACACGCGCTTGGCATGTTGGTACAATACCCTGCCTTCATTAGTTAACGACACATGGCGATCGTCTCTACGAAACAGCTCAACTCCCAACTGCTGTTCGAATTTCTTTATTGACATACTAAGAGCTGGTTGAGCAATATGGAGCTCTCTTGCTGCCTGTGTAAAATGCTTCAATTCAGCCACTGCCACAAAATGCTTTAAATGTCTGGTATCCACCACAGCCTCATAAATATTATTTATTAACTCGATATGGTTAATATATTTTATTAATCATGTTTTGAGTGATATTTTGATCACAATACTGGTTGTTTTTAGTGAGGCAGTTAATGAAATGATTGAGCTTAGAACTAATGAATATCGGCGGGTCATCTTCACCCTTGCTCTTGGTTCTTTTGTTGTTTTCTGTAACCTCTACCTATTCCAACCCATGCTTCCTTATATGGCTGCGCATTTCGCGGTAACAGAAACTCAAATAAACTGGCTCTTTGCCGCCACAACCCTTGTACTTTCGTTCAGTTTGGTTCCTTGGGCAGTAGTATCTGAAACTATTGGACGCAAGCAAGTCATGGTCTTAGGCTTGTTCTCAATGCCTGTCATCTCAATTGGTATGTTGTGGTCCCCTTCTTTAATCAATCTAATCGTGATGAGAGCAATGATGGGAGTCGCGATTGCGGCATTTGCTTCAGTCGCTGTTGCTTATATGGCAGAGGAGCTGTCTCCGAAGGCTTTTAATCAAGCCATTGGAGGTTATATTGCAGCAAATTCATTAGGCGGGATCAGTGGCAGAGTTATTGGTGGAACGCTTACAGATGCCTTTGGCTGGGAGCAAGCGGTGATCGCCATGGCAATAATCACCTGTTTTGGCGCGCTGATTGTTATGACTATGCTACCTACACAACGTCATTTTTCACCTCAAGGTGGTATGCTGAGGTTTCACAATAGAGCAGTGATAAAACACTTTAAAAACAAAACCATTATGCTGGCTATGTTGATTGGTGGAATAAACTTCGCACTATTTGTTAATCTTTATTCAGTAATGGGGTTTCGTTTAGTCGAGGTTCCACATTCGCTTCCCATTGGACTTGCCTCACTGATTTTCTTTTGTTACTTACCCGGAACGATCAGCTCAAAGTTAACTTCTATCTGGAACCGTCACTACCACCCCATTTTGGGGATGGTTGTAGGTACATCGATAAGTTTGGTTGGAATGCTAGTCGCCTATGTTGATCACATGCCTTGGATGGTTTTGGGGCTATGTTTAATCAGCTTTGGGGCTTTTTTTACCCATACACTTGCCTACGCTTGGGTGAGCCAAAAGTCCACGACCGCTAAAGCAACGGCCACCGCTCTGTATCTCGTTCACTACTATGTTGGCGGTAGTTTAGGAGGCTTTTTACTGATTTACTGTTGGCAACATGGCGGTTGGCTCTTTGTTATGAGTGGAGGTTTGATACTTTATCTAGTCATTTATGTTCTTTGCTATCAACTTAGACAAGATTCCATAGATGGTACTGCATTAACCAAACTTAATCGCTTACAGCAATGAATCGGTTCTGCTATTCTTGGTTACCAAAAATAAAATATCAGCAAAATGACAGCACTAAATACAAATAATATGGTTGTTCAACATGTCAACCAATGGCTAAAGGATGTGGTTATTGGGCTTAATCTATGTCCATTTGCAGCAAAGCCACAACGCAATAATCAGATCAAAATATTCGTCAGTAATGCAGAAAATGAGCACACTTTATTAGAAGACATTCTCAATCAATTATTGGAATTAGAAAAAAAGCCAGTTGAAGAATTAGAAACAACACTTGTAGTCATACCTAAGATGCTTAATGACTTTGATGAATATAATTTATTTATTGATTGGGTTGAGGCGCTGATGCGACAACAAAATTGGCAAGGTATATTCCAATTGGCCACCTTCCATCCAGGATATTGTTTTGCAGGTACATGCCCGCAAGATGCTGAGAACCTAACCAATCGCTCGCCTTACCCGATTTTTCATCTTATTCGTGAAGACAGTATGGCAAAAGTGCTCAAGCACTACCCAAACCCTGAATCGATTCCAGAGACAAATATTGAAAGAGTCGAAAACCTATCTCAGAAAGAGCTGGTTAAGTTATTTCCTTATTTGTTTAAATAGAACAGTGAATAGTTCAGAACTCACATACATGGCAGGGGGATGCATGCACGTCATTTATCTTAACTCGTGACCGTTATAACACGATCACGTCCCTGCCTCTTCGCTTCATATAGAGCGGTGTCCGCTCGATCGATTAAGTGCTCAAGAACGGTTCTTTTACATTCTAAGTCCTTTTTTTTGCCAAAATCGAAGTGGCAAACACCGATAGATATGCTGATTGGATCCCTATCTAAGACAACCTCTGATACAGATTGACGGAGTCTTTCAAATATTTTATCCCGCTCATCAACATCACGCTCAGGCAGCCAAACCACAAACTCTTCCCCACCAAAACGAGCGATAAAATCCATGTCACCAAGCCTAGACCTCAAAGCTTGAGCGGTTTTTTTGAGCACATCGTCGCCCACTTGATGACCATACTTGTCATTAACCTTCTTAAAGTGATCAATATCTAACACCGCTATTGAGCCTTTTCCGTCGGCCAATAACATTCGTTCTATATCTAAATGGATCGTTTTAAACATGCATCGACGATTAGCAACTCCGGTGAGTGCATCATGAAAAGCCTGATATTCCAGTTGACTATTAAGCTCTCGCAAGCGATCTTCTTGTTTGCGTCGGATCAACTCGACTTCAATCCAAGAAGCCATTAACTTCAATGCATCAATGTCAATATCTTCAAAAGATCTTGTGTGAGGTCTTGCAGATGAAAAATTAAGTGTGCCAAAAACCTCATCGTCAATAAAAATAGGAACGCCAATATATGACTCAAGCCCAAAAGCTTCATAAGCAGGGTGTTTGGCATATTTATCGTCTTTTCCCATATGCTCAATAGCGACTGGAGTGAATGAGCTACAAGTTATTTGGCAGTATGTTGAATGGTAATCAAATATGTCACCGGGATTTAATTCGACATCCTCCGGAGTTATGCAATACAGCACAGTGTATACGTCTTTCTCGACACGTGACAAAATACCAATGTCAAGGTTGAATCGCTCTAGACCCAGCATAATCAATTGAGTGATTTGTATGTCAAAGCCTTTCTGGTAATCATTGGTGATCTGGTAAAGACGACGGATCACCGTTTCGCTTGTTGCAACCATCTCATTTCCTATTCAGCTGCCATTAGAGATATGACAACTATCAATGTCATTATCAATAGATTAGCATATGTCAAACAGCATAGAGGGCTCATGCGTTATTTATTTTGTTACTGCAATAGAACCTAGAGAGGGGCTTTGGTAGTATAAGGCAACTATAATCGAATTCTGGTTTCATTCATGTTCTTATCTAAGCTCACTCAAGAAGTTTTCGACCACCTTTATCGCGATATTACCGAGTTTCGCACCACGTTTGATTTGCCCGTTGCTAATCCAGAAACGTTAGATACTAAAGCCGACACACTGCATACCTCTTTAGCAATCGAAGAGTTGACAGAGCTTGCTGAAGCAGATAGTAAAACTGAACAAGCTGATGCCATTGTTGATACCGTATATGTACTAATGGGACGGTTGGTCCACTTGGGTGATCACACGCTGGAATCAAATCTTTCTATCACCTATCTTATCGACTTATTGTTGAATGTTGCAGTAAACAGAGGCATTGACTTTATATCATGTTGGGATGAAGTTCATTCAAGTAATATGAGCAAAGTATGTTGCAGCGAACAACAATATGCTGATACAGAAGCCCATTACGCTCAACAAGGCATCAAACTAATGGCCGTCCAGAAAGGCGATTATATCATCGCAAAATGTGCTGAAGACTTTATCTCTGAAGCAAAAACTATACGCCAAGGCAAGGTACTTAAATCTGTTTACTATCGTCCCGCTGATCTTTCTCCATTGATCATCTAAACGGATTACTAACCACCTCAGTTTTCATGACCGTGATATCTGAGGTGGTCCAAATCCACATTTTTTATTCAGTTAAAAATCAACACAGGTTGTTCTTTAAACTGAATTTTTTCAACACTGGCTTTAAATACCCGAGATAATTCTTCAGCAGTGCACACCTTTGCCACTGATCCGTATGACTGCATCACCCCATTATCTAACAGCAAAGCGTTATCGGCATATTTAAGAGTTCGGTTCAAATCATGATTGGACATAATCACCGAAACGCCCTTATCCGCTAACTTACGAATTAAGCGATATAAAAAGACTTCTTGCCCTATATCTAATGACGCGGCTGGCTCATCTAAAATAAGAAGTTGAGCGTTAGGATTGAGCGATGGCCAGATCTGCAAACATATCGCACATAACCTCACTCTTTGCCATTCTCCACCAGATAATTGGTGTATTGAACGATGAAGTTTATCCGTAATTTCAAGCAAGTCTGTCAATTCTTTCAACGCTTGCTCTGCGTCAGCGTTTACTTTGTGATGCGGTAGAGACAGTGATAAGTAAAATGAAACATCAAGGTTAAACGCAGGGTGAGAACTTTGGCTTAAAAATGCTCGATTCATTGCCAAGACTTCCAGTGAGCTTTCCCCTACATTTACATCATTCATCAACACATCACCTTCAAAATCTAGTAACCCAGCGATAGATGTCAGTAAAGTGCTTTTCCCGCTTCCATTTGGCCCTATTACATGCAGTACTTCACCCCTATTAAGACTAAAAGACAGCGGCAGTATTCGTGAGCCTACTGATAAATGATCAACGCGAATCATGATGTTTTATTAGCATCCAAATAAAAACTGGAGCTCCTATACTAGTAGTTACTACACCCAGTGGAAGCTCTGCTGAGTCTAATGTGATACGGGCGATAATATCTGCGCACACAACTAAAGTAGCTCCCATTAAAGCAGAAACAGGCAATAAGTAGCGATTTCCTGCTCCCAGAGTCAACCTAACTATATGCGGAACGATTAAACCGACAAAACCAATTACACCACCCAATGCAACAGCACCTCCGACTAAAATAGAAACGGCAACAATCAATTTCCATCGAATTGAAGTCACATCTACGCCAAGCTGCTTGGCATGTTGCTCCCCCATCATCAGCTTATCAAGCATTCGACCTTTTAGACATAACCAAGCCAAAACTGGTAACAAAAACAAAGTGAGAACGTGATGGTACCAACTGGAGCCACCGATACCACCCATTAACCAATACATGAGTTGTCTCAAACTTAAGTCATCACTAAAATAAAATGCCCAAGTCACAATCGCCCCAGTGAGAATGCCCAAAGTAAAACCCACCAACAGTAAGCGAGTCGTCGTCAGTTTCATCATTGTCGCCACACAAACCAAAATCAGAGTGAATAGCAAAGCACCGATAATGGCAGCAACCATGAAACCTACAGGTGTAGCCCATGTTGGCCACAAGAATAATAGCATGACCATGACAACGCTAGCTCCTCCTGACACCCCTAATACTCCAGGTTCAGCAAGGACATTTCCGAGTAGCACCTGCAGCACTCCCCCTGAAACAGCTAACGCACTACCAATGACTATTGCAGCAAATAATCTAGGAAGCCTTAATTCGATGACCAATTTTTTTTGGAACATCGACAATTCAGAAAACGGTGAAATAAAAACATCACCGACCATCAGATGGAGCGCAGACACGCAAATAAGAATGGAGCAGATCACCAATGCATAGCGCTTCCAGCGAATATGTTGGCGATCAAGTAGTTGGGTTAAATACATTCGATTAGAGCTTTACAAGCTAGTATGGCTGAGTATACGTGATAATCGCTCAACCATACCTTGAAGCGGCTTAAATAGAAAGCATCGATTGAATAGGTATGTTAATCGTAGACGAGCTGATCGGCTTCAAAACGAATTTTAACTGGGCACACCATAAGTGCTGCTCTTTGTCCAATCACTACATGTCGATTTGGAAAAACAATCGCTTCACCTTCATTTTTTGCCATCAATGGTTTATCGCCATCATGACCAAAAACCTCACCATGTTTAAATGCCGTGAAATTCTCCACGTCATCATCAAAGAGAAAATCAAAGTCATCATGAAGTCGAACGATAGTCCGACTTACACGATACATAACCGGAGGACGGGGTATATGCTCTGATTCACTCGAGGCAATCAGATCTCTCGTTGCCAATTCAAATGCAGCGAGTTTATCTAAGGCATTGTCTCCAATTCTAGCCACTTTCCCAAGTTCTACGGTAAGAGCCTGTGCTGCATAATTTTCGGCACTATACCAGCTAAATGTACTAGAAGGCGCATTGGAAAACATCATGGCATCTAGATGAGCGCTTGCTGAAAAATCCATCAATTCTTTACTTCGTACAGGATGACGAGTTTTAGGGCTAACTCCAAATGTATAATGTTGCGAAGATCGGATCGCGCAGTGTAAATCTAAGTGCCAACGGTTATCTTGCGGTGTGTTGTGATAAAAAGAACTAACTATACGTTTAAGGTTCTGCGCAATAGCAAGTTCTTTTGTTGGTTGATATTCTTTTTCGTCAAATAAACGATTTAAGTTCATTTCAACAAAACGGGTATGAGCATTTGTCGACTCAGGGTGAGCAATGATAAATAACAAACGCTCTTTTACAGGTTGAAACCCTGTTTGGATATCCAAAATAACTTTATCTATTAGCTCCATAGGCGCAGTTTCATTACCATGGATACCAGAGGAAAAGATAATATGTTTGCTGTTCTCGTCCAACTTAGGCGGGATGACTTCCAAAATTCCACGCTCATGGAGCTTAAATAGGGTTCCATTAGCAACGGTCATCTCACCAGATAACATAGGTTGCTCTAAATCTAAGCTGTCAAAAAGAAAAGATTGGCGAAAGAGGGTTTTCGTCATGCGCTACTCCTTTATTGCACAGCAAGCATGTTAATAAATTGTGTAATTAAAGTATGTTGACATGATCTCAGTTATTAAAGAGAAAAATCATGTTTAACTATAAAATTTAGCTTTGACACTCCAAGCAGAGCAATTATAGAACGACTCATTTCCCATAAATGATAATTTGCCAGTTGGATAGTAAACAAACTTATTGTCAATCATATCATATTTCTGGTGAATTTAACTTTGAACATAGCGAGATTAAGAATATAAATTCTATGTCAAATCAAGTTATAAATCTTTGCTTAAACAACGAAAAGATGACCTTTTTATCATTATAAAAATCAAATTGACAAGAAAAATGAGTCTTTATCAAAATTTTTGCTATCTTATTAAGTGGATACAAGTTAGTTAGTTTGTAACCTATTGAAATGTATAATACGACTAATTTGATGGCATGAAGGCTGCTTGTTTTGCTGGGCAAAGTTTGATATTGCATGGAGGTTTGTATGTTTGCCAATCAAAAATCAAAGAAACAGAAACACCCTAAATCAACTCCGAAAACGCTAAAACGCGTTCCTTTTTCACTCACTTAGCGACTGTCGTATTCAAAGGCCTCGGTGGTCGAGGCCTATAAAACTCGCAACCTCAAAGGTGGATCACAGATTTTTATAACTTGATAGTAGATTCTCTACCAATCTAATGTGGTATTGAGGACATGGTCATTGTCTGAGAAAAACGAGCGTGCAATTATGATTGCTGGAACAACGGGCTTAATCGGCACCGAGCTTTTGAAACAGATGCTAGAAGCACAGCCAATCACACATATATATGCATTGAGCCGTCGCTCTATTGCCTTTTTTCATCCAAAACTCGAGGTCATAAAAGATTCCCAACTGCAGGTAAAAGACTGGCAAACGGAAAAACCCTCTCCAAAATATGGTTTTATCTGCCTTGGTACAACCATCAAGCAAGCAGGATCTAAGCAAGAACTTGAACGCGTTGATCATCACTTAGTATGTGAAGTTGCTCAAACGATGAAACTCCTCGGCGTAACTCATATTGCTATAGTTTCAAGCTATGGGGCTTCTACTCATGCAATTTCTCATTATTTACGATGTAAAGGGAAGATGGAAATAGCGATAGAACGTATGGGCTTTGAATATATTACGTTTGTTAGGCCAGGTCCTATTGTAGGTTTAAGAGATTCACCACGCAAAGATGAAGCTGTGATTCAATTGGTACTTAAATCCGTCCGCCCATTGATGTTTGGAAAACTGGCTAAACTGATCCCTATTCAAGCAAGCGAAGTGGCGAAAGCAATGCAGTATAGCCTGTTCTCTAACTCTAAATATAGAATCCGAACACTAGATAGTATTCAAATGAGAAATCTAATCAACCAATACCAATAAGCGAGATATTTTTCAACTCTGTAAAGAACTGCGCAGCTCTTACTAGCAAATAACTATTTGTTATATATGATATCTAATTTTCATTTCATTGCTACTTGGCAAATCATTATCGTTCAATACAGCATCAAATACTGTCATCATTTTTTTAATAAAGGTTAATTTCTATGTCACTTATATCTATCGCTTCTTTGGCGATATTTGTCGCCATTTTATTTTTTATTATGCGGCAGCAAAACAAAAAACACAGCTTGCCTAGGTTGGTGCTTCTCGGTTTGGGTACGGGAAGTACATTTGGACTTGTAATGCAACTGGTGTTTAACCAGAATCCTCAGGTTATCAACCAGACGCTTGAATGGATAAACATTGTTGGTAGCGGTTATGTAGGCCTGCTGAAGATGGTAGTCATGCCTCTTGTTTTAGTGTCGATGATTTCTGCTGTCGTAAAATTAGAAAAAGGAGGCTCACTGGGTAAAATCTCTGGCTTAACCATATCAATACTATTGGCAACAACTGCAATATCTGCGCTAGTCGGTATCATGATTACTCAGGCCTTTGGTCTGACTGTGCAAGGCCTAGTTGAAGGCACAAGAGAAACCGCCCGTATTGCAATATTAGAAAATAGAGCTGGAACTGTCAGCGAACTGACTATCCCGCAGATGCTAGTTAGCTTCATCCCGACCAATCCATTTGCAGATCTCACAGGGGCACGTTCAACATCAATTATTGCCGTGGTGATCTTCGGCGTTCTTACTGGCATTGCAGCCCGTAAAGTAATGATGGAAAACCAGGATCTAGAACGACCGATAAGCATATTTGTCGATGCTACTCAATCTATCATCATGCGTCTTGTTAAAATGATTATGGCCTTAACACCTTATGGTATCACTGCACTGATGGCAAAAGTCGTCGCAACCTCCAGTGCCAATGATATTCTCAACCTGCTCGGTTTTATCATCGCATCTTATGTCGCTATCACTCTAATGTTCGTTGTGCATGGCATTCTGGTTTCCTTTGTAGGTGTCAGCCCCAAGAGCTACTTTCAAAAAATTTGGCCAGTCCTTACATTTGCGTTTACTTCTAGAAGCTCTGCGGCAACCATCCCACTTAACGTAGAAGCTCAAATCAATAAGCTGAACGTTCCACCAGCGATTGCTAACCTGTCGGCATCATTTGGCGCAACCATTGGGCAAAACGGTTGTGCGGGTATCTACCCTGCCATGCTCGCTGTAATGGTCGCACCAACTGTAGGTATTGACCCCACTGATATTCATTTTATCGTGTCTCTAATCTCGATAATCGTTGTGAGTTCATTCGGTATCGCTGGCGTTGGTGGAGGCGCAACTTTCGCAGCCCTTATCGTGTTGCCAGCAATGGGCCTTCCAGTCACGATTGCTGCATTGCTCATATCAATTGAGCCTTTAATTGATATGGCTCGGACCGCCTTGAATGTCTCGGGTGCAATAACAGCAGGTACCATTACCAGCAGGCTGATTGGTAAAGGCTTCAATGACGAAGAGCTAGAAACACAAAAAGCTTAAGTTGAATTTAGCAACTTGTGAGCCTCGAATCCAATCTTCGGGGCCTTTGTTTTAAGTTTATATATGGCTTGTTTACCCTAGATACAATGCTGATTGTTCAAATTTGGCCTATCCTCGATAATAGAACCTTTACTTAGCCCTTAACGATACTGTTTATTATGCTCCGAACGCTTTATGTAACAGCATTAGTATTACTGTCCTTTGTCTCGAGAGCTGGTCTGCCACTGTATGACCCGTGGGGAGAACTCAAGTTTATGACCGAAGAATACCCTCCCCTAAACTATATCGATGCTAATGGGAATTTAACAGGGCTGTCTGTTGAAGTTTTATTAGGTACCGCCAAACATGCCAAGTCGGGGCTCAGCCGAGAAGATATCTTCGTATTACCTTGGGCTAGAGCTTATAAGGCCACACTAAAGAGAAGAGGTCGAGTTCTATTTGCCACATCGCGAAAACCTGAACGAGAGAATTTATTTTTATGGGTAGGCCCTATATCAGAAGGTACGCCTTCTTTCCTCATTGCCAGAAAAACAAGTAACATTAACATTGTTTCAAGTAAGGATTTAATGAAATATCGCATCGGTGTAATCAGGGGAGATAGCTTAGAAAAACGTGTCGAGAAGTTAGAAATCCCTAACGAAAACATCATACGCTCACACGACCCAGAGCTACTTGCTGAGCAACTTATCAAAGGGCGTATCGATTTGTGGGCAACAAACTGGACAGGCGCTAAAACTCTGTTAGAAGAACTTAATATATCAACGACGTTAATAGAACCAGTATATAAATTCAAATTCAATGATAACTACTTCGCAGTAAATAAAACCACCCCTATTTCAGTTGTAAACAAAATGCAAACTGCCCTAGATGCCTTTAAGAAAACCCCAGAGTACCAGTTGATCGTCGAGAAATTTAAATAGTAATACCACTTAAACTCGCTGCCCCTGGAAGTGCCTTTCTGCCACATATCTAGGTATCAAAATTACAATTATTGGAAATCCATCACTAGTCGTATCCCTTAACTAAAAAATACAACCTCACGCCAGAAAACAGCGGCCTTAACTAATCAACTGATATACAATAGATGCGGTGAAGAATCATAAATAGAGCAATAAAACATGAGCAAAAAAGAACAACCCACATTCTTCTTCTTCGATTATGAAACCAAATACTTAAGTTACTGATTTAAAATAATTTAAAATCAAAATCCAGAACATACAGACGCAAATAGGACACATGTTTTCAGTAAGTTTTATCAATTTCCCCACAAACTACCGTTAATACCCCGATGCTACCAACATCGGGGTTTCACCGTTTATAGGGCCACAAAAATATCACACCTATCTTGCAGCTCTTATCTAGTAAGCTTTTCCTAGTTGGATTTAGTACTCCTTCTTTTTATGGGTGTAGATATGGTGTCGTTATACAGTATTTTTCCAATACTAAATTCAGCTTGTTTTCTTCATAAAAAATGGCTCTCTAAGAGCGCCCACAAACTACGTAAATTTACTCAATTTTGAGAGCACCCAGGCTAAATAAGCAATACGCTCTGCCCTCGCAGCGATATCATGATAGCCGCACTCCGTCGACTGATCATGTAACTCTGAAGCCATAGTGCTCAAGTGTCCAAGCCCTAATTCAATATCGTCCAAATTAACTACTACTCTGTTGATCATTTTTGTACATCCTAGCTTTTCTTTCTTATTACTGACTAAAATAATATTGTTAGGTACTAATTTTAATAATAATTATCCTAATTGTAAGAATAGCTCTAGTTAGTAAGTAATTGATATTATTAATACTATTAGAGAGATTTTACGAATGGAAGAATAATTCGTTTTAAAATTAATTTACTGGGTTACGTTCATGTTTTATAAGTTGTACGCCATATATGGCTTATCTACTGATACACAACGCCACATTTGACGAGAAGCACTAGAGTGATATCATCCATTGTGGCTGTTTTACGCCGTTATAGAGAACAAGCCGAGATAACTCAGCAAGAGTTATCAGAGAAAACTGGAATTAAATTAAGAACCCTTCAAAGGTTTGAGACGGGTAAAACTTCGATGACCATTGCCCACATGGAGCTGTACATGAAAGCTTTGGATATCACTTTGCTAGATTTAGCGGTAACGGTTCAAACTGGTAGTTATTCAAAGACAGGACAAGTAGAAAGTGCGGCTAAACTATTGCCGAGAGATGCACAAGAAAAACATTTACAGTTTCTGATATCAATCGGTAAAGCACTCAAGAAATAACATTTGCTTCACCTGTTTTATAAGATTGAAAGCGCAACGTTTCAGGATAAGCATCCATCCAAAGAACTCTGTCTGCATCAAAAGCTAATTGCTCTAAACATGTTTCAACATAGCCTTTGTACTCACAGCACATAACGCTTACCACTGTATCATCAGAAAGTGATTCATTATCAAGATAGCGATATTCGCGAGAATATTCTTTTGCAATTGCTTCGAGTGGTGAGTTGGCCTCGACCAAAAAGTAACTGAACCAGTTGCTGATACAATATAGATTTGTAGCCATACTAAAACCTCGGTAGATAAAATACCAATGTAGACTTTGGACAATTCGAACCTTGTCAGTGATTTTGCTAATTTAGCAAGTTATGAATAATAACAAGTATTGCAAATTGAATTGTGGAGAGCTAGCGCAAGCCAAAAACTTGCACTACCTTAAACAACTAACTTTGATTTGAGTTAAAAATCAAATCAAAATGAAAGACCTAATCCTCTCTCAAGAAATGCTAGAAAAAAAACCATTATCCAACTCCAAAAGCCCAAAGCATTCCACCACATAAAAGCCTTAAATTTTTTAGAATTCGTTTTTTCACGATGCCTAATAAAAGGATAAGCAATACAATAATTAGTAAACCGACTCCCTACATCCCAAGATGCTTGATACTTCGGTCGCATATAACCTTTATCGTCGTAATACTTATTCAAATCTTTAGCTAACTGTTTATCTATGAAAATAATGTGTTTAAAGCTACCTAACGAGATTACAGGCAATACAAGCACTGATGGAAAGCACCAGACAATAGCAATAACACCGAAAACAGCTATCAACCAATCTAACATCTATTCATTTCCCCAAACGTCTTCAACCTTTTCATAAATAACATCAGCCCCCCATTTACCAGCGGTCGAACCAGCCACACCACCGACAGCACCACCAACAACTGTTCCTGCAATTGCAGCAACAGCAAGTACAGGAGCAGAAGCGGTTACGCCAATAATTACAGCAAAACCAGTGACAGATGAGACAGCTACCCCTGCACCAACAGTTCCACCTTGCGCACCTCCTACAATTCCACCAATAAAGCCAATAACTTCACGAGTCGTTGTCTTACCACAATCCCCTTGACCATCTACCTTACAGGCTTCGTAGATGTTATCTATTCCACTGACCGCACCGACCATTAAGCCTATGTATCCCAATCCTCTCGCAGCTGAAATGCCAATAGAAATATTGCCGATACGCTTACCTAAATCTTTCACAAAACCTGTCTTTAGAATTTCATCCGCGTTGTGAATTACCGATTTGGTGGACAACTTTAGATTGCGCTTGATTTGCGCATAAATTGGGAGTTTAACGCTACGTTTAGACAGCATGGCAAATGAGCCATCAAGCTTTTTAAATAGGCCCGCACGTTCAGAAACAAAGGTTCCGTAGTTGACCCCGCCTGTTCTGCTTGCCATCGCTACTTGAGCAGCGTACAAATCATTTATTTCTAAAAGCACGCCTTGGATGTTTTTCAGATTCTGCTCAACAAGTGCCGATGTAGTCCCAACACCTGTAGAGACCTGTGCATAGTAGTCCGTAGGTAAACCATCAGTCCGAATTCGTTCGTCGAGTTGATGCGAGAACAACTCAAAGTGCCGGTTTAGAGTATCGACTTCCTCATCGAGTAGCTTGCCTAATTCCTTACTCGCAATCTTGGCTTGCTCAAGCCATTCATCAAAGAGCTTCTTATCTTCTGGTGTTTTGGGCTCTGTTGTAGGAAGAAGCACAATCTCACCCTCTCGAACAGGCTCGTTAAGGTGTGAGTTACAGCTTTTGATATACTGTTTTTGATCTTCTTTAGTTTCAGCAGTAAACAAACTTGCCCATAAAGCCTCTTGAGGTTGCGTGGTTGGTGCCTGCAACCAGCCAAGTTCAAAAACTCGTGCTGCCTTCTCGCGCTCAGCAATAACCCGTTCACGGTTCTCAGCCCAACGTTTCTCATCCTTCTCTGTAAAGGTTAATTCTTCCCTGCGCTGTTGCCGGTGACGTGCCGCTCTTTCTCTTGTGGTTTCTTGCCTTTCTTCAGGGGTATATGGGAAAGATTTATACCGCATATGAATTCTCTTATAGAAAAAATAAAAGCGATGATACCAATAGTTTCAGCTAGTTATCATACCTAATAAAGCATTTTGATGCATTAACCAACGAAATAGTCATTTTGACTACTGAAACGCTCAAAGTAACTCTTTGCACTTAGTCTTAAAGAGTAAATATGGGTAGAGGTTGTGCGCGTTAACATAACCAGAGTGGGTTCTGATTATGACTTTTGGACAATTCTGTGTCAGTGGTTTTGCTAAATTAGCAATTCATGAATAACTACAGGTATGGAAAGTCACTAACTTGGTGCCATGCGTGAATAGACCAGTTCAAGGCGCAATGCCCCTCGATCATCATCGAATAATTTACTTAATAAAATGGCTTCTGGCTTGTTCAACACTCGGGATTTAACGTTGGCTGCGCAACGCTTAATCCTTATTTGTTATATTTTTTCTGCGACGATCTCATAACAGGTTTTATCAATAGATGTTTTATAAACTTCAACATGTGGGAAGTACTCTTTTGCAATCGCGAGAATAACTTTTTGCTTACTCTCAGGCATTTTGCATCCGAGATAGATGCGCTCTAGAGCATCTGGTGAGTACTTATGAAGACCGCGTACACTGCTTATGAACCTGAACTCACCCTCATATTTCCATTGCAAATGCTTAAACTGCACTGGAGCAAAATACGACTCGTCAGTGTTATTCATATAGGTAAATGGATTTACTTTATGAGTAACATCAGAATAATCAACTTTGCAGTGTCCAATTTTACTCTCTGAGTTATGACTTCTAAATGAATCCAGTAACTTTGTCGCTGAGAACTGCAAGCAGAATCCAGTAAAACTTACAGCATAATGAGCCCACATTAACATATTCTTGTAATGCTCAGGCTCTTCGGGAATGTCCAATGAAGTTGAAAATATATTCAGTTTTCCAAGTGTTTTCTCTTGTTGGCTCTGAATCAACTCTATCGCTTCGTACATTTTTTTAACGAATAGATCACGATTTTTGTCATAAATATCTTCAGCCATTTGCTTAGCTTGGGTTGTTGATTTTGACAGAGAATGCTCTATTTCTTTAGCTCCAATCTCTTTGAATTTCGCAATATTCTCCTCTTCCTTTTCCGAAACTACATATTCGAAAGATAGTTCGAAGGGGTCATTAAGTGAGTCTACGTCTGAGAACCAAACGCTTTGGTCAGCTAATGCAGACAATGAGTTCTCATTAAATGATGCAAATTTGTATAACTGATCTGTTGGAAATTCCATTTAATCCTCTAAAAATATAACGCCTTGCTCACTGGAAAATTGGAAGCGAAGCGAGTAATTTTTCCGCGTGCAGCAACTTCTTAGGTGCTGGCATTACTTGGTTTTGATTTTGCTAGTTTTTTAGGATCTATTTCAATCGATGAGTCACCCGCTTTTAATTTTACTGTAGACGCACTACCCATTAAGGCTGATGCCAGTTGATCTGCTGGGTGATTCAGTGGATCTATCTTTTCTTTTTCTTTAGAGAATAGGTTGTTCGACAAGCTCTCCAGCAACTCAGGCGGTATAGCAGTGCCTTTTGCATCTTTCCACTCCAAGCTTGTCTCAACTAGCCAACTTGCTCGCTCCATATCAAGCTCAAAGTGTTTAAGTTCAAATTCAGACTGCGAGTGTATCTCGAACCAACGATTCATCCAACGAATCATAAAAATAACCGAACCAATCGCGCCAGCGGAATAAATTGCCTGTTTTATTCCCGCTATGATTATTTTGTTTATGTCATCACCTTGAAGAACATCGTAAAACTCTTTAACTGAAACGGAACCTAACGCAACGAAAATTACTATAAGGCCAAGCATAGCTATAGCAATTGGTGTTCTAAGCTTATTTGTACCCTCGGTAAGGCTAAACTTGGTTTGTCTTGCTTTGATTTCCTTGAGGATGTCTCTACGAATTTCTCTTCGAGCATGAGTGTTGCTACTGTCATCTAACTCTTTTCTCTTTTTCTCTAGCTCGTCAACTTCTTCTTTTAACGCCTCTTCTTTAGCAAGATACTCAGCCTCAATCTGTTTTCGTTTTTCTTCAGCGGCCTCTTCAGATTTATCTACTTTTTCGCCGAATTCTCGATCTAACTGAATTCTGTAGTCATGAGTACTCTTTACTAGGTTCTCATTGAGAGCTTCCAGCCTCTCAATATTTGAAATATGTATTGCGTTGAATTGCGCTTGTTCATCGGTAGTACCAGATGAGGACCTTTTAGGATCGAACGCCTTTAGCTTTCGGTTAATCGTAGTAACGATTTCGATCGCTGTTTCAAAGTCCATAGTGGCACTATTGTTTTGACGAAGTACAATTTCATCAAATATCCCAGACTTATTTTGTGACTGATAATTTCCACCTCGATGAAAAGATATATTTAGTCCTGGCTGGTTCATTGATACTGTTTCGATGATAGCTGAGTTCTTTTTTATTAGGAGATCAAATACTTCCGGAGTTTCACCATTTAGATCAACACTACCAATAGAGTTAAATCCAAGTGTTGAAATATTTATCTGGTTGTTATTAGTATGTTTCGCCAGCTCTTTGAAACATCCAATGATGGATTTGTCTGCCGCCCTAGGGACTTTTATTATTTGATCTGTCACATTTACTCCTTAATTGTGAAAACCCGAAGGGCACCTAACATTTTAATATCGTGCAGGCACGAATTCACACTTTCAGCATATCCCAAACTCATTGCTTAACCAACTGAAAAATAAGCATATAATACAGTATAAATCCGATTTTTCAGGTGCAAGCCGTGTAAACACACATTGCTTCCTATTCAAGGCACGTTATCACTGAAGAACTTCCATTTAGTTATCGACTATTCAATAGCTTAGAAACACGTTAAACAACGTATTCGAATATAATAGGGTCAAGTCTTGCTTCTTGTTACCCATGAGTTTTTCTATATCAAATCTACCCGATGACCTTTATTCAAACTCCGGCTCGTAGCGCAGAATGGGGCAAATCTAAGTTAGCTCATGAAATTAAACATTACAAGCATAGCGTTACGCATCACGCTGAGCCTTAAAAAACCATATAGTTCAACATACCGCACCTTGGTGGTGGCGACTTAGGAACCTGATAAATTTTTATTTCACGAGGGTCACCCTCGTTTGCTATCCTGAAGGGCTAGAAAGAACCTAAAACCCTATAAATCAGACAATTATGGTCACCAGTTCAAAAAATAGATTAGAAGTGCATGAACAATGCTATGTGTTGGAAGCAGGTTATATGGAGCCGTTTTGGGACTTTACTCTATCTCTCACGGATCACCCCAAAAGTCTCCTATACCTGAATATCGAAGTACAAGATAAAGTACTCTACATTGCAGACCTATATATTTATGACGAAGAAGGTCGCTCTAATGGCTTAGGAACAGCAGTTTTGTCACACGCAATCAAGTTAGCTAAAAAAAATGGTTTTTTGAAAATGTATGGGTATTGCACTCCTGGAATTAACAACAAAGTTCATAACTTTTATAAGCGCCTTGGTTTTGATATCGATAAGGAAGCGGGCCGTCTAGAACTCAACTTAATAGACAATAACTAAATTCCACCCCTCCAAACGATCGGCTATCTCTTCTCCTTAAGAGATAGCCTTTTTCAACCAGCCCTTTTAGCTGCGTACTAGTAAAGCTGGGTGATAAATCACATCGGCCTGAAATTTGTGATGCTGTCACACTTTCCCCCTTTTTGATCGCATCAAGAACTTTAAGCTGAGTTTTGGTTGGCTTCACTCGTACCACCTGATGAGGACAATTGCGCGCAGCGGTTATAAGGGCCTCGTTTATTGGTGCATTTGGGTATAAAAACGACATGACAGGCTTACCCCCTGTAATTAAGAATTGAAATTGAGTTTAATCGTTGATCTGAATGATCAATTTAGAATGAAATGTTTATTGAAAATCAGCCCTAAAACAGCTTCGCCAGCAATTTTTTAGCCACGAATGGTACGTTTTAAGCGCCGATAGTTTCTGAAGTTCCATGTGCGTGTGAATGTAAGCTTGATCTAACTTACCCTTAGCATGATTGAGCAACGTTTCAGCGACTATATAATCCACCCCAAGATCGGCCCAAACGGTACGTGCTAGTTTACGTAAATCATGGGCGCTCCATTGCCCTTTACTGATTTCACGAACCATTTCGCTTGCCTTAGTCGAATGTATGGCCTGTTTATCTCTTTTTGTCAGAGGAAAAACATTATTGCCCTTGTAGTAGTTCGCCAACTGCCAATCTTTAAACGCTCTTAGCAAAGCTACCATTTCATCCGTTAGCGGGTAGACTATCTCTTTTTTCGTTTTTGTGTATTGCTTGGGAATAGTCCAACGCTTTGTCGCAAAGCAGATGTGCCTCCACTTTACCTGCCGCGTTTCACCAATCCGAGTACCATGGGCCAACATCATTAAACATAGCATTCGACCAAAGGGATCGGATGATTGAAAAGACTCAACCGCCCAAGGCGTATCACCCGGACGAAGTTTGCACCCTTTAACTTCAACTTTGGCTTTGACGAAATCGGTAAACTTCATATCACTAAGCGGATTTGAACCCAAGAACCGGAGCTGCTTCGCCTTATTGAATGCTACTTTCACTGTTTGAAACAAAGTACGCATGTAACTGGGTGAGTAGTGAGACTCCCGCAATACCTTCATCAAACGCTTTTCCATCACTCGATGGTCAAAGTCTGCAATCTTTACTCCTTCTAGGTTGTAGATTAAGTGCTTCTCACACATCGACTTAATAGCAAGTAATCTAGCACGATCTAAGATTTGAGCTTTCATCTCATAGTCCAAATACCACTGAAGTAGCTCACCTACAGTGTCAAACTCATTAAAAACTGAACGTTTGCCCGTTGCAAGATCTGCGACATACACATTAAGCACATCGAACACATGCACAGAAGATAGATTGGGATATTTGCCGATAGTATGACCTTTTTGCTTTCCCCCTCGATATTCCATATACACCCAAGAGCCTTTGCTCCGATCTTTGGAATAACGCAAGTACAAGGAATACCGTTCATCTTTCAACTGCCTTATACCAGGCACTTTGGCATACTGCCGGATTTTGGCATCTGAGGTTTTACACTTCACTGTTTGAGCCATTAACGCATTAGAATTTAAACGAATACCCATTATACCCCCGTTAATGTCGCTTGAATTGTCATGGTTCTGGCCTGTTTGCCTTGGCCGTTGAACTGAACTGAATCTATTGAGCAAGTGCCCTGATAGAGCTTTTCGAATGTTTCATCCAGAACAACAATACCTTCAGCAAACGCAGCGGCGTTGGCAGGTGCGGTAATGTTGACCTTTCGGCCTTCTCGTAAGATACGCCTTAGCTCTGTTAAGCAGGCCTGCTCAGCTTCCTTCTTGGTATCAAAGTCTTTACCAAGTTCTTTAAAAGGGGCACTACCTGTTTCAACCGAAATCCGCTTACCATCATCAGTAGAAAGGTAGAATGCTCGAACACCATCAAAATCTTCACGGCCATCAAGATCGATCTCTACATTCACAAAATTGGGTAGCTTAGGATTGTTGCCTGAAGGAAGTGACAGCGTAATCGTTTCTATTGCCTTTCCGCTTGCACTGTTTACCTCCCCTTTTGGGGCCATCACGTACATTGAACCAATAGGCTTAGCGACTGCATCGAACTTTTTCGCTAAACGATTCAAAAAAGCCGAGACCCCTTCATCCGTTCGACCAATGTCGATTTTGATATTTTGTAATTTTGGATGGACAAAAACCGAATAGCCGTGTGGCAACAACACATTCTGCATGATCTTTGCCAATGGTGCGTCATGCCAACTGCTAGATTTCTTAGCGCGGAAACCATCGTTGTCAATTTTGTTAAACGGGGCCACAGACAGCACTAAAGACACTTCTTTTGGGCTTAGTTTGGCCTTGCGATTACTGATCTGAAACTCATCACGGAACACATCACCAAGGTAGACCTTATACTTTTCACCTTTTGGTGGAATACCTGTAATCCCCTCAGAAAAAAGGGACAGCGTCAAGCTATCCCCTTCTGTTCCGTTACCGTCTGTGAGTGACCAGTTTTTTAAACTTGCTATGATCATCTCTGAATGTTTGCCGACAAGTTTGAGCATTAGTTCCAACTCCTTGTTACTGATTGTTTGCGCGAACTGGTGACATTTTTTGGTAACGTCACTACGCAATCATGTGGAAAGATATCAACCCGAACGTGAGGGTTAAGGCGATAGAACTCCGCCTCTACCTCATCGCTGTCCGAGCCAACTTTTTTAAGTAGCAGATCGGTGATTAGCTCACCCGCTTTAGCTGGTACTTGCACCGCGTTTCTCCAAGAACTGAATGCTAACTTCGGTTTTCATCGCCTTACCGTTATGGACCAAACTGGTTTTCACCTCCTCGATAGATGAGATAGTCCAACGGCCAAGGTTGTAGCCGTCTCCATCACTCACTTGCTGCGGCTCATTCAGCAACTTGCGAATACGATTTACGGCATCGGCTGCTTTTGGCCGTGTCCATGTAGCAGATAGAGCAAGTTTACTGAGCGCCGATCCGGTCGGTTCTGAATCGGCATCGTCAATCAATGCGGTTTCGGAGTAAGAGCCGTAATCGGTACGAGCTAAGCGAGAAATAGGCGTTCGGTCTTGAACAGAGAACACCTCATCACCGACAACTAAGTGGTACATAAGACCTCCAATGGATTTATATGATTAGGTATCGATGTATGAAACGGATAACGCCTCTTCAACGGTAAGGCCAGGTACTTGAAGTGATTCTTCTAGTTGGCGCTTTACTTCCATAGCGATCTGCTCTGCATCCATACCGGGTGCGGCATGTATTTGAATAGGTGCATTAATTTTTACTGGAGGAACCGCTTTTGCTGCGGCTTCCTTTTTACGGTTCTCAGCTAAGCGAGCTTCTACTTCCTCAGGGGGCATCAGTTTGTTTGGTGAACCCGGTGTAAGGCCGTCACCAATCCAGCCAGCTATTGAACCTCCGAAAAAGTCACCGGCTAACGAGCCCGCTAACCCACCAACCAAAGTGCCTACACCGGGAAATATGGCCGTACCCAAGGCCGCTCCTGCTGCAGCTCCACCTAAGCCACCTAACAATCCACCTCCTTCTTCAATGGCCCCTTTGGTATCACCACCTGCTAGAGCACTCGCAATATTGCCTGCAGAGATCGCCATAGACAGTGGCCTTAGCAACTTGCTCAGCCCAAACTTTCCTGCGCCTTCGGCAAGAACACCACCAATATCAATCGCATCTTGCGCACCGGCCACCATAGGCATCATGGCTAAACCGCCGCCAGCCATAGAGAGAGGGATTGCTCCGCGGTTGCCAGTAAATACAGATGAGCCCAAATTAATCGCTTTGCCCAACAAACCTTTTGAACGTGTGCGCGCCCTTCGCCCCCGTTTTGAACGCTTACGCGCTTCGCTACCAAGGCTTCCTGAACGACCGCGAGAACCAACGTCATACATAGCAGCATTCATTTTGCGGATCTGCTTAGTCGCAAACGCAGCGGCCTTACCATTAGCCTTTGTCTCACGCTCAAGTCCATTACGGAACAGTTTGCCTTTATCAATAGAGTTGCCGAACACTAATGAGGCTGCCTTTGCCGCGAGCATTGCACCTTTAAAGGTGATGAACCCCGCGGTGCCAAGAGCAATGGCGGTAGTAACCTTCTCATTAGCTTTGGCGAAATCTCCTAACCAATTTGTAGCGACTGTTGCGGTATCAAGAACATTATTGAAAGTCGGCAGCAACGCATCACCAAATACTACGCTCAGCCTGTTTAAGCTATTCAAAAATTTATCAGTGTTATTTTCAGTAGAACTTATGCGAGTTTGAAATTCTTCTTCAAAACCACGCATGTGATCTTCGGGAGATAATCTTGCTGTAGCCAAAGCCTTCTTGAACAAATCAGTATTTTTGATCAACGAAGACGCTGCCCCTTTAACTTCCTCACCAAATATTTGACTAACTGTTGCTCCTTGCTCGGCAGAATCAAGCTGACCAATTGAGTTAAGAACCTCCATCAGAGTCCCAGACGCATCCTCTTGCATCATTTTTGCTAACTCTTCCGGGGAATAGCCTATTTTGGCTAAACCTTCACGTTGTGAAGAGGTAGCAGCAGAGCCAGTAGTTAAACGTCCAGATATGTTCTTTACCGCTGTTTTAGCAACATCTTTTTGTGCTCCTGTAGCTAAAATTGCAGTTGTAAGCGCTTCACCTTCTGCTTTGTCAAAACCAGCCATCTTTAGCATTGAGCCTTGAGCAGCAATAACATCAACTATATCGCGACCTTTAGCATTAAAATTATTAGAAAGCGTGTTTGCCATTGCGATCGCTTCCATGGACTCATCATGAGTCCAACCCGATGAACTGCCTACAGCAGCCAACTTTTCACCAGCCTCCCCACCTTCAAGGTCTAGAGCTACACCCATTTTTATGGTGTCTAACGTTATTTTTTTTGCCTGCTCGATATCTTGCACGCCACTTTGAAATGTGGCTGTCATCATGGCTTTTATTTCTGAATTGCTCAGACCACCACCTTGTTCCGATGCAGCAACTCTCAGAGACCAATCATCTAATGAGTTTATTGATCGTAACCGCGCCGCGTCTTCTGGGTCTGCATTTATCACTTTTTTCATATCAGCGAACAGTGACTCATTCTTAACCGCAGACCAAACACTGGCACCTATCGGTGCAGCCTTGAACGCTAAACTCGTTGCCTCACCACCGATCTGGCTAAGCTTGGCTTTACGGCTATCAATCCTATCGGTGATCGCTTTGCGCCTTTGCAAGTGCTCATTCTGCTTTGCAATAGCTGCAGTCGCTTCTTTGGATTGCTTCTCTAATCTTGATTGTTCAGTAGTAAGCTTTTTGGTATCAACACCCGCTTTTTTCAGCTCACCACCAAGACGACGTAAAGTATCTGTTTGGCTAACCTGCTTATCACTTAGCTTGGTTACTCGTTTGGTCGCGTTCTTATAAGTTTGATTAAGCTCAGAGGTACGAACCTTCCCCTCAGCCATTTTGTGGTTGAGTGAATTAAGGCGATTAGTGGCAGAATCCAATTCGTTCTGAATCTTAATCGCGCCATCGCCAGAGACTTTCTTTAGCTCATTATTGAGGGACTGGATCTGCTTTTCTGTCTTCTTGTACTCAACAGATAGCCCACGAGTGTGCTGTTTATGCTCTTCCTGCTCTTGAGAAAGGCGAGCCACATCGTCTGCCGCTCGTTTGTACTGCTCGCGAGTTCGCGTTATCGATTTGATCGCGGCTTGATAGCCCTCGACTCTCTTTAAATCACTATTAACCTGCTTGATTTCATTGCGTTGCTCGGCAATAGCAGCGGTTAAGCGCTCAGTCGCAGAGGTGGTAGAGAGTATATCTTCAGCGCCCTTTACGACCGTATCGAGCACTATGCTGATTTTTTCAGACATCTTTATTGACCCCAAGCTTCTCTAAGATGAGGTGATAACGACGCACCGCAACATCTTGCGGCCACTTAAGCAGCTCGCTCTCGGATGTATTGCGGTACATGGGGATATAATCGATCAGTGCTTCGACATCCTCAGCCGCGAGAATGCCGCCAATCGTTAAAAAAAAGCGCCCACCTGCGGTTTTAGCGCTAGGTAATCGTTAGTAGAAAGGAATTCAAAGTCTGACTTTTCAAGGCCAGTTACAACGCGAAACATAAAGTCTTCACGATCTTCGTCATCAACCAATTCTGCCAACGCTTCTGAATGCGAGGTAAGCGGCACATTAAAACGAATGTGTTTAATTTGTTCTTCTACCTCATTTGAGAATGGATGAAGCAAATCAAACTCAAACTTATTTATGTCTAGAGCATTACCTTGTGCTAAATCAGCAGGAGTTAAAACAAACTCACAAATATCCGCATAGAGCTTGTGAAAATCTGGTGCTTTGATAACCGCAAACTGTTTTTCTGTCAGTTTGCTGCACTTAAGAATCGTTGCTTTACGCTGCTCAAAGATTTGCAGGTGAGTCATTTTCTTTTCATCCAGCTTTATATGAGGTAAGCGTTTGAACTCGGCGATTGGCAGAGTCTTTAACTGCACAATTCGTAGTGCTTTCGCTTCTGCTTGAACTTTATCAATCTGGATTTGCAGGCTTTCTAGCTCTTGCTCTGGGGTTTCTTCGGTTACCGATTTTAATTTGGCCTTTAGCTCAGCAAGTTGCGCTTCCAACTTTTTGCTCTGATCATGGTCACGACTGAAAAATTTAAGGGTACTGGTGTTGTTAAGCATTGAATTTGCTCCATAAAAAAAGCCCCCGCAAATGCGAGGGTTTGGTGTGTAGATATATTTCATTATTGTTGAATGAATCGGTTTGGCTGTTTATCTTAAATCCCCGCTTCAGCCATTAGGTCTTCACCGAACACAATCATCTGTCCGGTTTGACCATTAATGTCATGGATCAACTCACCCGTATCAATCAGCTTATAAGCCTCGCAGGTGCCTTCGATGGTCATTTCTGGTTTTTCACCCATCTTTTTAGGATTTGGCTTAACGCTTTTTACAGTGGTGTATAGAGAGTGCAGCTCTTCATACCGCTCACCTGTTCGGGTGATCCCTTTCTCTGTCACGTTAAACTGCCCGGGCTTCATCATAAACTTACGAAGTGCTCGGGAAATCGCTTTGCGATCCCCACGAACTTTCACCGACCAGGTGAGTTTGTTAAGGCGAACCATGTCATCCATTTCTAGAAAAGAACCGTCTGTCGATTGCTCTTTAAAAGTGATTTCTGGCATAGAGATCTCAACAATCTCATTCATCCACGGCACACCCTCAAGCAGTGCCGTTATTCGTCTTGCAATGCGATCTGCTGCCATTACTGTGTCACCTCTTCAAGGAATTGTGCGATTAGCCCATTATCTACTGACATCTCGTAAACCATGTGCTCGTTCGGAGAATAGCGCCCGTAGTCCAAACAAATAAACCAACGGCCTGAGGTATAGTTTTCTACGGTATTTTTGCTTGGATGAATATAAGCTTTAAACTTAGGGATGACTTCTTCTGCAACCAGCCCTTGGCCCCAGTTGGTTAAGCGATCAATCACCTGCTTCATGAAGTCAGCAGTTAGCAGTTCTCCCATTAACGGCTGCGAGGTTTCTTCAACCTTACGCGCCATTAAATCTTCTAAGCCAACGTGAGCAATAAAGCGACCTGTATTACAACGGTTACCGATGATTGAATAACCTCCCATTCGGGTACGACAGATCGTCACCACACCATGCTTATTCAGGAAGTTAGCTTGTGTCGTTTTGTTATTGATCACATAAGAAATATGCCGTGAAGTGTACTCGCAGTTCACCCCTCTGTTTTGTGGTGATTGATGCCCCTCGATAGAGGCCATTGCAGCCACCAAGGCGATAGAAGCTGGTAGCGTCACCTCTTGACCGTTACTTTTGGTAACAAACCAAGGATCGATGATCGCCAGCTTGTCTTGGCCTGTACCTTCTGCACCAAAATTGGCCGCAAATTCCGCCGCTGCCATATCGTTAGTGTTTGGCCCATCTATCACTGGACGACAACGTACATCACGACCGATCAGCGAAAGCTCCTGCCCTAAGGTAATCGAGCTAAAACCAGGAGCCGCAATAATGGTTGGTGTCTCCGCACAAGATGTTGCTGTTCGAATACCTGTGACAGCGCCTGTATCGGTATCTGTACCACCAATAATATTGACTTCAGTTGCTGCATTGTTCGCACCTTCGGCCACGACCGTAACGTACAAAATACATTGACAATATTTGAGCAAGTATTCAACCACAAGTGGTAAAGAACCTGAGCGTTCACCAGTACTATCAAGCATCAACATTGCATGAGCGTAATCCCATAGCCGTGTTGATTCGTTAAGAGGCAGACCTACATTTTTGTTTGTCGCAGTACCGGTTAAGTGGACCACCTGCTGAGCAAGCGGCCCCATACTGACAAGAGGTTCAATGGTATTGACCTCTGCACCATTCATTTCAAAGTCTTGAATCGGAGCTAATGCTGATTCAGCCATTATTTAGCCTCCTTTTGTGTTTGGGTTTCAATAGCCGGCTTAGTACCTGGCTTACCCACTTTTCCACTTAACAGCAGAAATTGGGCCTGTGCTGCTGAAAGAGAGATGGTTTTCTCTTCCAGCTGATACCAACGGCCATTCAGGCGCAATGGCTTGAGGATTGGGTAATCCTGCATCTTGCTTTTCGTTTTAGCGGTTGTCGCCATAGATAAGCTCCGGTTTTTCTTTCGGTCAAAGTCTTTGGATAAAAGAAAACCCAGCATAAAAGGCTGGGTCTGAGGTTTGAATAGGTACAAAAAAGCCTGCTGAATGAGCAGGCTTTAGTTAGCTATATTAGATAGGACTGGACGCTCCCCATAGGGAAATGTTTCCAATTCAGGGTAATCACTTAGAACTTTTCTGTCATTTAAAAGACGTAGAAAATTATCGTGTGATTTTATGGGCGATGTTCTAAGTTCTTCTGGATAACCTTGATCTTTTTCATATTGATCGATTCTATTTAAAACTTTGGTTAGCTCACTATCTCGCCATGCTTTTTCTTCTAAAATCTTAAAAGGAAGGTGCCGATCAATGTCATATTCCCAGCATTGATTGATATGTGACCATGAATCGTAAGGACCATATTTATCAAGAGTATGAGCATCTGGGATATCGCCCAATTCCTCAATCTGATAATCGTTAATATCTTCATTATCTCGGTCTTTTGCATAAGCCATTTCTCCACGGAAATCGACTAATACTAACCACTTACTATCGACCAATTTAATACCATAACTGTCTGTCGGTTTAGGTGGTTCCTCAAAAGTATGATCTAATGGAAGTTCAAAGTTATAATCAGCAACTAGAAACTCATTTCCCAACTTATCAAAATAAGCTTTACCAATAAGATCATCATAGACTTTCCAACCACTATCCTTTGTGTGAAGAACTGTTTGAGTTTCGACATCATACTTTGGTGGGTTTTGAGTAATCGCCCACTCTGGGTAATTATCATCAGGGTTACCAATAGCATATTTAACACCCTTATCGTTCCAATAAGGCTTGAGAGTCATGTCTTGAATTTCGTCAGACCAAGTATCGGTATCACGATCATATCGTGCAATCATGCCGCTTAGGGATGGGGTGTAGATATTTTGCGTAAACTCATCACCTAGAGCTGTACCTTTGGACACATACTCTTGAGTGTTTTTCAACCACCATCCGTCTATGCTTATTTGGGAAACATTGACGAGTTTAGACTCAGAGAAAAAATGTTTCATTACGCCATCCTCACAATCCAGTTAACTTTACGGTGGTTTATGGTGTTTTTTAATGCCCCAAACATTGCAATCATGACAGAGTGAGCGTGGGAACCTATAAATACAGAGTGAGCATGAGCACCTGCATAGTCTGTATGTCCTGTTTGGGGCCCATGGTTGCCAGTTACTGGTCTTTGAGTGCTGGGGTTAAAGTGATTTGCATTTATTCCATATGAATGACGGTGGTTACCAGCTACATTCGTATTTTTTGATCCGAGGTCTGTCGAGCTTACCGTTGAATTGGGATGCCCATGCTCTTTAACCTGACCTTCCTCAAAAACACCAATTACCTCGTTATTTTCTTTCCCTATAACACCGCAACCTCTCATATCAGGAATAATGCCATCGGTGAACACCTTCGCAAGCTCTGGATAGACAGCAGTATCAAATGCTTGACTTTTCATGATCGCAAACCCTTCAGGAGCTACATCAGTAAACCAAGGGATAGCAGCACCAACAGGGAATATCTTAGCTGCTAAGCCAAGCCACAATTTATCAACCAATCGTTGAGTCGCAATTGCACGCCACAGTTGCGGCAGTTTTAGATGTTTTAGCTCTACTGATTCATCGTCAATATCATCATCTATTGCTGCATTATCTTTTCGCTCGTAATCTTGCTTGTTTTGTTCATCCTGCTCTTTTATCGCGTTGGATAAATCAATCGGGGTAACAAACTGAACTGATGGATCAATCTTTGCTTCAATCACCGAAGTGTTGCCTGGGATAAACTTCAAACGAATTGTATAACTTTTCGCAGAACCCTCTTCAAGAACTGGCTTATAATCACCAGGCTGACGAGCGTAGCTGTATAAATCCCCATTTTCATTAACAACTTTAACTCCTGCCTCTCGAATGTAAAAATCTCCATCCTCTGCAGGAATCTCTGCACGAGCAATCCAGATTCCTGAGTTTGTTGAGTCTTTTTCAATCGTGATTGGATAGTGGTGAACTTGATTGATAAGGTCTGTTTGATTAGCTGGATTCTCAGAATCCGGCAATTCCCCGTCACCTACGACCAATACAGCAAAATCTACATGTTTACTTTGCTGTTTAGCCAATGCTTCAAGGCCAAAACCCGTCTGCGTTACATAGGTGCGGTATCGATCAGTATTTACTGTCATTGACTGGCTGGCTCCGATGTGGCTATTACTCTAATGTGGTTATAAACACCAATGCTAGGTACTGCTTCGCTGGTAAACCCATCGGGAACATACGGCTTTGAAGTCATTGTTACGCCTATTTCAGTTGTAACTCCAACATAAACTTCACCAGATGACTGGCGAGAAATGTTGATGCTCACATCATCACGTTCTGACTTGTACGTTCCAACTCGGGTATCCACTCGTTGGCTGGATTCCTCGGTTAACGGCTTGTCCTGAAGGTAAGCCTCAACTTCTAAGGAATAAGGTTTTATTCCTTTACTGATCGTGGAATCAAAACCCAGTGCATTCAGCGACGTTCGAAGTCCATAGCGAGTTCCTGCTTTGCTGTGGATCTCAAAGGCTTTGTCTGTTGTTGAGCGTTGCTGCTCTAAAGTGTCACCAGGTTGCCAATCTTGAACACCTCGCTCACCAGCAAGCACAGCAACAAACTCGTCTGGGCAAAGTAACGGGTTCTTAAGATTTGGGTAAGGAGACTCAAGCTTTTCAAGCACCAGTACCCAGGCGTATTCTAAAGACTCTTCAATAATGGTCCGGTTAGAAGGTTGAATGCTGTTGAATGGTTCATTCTGCTCTGACATCAATCACCACTCCTATACACCGTGGTACTTCATCCCATTCACACACAATATTCTGCGAAGGTTCCTTTATGATGGGGCGCACACCTTGTTCGTAAAACTTGTGAGCAAGCTCATCCGTTTCTACATCCGTATCCAATTTGAACTTGCTCTCTGCAAATGCATTGGCAATGGCAATACCCTGCTCTTTGGTGAAGTCATTGTTAGGATCGGCTCCCGTTCTTGCTATTACACAAATGGTGTAATCTTTGAACTTTGGTGCTTTAACCGAAATCTCATCTGACTCTTGCGCAATGTCATCACGGTTTAGGTAGGCTTTTACCCTATTGAGCAATTCTTGAGAAGGCTCACCCGTTGGTGTTTCTCGGCTTAAAATAGCATTCGATACTTTGCCTGAATTTGGCTCAACCATTCTCGGCTGTGCATCTTTAACCGGGTTACTCACCACCTCAGTTGGGAACTCATAACGAACCGTTACTACATTCTCTTCAGATTCCATCGTGATCTTCGGGCGTTCATCTAACGTTAACGCATGAAAACGATACCCCATGCGTGTTCCTGTGGTATGAAACTGAAACGGCGCCATGTCAAAGCGCGTTAGCAAATCTTCATTTGACTCCATCACCGCAGGCTTAGGAGGATGTACACTGGTATCTTCTTTCACCAGTGTTTGGCGCTTCAAGCCGTATTGCAGCGCAAGTAAATCAACCATGTCCGATTCAGTCACAAACTTTCGGAACATCTGCAACGCCCAATAGTTTTTCTCTCGGACATCAGAGATGTATTTAAGCGTTAAGGCCTGAGTCACTTGAGCAAGTAGCTCACCATCATTTTCTAAACTTTCGCGTAACAAGGCTGACTTTTCTTTATCTTGACCTGCGCAATGCTCCACAGCGAAGTTGATATAACTTGCCAGTGTTTCCTCAAAATCTGGCACTTGAAAAGCTTGTGGGGTTGATGTGCTCATACACTCGTACTCACGTCAAAAGGCTCTCCATTCCAACTGCCCCATACCTGCACGCGAAAGCCGTTGCTGTTTGGGGTCGCTTTGCAACGGACTATCACTACATCTTTAATATGGCTATGTGGATTGGTGAGCGCTTCTATAGAAAGGTTTTGAACAATTAAAGCTTCGTAAGGCGTTTGGTTTTTACCTAGCCGGCTAAGTGCTCGGTTGCCAATTTTTCGCCGCTTAACCCGCTCTGTTAATTGAGTGGTCAACACACGATTAATTCGGCACTTCAAGGCACCAAGGTTATAAACCGTCTTGCCCGTTTCTTGGTCGATGCCGATCATGGTTTCGCCTCGCTTGTTGGTCGGCCTTCGTCGTCAATATGGTGGTGCAACTTGACGCTATAACCATCAACAACCACATCACCGTTGGTCACATCCATACCACCTGCAAAGGTCGCAACGCCACCGCCTGATCCGCCAGAAATAGCAAACGCACCTTGATGGTTAAACGCCCCCGTACTCACAATATTACCTGTAGAGATCGTGTCTCCAGTTCGGTTGGTGTTGCCAGTGTGTTCTTGGTTACCTTCGTGCGTTAAATCAGCTCGCAGAGTTTTACCGCCTGGGTAGATACAAGTCAGTGATCCCGAATCAAGGTTGTACACTTCCTTCATCCCCCCGCCGTAGTCTCTAACGACCTCGTTCTCATTGAAAGAAGGAAAAGGAAACTGTGTGGAACGAAGTCCCATTAACACAACCGCATTGTTGAGGTTATCCCCATCACCAAGATTAATAAGAATGCACTGCTCACCAACAGTCGGCCTTCGATAGTCACGCACTCGGCCCATCGCAGGAACAAAAAATGGGATGCTCTTAGCATCATTCGAACTGCTTTTAACATCGACGGTATTTTCATAAGCCGCATGAACTGTCCCAATACGGATGATGTTAGCTAATCGCCGCTCGATGTCCTGAAGCTGCTCAACGAATTGCTTGAACTTCTTCTCAAGGCTTAACAGTCTCTGGACTAAATTCATAGCTTTCCTCTTCCAGTTCTACTTAATCTTCTAGCGGGCCTACGTAGATTTGCTGGCGCATTGTTATTGTGCGAGCAAATACCCCCAACTCTGGGGCAAATTTACTTGGCAGATTAGACACCAATTCTGCATCTTCATGATTAAAGTCATCACTAAAGAACTGATTGCAAATTTCTCGCTCAATACGGCAAGAAGCATCCAACGCTTCTAGATCAAACTCATCAACTGAGGTAGGCACTTCAATCATAATGCGTAGCTCAATTCGATGTTGAGATCGCTCTTCATTGCTCAAATGGTTAAAGGGATCGCTTTCTCCCACCTGGTAAGTGAAAGTGACATCGGTTAGCTCATTCGCTACACGCTTGTAGATAGATTCAATCTTAATACCCATCTTATGTTCAAGGTGCTTGATGACAATTTTCACCCACTCACGCGGCTTTCGATAATACGGTTCTGAACTCACGACTGAAAAACTCCTGAAACTTGCGGTTTATCTCTGGTATATAGAAACCTAAGGTGTGCTCAACGTCTTGCGAGATATCCTCTTTCACTAATTCAATGTCAGACCGAGCACTACTTTTACGACGCCACACTAATAGCTCTCCGCTGTCCATTGGTGAGATAAATGCACCTTCGTAAAAATGGCTACCAACTCGAACACCCTTTCTATTTTGCATAGGCATTCCGATCCGGTGAACAGCGATGTCATCCATGCCGATCCACAATTTGGATACTCGACCGTTCTTGTACATACGAAAGCGAGATTGCAACGCCTTGTTGCTTACCTTTAACTCATAACCCAGCTCTGCTTTAACCACCGTTCTCAGCCACATATTTGTCGCTCTAGCCGCTCGCTGAACAACTTGCGGTAGCTCTTTTTCGAATGCAGCGTATTGCTGAATAAAATCGGTATCGAGCAGTGCGCGGTTAGTATTAGTCAAACTCTGAGTAACCATTAGATGATCCTTTCACACTGATCACTAAGGTATATTCATTGGTGATTTGGCTAGATTTAGAATGCTTCTCTAGAGGCGCTTCATACACCAGAGAATAAGTTTTACCTTCGTATTGCATCGAGCAGTTCTCAGGCAAGGTCTGGTGAGTAAGCAGGCACCTAACAATATGATCGCCTTTTTGCTGCTTTTTCACGTATCCCGTCACCTTTATTGGTGAACCATCACTCACAAACACCTGTTGAGGCGAGCTAAAGCAATCAGCAATGGATGCCCGAACAAGTGTCCGAGCATTATCAAAAAAGCTACTCATTTTAAGCAACCAGTTGGGTGATTACCTCACCTGTAAGCAATACACCGCCATCAATGAACACACCAATGGGTTGTTCTACTTCCCCTTCTATGGCTGGCTTCGTTTTGGTGAATGATCCAGCTTCAAGATATGCAGGTTCACAACCAAACGATGGCGAGTCACCTTCTTTGATTGGCCCATCGTAAAAGCCTTTATAAGTACAAGTGACCACTTCACCAACTTCAGCTTTAAAGCTTGGTACAACAACCAGTGCCCCAACGAGTACAGGCACATCTTTCACAAAACCACCTGCCGGAGCCACAACAGCAATTTTTTTACCTTCTGCAATCTGCATAGGAATCTCTCTGAATTTTGTAATGACAAACAAAAAGAGAGCACCTAAGTACTCTCTTCGATTAGAACTTCCAGCAACTATCTAGCAGCAGCGAAAGTCGCTTTCGCAATACCACGACGGTCCAACACCTTAGAGGTGATGTCGTAAGTAATACGGAACTTGGCACCGTCACTACTCCAACCATCGCCCGTTTCAAGCCAAGGGTCTTGCTGACCGTCTAAAAAGCCCATTAACACGGTGTCAAAATCTTTACCTGTCAGACCAATCGCACCATTGATTGAGTTAACACGGGCCGTTTCAATGACCTTACCAAACTTCTTGTAGGCTGCATTGAATGTATCCGGCTTGCTTGCGGTATTCAACACAGCTTCAAGTATGGATGCATGGTCTGGACTCGCAACAAGAATTTGCCCGCGAAGGTCGAGAGGGTCGCCCTCTTTTTTGCCTTCAAGTGGGGTAGTAGTCGCAGTTGCAAAGACCTTATGTAACTCCATAATTAATTCTTCGTATTTACCTGCTGTAACACCTTCGACTAAGTTACCCCATTCACCTAGTACCTTCTTCGCAAAAACTGATTTACTATCACCCATCTGACCACTGAGAATGGCGTTAAACATCAGCTTATCTGCTAGACGATATCCCGCTTGCATAAACTTACGTGGTACTTTCGAGATAAGGCCAATCTCATCATTAATGATGAACTGACGAGTAAACTTAATTTCACGTCCAAACGTCGCAAGCTGAATACGCTCACCGCTACCTTTTAAAATCGCTTCTTTGTATTCACCGTCTTCACCAACGTTCATCAGGTCTGGCGCATCGTTCACCATGGTCAGTTCGGTTTCACGGAAGTCTGGCAAGTCTTCAACGTTCGCTAATTCACGCCATAGAGGTGAGCTGGCTTCACGCTCATCACGCATAACAGTCCGAACAGACTCAGTGACGATTTCACTAAAGTCTTGAGTGTTCATCGCTCGGTTGACCAATTCGTTTTTGGTCATGGCACTACGAGCATTTACACCAAGGGATGCACGCGCCATGTTAAGCAAAGATTCATGCCCAAAGCTGTTGTCTTTTTCTAGTTTACCCACTCCACAACGTGCATTGAGTGCATTTTGCAGTTCATCTTTTACGTGGTTGCCGTTGCCTGTATGGATTTGCGTTGGTGTAATGCCGTTCGCTCCACCATCAGCGCTTTGTTGGCCGATGATATTCATGAGACTTTGCGACGCATTTTCCATCGTAAAATTAGGATCGTTTAGAACCTTAGTGGTTTGCTCTTCACTTAAGTTGAGCGTATTGCAGAGATTCTGCAGATTCTCACGGTCGTTGTTCATATTACTGAGAATACGAGCGGAGGCCATTTCAACAGTGCAGTCCATGTCTTCAAGCATGGTGTTCATCAGTTCGCTTTTAACACCATGCTTGTTACACAATGTGCGAATCGCTTGTTGACGTTGGTTCTCTGCCTTTACAGCATTGATTAGTTCATTTGGTTTCGGCATGTCGCTTACCTGTTCAGATTGGGTTGATTCTGGTTGAAAGTGTTCGGCAGGTGCCGTTTTGTTGGATGGCAATTCTGGCTTACCAAACGTGATGCAATTCAATAGGGATTCTGGCGCGTTTTTGAACTTGGCGATTTCACTGGCGTCTGATTCTTTAAAGCAGTTGGTCAGATCGACAGAGTCAATGACCTTATCAATCAGCCCCCACTCCAAAGCCTGTTGCGCGGTGAACCATGTTTCTTGAGCCATTGCTGCGAGAACATCTTCTAGATGCCTCCCGCTTCGTTCCACGTAGGCACTAGAGACCGTCGTTTTCGCATTTTTGACTTGAGTTAATGCGCTCTCAATCTCGTCCTCTTCTCCCCATGCACCAATACTTGGGTTATGAATCATAAACGTTGAGTTTTCTGGCATATGAATTTCATCACAAGCCATCAACATGTAAGTGGCGATTGACGCAGCTAGGCCATCAACAACACCGATCGTTTTGCCTTTGTGAGCTTTGATGACATTGAACATCGCTAAGCCTTCATAGACACTGCCACCGTAGCTTTGAACACGCATCATCAAATCTTTGTCGCCAATTTGTTGAAGTGCTTTCACCAAATCAATCGCTTCGATGTCCCAGCCACCTATATCACCGTATATATAAAGCTGGGCGGTTTTATCTGAAGCTTCATTCTTTAACGTATACCAACTCTTGGTTGGCGTTGGCACTTGTTTAGGCATTAAATGTTCCCTCACCTTTGGAGTTGGTTTGAACTTTATCCGCAAGGTTATGAGCAGGGTCCGAGGTGCTAACGATGCCATCGTTATTCATTTGCTCTCGTTCTGCTTTAATTTCCTTGCGAGTAGATAATGGATTGATGTTGCGCTCACGCTGAGAATGACTGAGTGAAACCAGACCTAAACGAGTGCCTTTCTCGATGCCCGTCATCTCTTTCGCAGGATCTATCCACGGCATAACTGGCGCTTGATAGATAGCGTTGAGCACGCTCGCTGGGTCAACACTGTTAGGAATACGCAGTTCACCATTAAATATCGCCATCGTTAATCCTTGGCGATACTGAGGACGAGTCCAATTCAGTACGAACTTACGTTGCAATACGCGATAGCGCCCAAACGAATCAACCAGTTCTTGTCGTTGCGATGAGTAGTTACCGTCATATTCGCGTGTTACTGAAGAGTTATTCACCCCTGCAGCGCCACTCACTAAACGTTGCTGACTACTTCGAAACGGAGAACTCATTGCCTCTTTACGGTTTGATTCGACAATCCCTGCATCTTCACCACGGCTCAACTCAAACGAGTTACCCATTCCAAGGAAGATATCCCCACCACGATCAAAATCGTCACCATCTGGCGTATTGACGTCTCGTTTGATGAAATAAGCAAAACGAGAAGCAATCTCTGCGCTGACCATTTCAGAGTGATCGTAACTTTCTAAGCGACCAATCAGGTCAAGTGATGAGTGGAGCAAAGAGATACCGCGATTTTGGTGCAATCGACGAGTAAACTTGAGGTGGCACATATACTCTGCACCCACCTCAGAAAACTCAAAGCCCTTTGAGTTACGCTGGATTAAATAGCTTATCGCCTGACCAAGCGCATTACGTTTAATGCCCTCGATGATCCCGCCTTCTTCTTCCGTAATATGGCGAGGGATATAGTCAGGTTCGAACGGTTGAATAGCAAAAGGCGTTTCACCTGGATAAGTAATATCACGGTGCTTTCCTAAATACATTCGCCCAAACACTTCACCATCTCGTAACCATGTTCGACAGGCCAGTAGCTCTGTTTCACTTCGGGATGTCTCTGCATCAATGTTCTGACTAAGAGAATGCTGCTCATGCCAACGGGCAATTTCTTGTGCAAACTCGATATGTACGTTGCCATCAAGATCAAGCGGTTGTGGCTCAACCATGATCCCGTTAGGCCCCACTACATTCGCGCACAACTCATCAAGAATCGCAGTCACAAACGGGTTGTTTTCATCCCCGTCTCGCGCTCGCTGCGCAATGGCTTTTGCTCCCTTATTTAGCTGATTCGGAGTCTCTTTGGAAAAGCCTCGCTTTTGTTTAGTTTTAGGGTCAGTAGGCAGTGAAGCTCTGTACTTGTTTAGCAAACTTCGGTCATACAACCGCTTTAAGCCTTGTTCTGGGCTAAATACGGCAACAATGCGGTCAACAACATTTAATGGACTATTCAAGGTAGTTCCTCCGTACCACACTGCGTTTTTCACTTACAATCAATCGCTGCAAACGCTCTATTTCACCGCGAACAGTACTGAGGTTAGCAAGAGTAAGCTTTTCTCCCTCTGCCGTTTCGACTGACTGTTGCATTAAGATTTTCTGTTCAGCAGCTAAATACCATGCAAGGCGTTCCCGATTGGTTACTATTGGTGTCATCCGTAAATGCCTCTTGAATGGTTGTATCGGCGCTTTGGTTTGCGCTCGAATTCGGGTTTAACATCGGCGTCTACCACATTACTATTTAGTTGCCACTCGGTAGCCCAATGAGGTGGCTTTGACCAGTCGATATCATCACCCCCTAAGTAGTGCATACCTGCTTCTGCATAAGAGCAAAGGTCTGTGGTTTCGTTGGCCGTGTTCGCTAGACACTCCCAATCACCTTTGTCATTGATAAACTCAGCAGTGAGTTCTTCGTACCACTCGCGGCTTGCCCATTTGGGTAAGTGGAAGTAACGAGAGCCGAACTCTAAACGAGAGTAGCTGGCAGCCACGCGGTTCTTTAATCGGTTAGTGTGGAGCAGAAGTAAAGGTACTTCACCATGCGCGATCTTACTGCGCTTATCTGGACGGGTTTCTTTTACTAGCTTGTCGATGTCTCGACTTGCTCCCTTAACCACGCGAAACAGGTGCGCCAAGCTCTTAGGCTTTAAGCTGTTGTAAAACTGATAGGCCTGATCGGTTACTGACGTTTTCTTCCCGTCTTTCTTATCACCGCTACCACCTGAGTCACATAGGGTAAGCACTGGCTTCATGACACGGCCAGAGCCATCTCCTAGTGGGTAAGTCTTTTTAATGACTTGCTCAATGAGCAATTCCCAATCTTCTGCATACACTGCAGGGTTCAAACGTTCATTGTTGCGGTTTGAGTTGGTTAGAATTTCAAAACGATCAATGACCCAACGCTGTAAACCTTCACCATAGACTTGAGCTTGAACCACAAAACGAGCATTCTTTTTACCGCCTTGCACGTCAATACTCATAATTAGGAATCGACCATCTTTAGGAATAACAGCGCGAGGGTAATCCACCGATTTTTCCATCAACTCATGAGCACCAAAATCATTGCTTTCGGTTTGGAGAATGTAAGGCCTACCAACGTCAACGTTGTAGAAGGACATTAGCTTATTCTCATCCCCCGTTTCTTCAAACTGCCTTTGTGCCGCGAGATACAGACGAACAAGCTCGTCCCAACTTTGGTAAGTCGCTACCACACCCTCAAACCAGAATGTCGCCCATTTGGACTTCCTTATCTGGCTCTCATCAGTCACTTCTTTGCCATATTGATCAATAGCGCCTTCTCGGAACCATCGACCTTCTAGATTTTTATCTTGTTTCTGCTCTTCACGGATAACATGAATACACCGCGGGCATTTCACATGCGCTGTTTTTGAAATGTCAATGTCGTTTTCTAGTGAATCGTCCCAGTGCAGAGTTTCAAACACAGGCATAAACCAGTGATCACAATCACCACACCACCAATAAAAGCGGCGGCGATCGCCTTGATTATAGATCTCCGCAATACCACCGCATGGTTGCGACTGGTGTGCGCCCAACTGTTCATCAGGAATGGGGGATTTGACTAATCGTCCAGGTGAACTCTCTGCCATTGTCATGCCAGAAGATTTAGCATTTTGAACACGCTTGCGCATCAGCGAGAATTTATCACCCTCTTGCCCTATTCCGTCATCATCACGGTCATAGTCAGAGCAAGCAACATAGCGATAGGTTTCGGCTGATAAACTGGTTTCGGTTGCTGAATCTAGGTTAAGGTTCATCCTATTAAGAAAGTGCTTATAAGTCAGCGTATCGTCTGACTTTCGCCCCGTTCTTAACTGAGCAATCCCTTTAGTAGCAGCAAAACAACGAGCAAGGTCTTTCTTTGCCATGCTCTCTGCTTTCTTCTTGGTGGAGTAGATCAGCAGCATATCACCAGGGGATTGGGTAAGTGCGTAATTGATCCAACCTTCTACCAGTGCTTTGGTTTTTCCGCTCCGCGCAGGTCCCATCAAACCGACAACATCATAGATTCGACGCGGTAAGCTATTCATGGGTTCGCACATATAGGGAACTTGGCTGGACAGGAACTTGGTCACATCTGTACCGTTAGATATCCACAAGTCTTCGTCTGCTGCTTCAACTGGGGTTTTGTCTTCTGGCCTACACAAGTAAGCCAATTTCCGGCGAATAACTGCAGCATCAGCAAATTTTACCCCTAAACAATCATCAAACTTGTTCAAGCTCATCCGTTACCGCCTGTAGATCAAAATTAAATAGTCGTTCTAGTTCTTCAAGTTGCTGTGGCGTTATCGTGGAAACAGCGGTTTCTACCCTTGTAATTGCAGTCGTTTTAAACCTTTTGATAGCCGTTATGCACCGACCTAACTCACTCTCATAATCCGTAACATCAACAACTTCTTCAGTGTCTTTCATAAACTTGAGCTTTTCGCCTTGCGCTTGGATATAAGCGCGAAACTCAGCGGCGGTTTTGAAACCCATAAGATCTGGTGCATCAGACTCTTTGCGTGGAGCTTGAACTAAATAAGGCATCACCTGAACAAGATCATAAAGTGGCGTTTGACCTTTGTAGGCCAATGGCTCTATGCCTGCTGCTTTGAGCTTTTTGCGAATGGTAGAACGATGATAGCCAAATACCTCTAGCTCAGTCAGATTCCAGAGGCGCTTTTCATTATTCATAATGACCCCTGAACTGGTTAAATTTGGTTGTCTCGTCTCTCCGAGTGTCACGCCTTTTTCGCCTGAGCTTGACGTTAGCCGTAATGAGGGGATTTCGCCCTTGGCTTGTTTCTTTTTGACTTTTTCTGTGCGCTCACATGTAAGGAGTAAGCAACGGGTCAGGTTACTTCATGGTTATAGCTAACATAGAGAAACAGCGAGAAACCAACGCTTGCCTAGATAGGCGTAGGAATAGGGTCACCACTTTGGGCACTGCTGTTAAATGGCCGAAGCCTGGCAATGCTCGACGGCATCGCAAAGTCACTAGCACTGACTGCCCAAGTGGTGATTATTGTTGCTTTATTAATGGCTCTCGTTCGAAAGCCATTTGTAAAACATCGTGTCTTGAAGCTACTTATGCCTTAAAGGGTTGCTAGCCCTACCTCATCCCTGCCTATTGGCTACATGCGGGATACGTTGCAATCACATGCTGACGCTAACTGATAACAAGTGCGGTCAGTAAAACACTCGAAGTGATTTACATCGCTTCTAACTGAGCCCGGAGCTCAGCGAGGCGAATTGCGCTATCTTTGTCCAAACAAACACCACCATCACTCAGATCTATCACGTTTAGATTCTGAGGCCAGCTCGGCAAAGGTCTTATCGGACTTGAGCACGCCGTCATCAGAATTAGCGATAGCAGCAGCAGGATCATCCGCATACTCTTTGGCCTTTTTTCGGTTTAACAGGTTAAGAGCTGCTGCAAAGAACCTTGCTAGCACCTCGGCTGCACGATTCATCTAAACACTTCCGATATTTTGGGAGTGCTTATAGTTACCTGCGGCAAAATCCCAAACAAAGCGAAGCCACCAAGGCCATTTGGCTTTGAACTCTTCGCTTACCTGAGCATCTGCATGGGCGATAAAGCCCACTATAGTGGTTAGCATACCAATAGCCATATATACCCAATTGGGTACTTCTGGGTCTGGTGCTAAGCCTGAGGCCGCAAACACGGCGGATGCTGCCAACATCGTAAAGGCAGCGAGGACGAATTGGATTGTTTGCTTCACAGATCACCTCCATAAAAAAAGCAGCCAATTGGCTGCTGGTTATAAGATTCCTATCTATTCATTCAGGAGTTCGAAGTGGGGGCCATCATAACTGCCCCGTTCGTGCTCATCTTTACTAGAGCCGTTTTGGTTCCAATCTCCACCCCATCGAATACGAATGCCGATCACCTCTGCGGCTTTGAACATCGCCTCGGCTACTACCGGGCATTTATCCCAAGCCACTTTGCCAGCAAGCAGAGGAACAAGGTCAACCGCGTGGCAAAAGCCATCATCTTGAATAAGGTGTTTGCTATTCAGCGTCCATGTTCTTTTTGGTTTGCCGTAATACAGTTGGCGTTGACGCTCGTTAGTTCGTACTGTTTCACTAACTGAAATATCGACCTCTTCAAGAAAGGTGATAGCAAGAGCAACACATGCTGCTATTTTGGGGTGTAGTTTGTGCAAACGAGTTAGGCTGCGTTTGCCTAAAAAGAATTGAGTCATTGCTTTCTCTCTAATGCTCGTAGGCGGTGCTCAAGATCTCGTTTATCCGAGTTGTATTCTTTTCGAAACTGCTCACTTCTATCAGCCGCTTCTTGAATATCTACTCGAAGGTTGAGCATGTCAGCTTGGAGTGTTGCGAGAGAAACTTGATTACTACTCACCGTTCCACCAATCCAAAGAAGTAGTGCAGCAATCACTGCAGAGGCAACGGTAACCAAAATTTTAGTTTGGTTAGAATCGTGCTGAACTTGAGTATGTTTATCGCTGCATGAATTTGACATATATAGCGCCCACAAAAAAGCGCCCGACTTTCGGTTAAGAAAGGGGCGCATTTAAGTAATAAACCGTAGATAAAAGAAAACCCCGCCGAGGTGGGCGAGGTTTTGCATCCTGGAAATAGTGCTCCATTTTTGGGTGATTGTCAACGCTCAACTATGAATCAATATCAATATGTGACCTATTTTGTATTTTTATGTATGAGACTGATATTTATTATTGATATCTAACGTCCGGTTGCATTACCCAACCAACTTTTCCTTTATGCATTCCCTGTATAACACGCACTTGGTACCAAGATGTCATTTGCCCTTCGACGTCAAGTTTGGCAGAGTCAATAACTTCAATTCTGCTTCCGTTATTAACGCGCTCAATATGTAAATCTTTGTTATTTACTCCATGGGCTGCAAGAATATCAGGTTTCCTCAAAAGCCAACTTCCATTGTTTATTGAATCGATTACAAGCTTAGGCTCAGATTGCGGTGCTAAGTTAAAGTTATTCGTCGTAAAGGACTCACCACTTTGATTAACAATAGAACCAGAGTTGTTTTGGTTGTTGTTCACCACTTGCGGAGACGCATTTAAGTAACTTACTCCAGCAATTGCGGTACCAATAATCGTTGCAATTGACGCAAATTTTCCTAGCTTTGTCATTATGTTAGTCCTTATCCATGATAGTTCTCGGAAAAATATCAGTCTACAGAACACCATGTTACAAAGTAGATTTAGAGCTGTCTTTAATGAAAAAAGCAGAAATGATAATTTTCTATAAAGCACAAACTTTTTGTGAAAATAGATGTTAGTTTAATAACTAAAAGGATATTGTAGCCAAGGTTAAGATTGATACTAAGTTCGACCTATTGCTGGACTATTGATAAGTGTTGGGTCTAACTACTAAAGTGGTACGAAACGTCAGTTCGTACATACAAAATAAGAATTAAAAAGAAAATAAGCAGTGCTAAACACTACCGACTACTCGGTAGTGTTTAGAAATCTGTGTCAGATCTAGTCATAACTAGCACAACTAACAGTTGTTATCATTTTTACCCATTTCGTAGTTTAATATCACATTTATCTATAAATTCTCTTGTTTCACCAAGTGTTTGAACATTGATTGCCTCCTTCATAGCTTCAGGAGGAAGTTTGTATTTAATAATATAAATCTTAGTTGCCGTTACAAGTGTAGCCTTAACTATCTGACATACTTCCTCTGAATCATGTCCATTGAAATAATCTTGATTCGCTATAACACGAGCATCATTAGGTTCCAACATGTCCAAGGCTCTTCCTACAAAACCTTCATCTTTAGTGCTTCTTTCCATGTTCTACTCCTTATGACATATTAACTTATTAAAAAATATCGACATTAATCGTATTTTGCTAAAGCCTATTAACAGAAAAATTGACGTCTTTCACTCTCATAAAATGCACCATTGCTCATATGAAGTCAATTGGATAAGATTTGAGTTGAGTAAATCCAGATTAACAATATATGAATGGCAATAGTTCATAACAAGGAATGAACATAGATTTTTTAGAAAAGGCAATATGCTATCGTGAGAAACAACTATTATCGGTTTCCATCACATTACGCAGCTTCCTCTTCTCTTTTTATCCTCTCCATTAAAGCGAGCATCGCTATCGTACGCTGATCGCTCAACCAGCAAGTAAGTTGCTGCAAAATGGGTAAGTACTTACGCTTAAATACCGAATAGGTGCAGCGGAACTTACCGTCGGATACCAGAGCAGCAAAGCGACTGTGCTCATCCCACTGGATACGCCCTTCATTGCAAAAGGTGCAATTGCGCTTTTGGCGACGTTCGGTTTTGTAATAACCCGAACCGTTGCATGTTGGGCATATTTGACCTAGTTGGCTAGTTGCCTCAGTAATAGCTACTTGCACTATCGCTTTGTACGCTAACTCGCTCTTTTGACCTCGGTTTTTTGCTGTCATGTTGATTAGCTCTAGCATAACCACTGGTTCTAACATCTTACGAGAATGAAAGTCTTTATGGATTTCTGTAAACAAAATTAAAAAGCCTACAGGTGATTCTTTCCAAGAGATACCAACCATAGCAAGCTGTTCTTCTAGGCTAAATATGCCCTTGCCTCCACCTCCTTGTGAATAATTGATGCCTTTTAATCCAAACTTAGCCAATAATGTTTCTGGTCGCATCTATGCTACCTCCCGTAGTCTTGTTCTGAAGTTGACTCCTAGCTCACCTGACACGCCTCTTGTAAACGGAATTTTCGGCGTATAGTGCATGTGGTGCGGTGTCCATAACACAAAAGCAGACGGAAAGTTAACACCGCGTTTTTGGGTTACTCCATCGATATCAAGAAAATTGTAACGCCCATCCGGTTCATATATAGCTGTTGCCTTACCATCAACGAGTTCACGCCACCAACCTGTTGCTGGCTCATAAGGCAATAACATCAAACCACTGTTGCCATTCTGCACCTCTTGAAATGCTTTTCGAATGAACAGTTGCTTGAGGTCAAATGGCGGATTGCACCACCAATCGTTTTCCCAAGGTAATCTCAAGGCATCAAAGCCCACGATCTTAGCTTGAGGGTTAAAATCATCCGCGGTAAAACCCGTACCTTGCTGATGCAGATTACCTGATCGTTGTTCCAACCAATCAATCGAGGTGTAAAAACGGTTTACTTTAGCAGTGGCTGGCTCTGCTGCTACGTCTAGCTGGAATGGTTTACCGTATAAGGCTACGCCATCTTCAAAACAATCCCAGGTAGTTGCCCAGCGGTTTTTGTCTTGTACTTTGGTTGTTGAATGTACGAGGATCGGCATTATGCTCTTCTCCCTCGTTCTGCTACCCTTGCGAAAACAGAGCCTGTACAAAACTGTTTTGGCTTAGGCCTATTTTCGATACTTGGTAGCGTACTCTTATCCTCAATTTGAACGAGGTCACGTGGTGGTAAGGCACCCTGCTGATCTTTCTCAAGATACTTTCTGAGCGCTGCTCGATGCTTTGCGCGAGCTCTTGGCTCATCAAGATATCTACGACATTCAAAACCTACTTCTTGATTTGCCCAATATTCTGCTTCACCTAGAGATTTGCCGCGTAACATACGGGAAAAAGCGGCATCAAAGTCAACATCAAGCAAGTCACCACGAGCAATAAATTCAGGTAAACTAGGCGGCCACGCTTCCCCACCGAGTAAAGATTTATTCACTGCTTTGCGTATCTCCGTTATCGACATGGTGGAAATCCCTTGAACCCAAGTCGATGGTAGCGCCGTGTGTGGCCATTTCGTCCCGAACGCTTCCACAAATTTGGTGTTCACCCACTCTGCTGGACTGAGTTGAATGATCTGATTGCCCAATTGGTGTGGCAGTGTGTCCGTACTGTTCGAGCAAGCGCTGGTTGTGCTGCTCGAATCGGTTTGCTGTAGTGCCCGTTCCAGAGTTTGTTTGGTTAAATTTTTCATGCTCATCAGTCCATCTCTCTTGGCTGAGGTAAGTGGTTAGGTGTAGTTTGTCAAATCCGAATTGATGCCTGTTCACTCGTTCAGTGACATCTTTGGTGAGCATGTCAGTAAACTGCTCGGGGGACTCTGTTCGCCCCTTGATGATGGACTTGAACTTGGCTAACGCCTGTTTCTTGCCCTTTTTGGTTGGATAAACTTTCCAGAGCTTTTCAAACAAAACGGTCAAAGCGTCAGGTTGGCTTCTAAGATCTCTTGTAGTAGTCTCTGGTAGTCTCTGTGTAATCTCTGTTTTAGTTTGGCTGATTTCGCCGTCACTGCTTGGCGCATTCGTGCGGTCTAGTTTGGCGCATTCCGCCAAACTAGTTTGCTCCATTCGTACAATCAAGTTTGGCTCATTAATGCGGTAGAAAACTTTGCAAGGAACGCCTTGTTTTTTCTCTTCAAGAATACCCAAATTACGCAGTTTTTTACGCGCTGTGTCTAGTTCTCTGCGAGACATTCCTGTTTCGTCTTGCCACTCGTCTTGAGTTTTGTAAAACCACCCAGAAGAGTTCGTTCTGCGGCTCCAATAAATACTCTGGCTAAGCATTAACGCCCCCGTAATACCAATGCCCATTTTGACAAAGGAGCGATGAAACGCGATGGGCCTATCTAGAAATTCAATCACAGGCCACCTCTGCTAATACTTTGTCAACGTTCTTATGGATAACTTCAAACTCAACCACCCAAACGTAAGGGTTTTGGTCCCAGTTGTTATAAATAGAGTTCCAAAGAGACTTAAAAGCATGTGTCGCCTTTTCATACCAACCCCACTGTGGCGCGTGAGATCTAGAATCGGGGTGAGCCTCTAAACCTCCCCATTCGTTGTATAGCGAGTTGTATCGGAAACCTTCGCACTGAGCCTGATCTTCGGAAATATCTTGAATTTGCTCAATCCGCACATCGGTTACTTTAAGGGTTAAACGACTTGCACTTCGAGGCATGTGGATAGAGGGAACCCATTTGTAACCACGAACCTCATGGTCTGAACAATTTGCGAGCCCAACTGGTTCACTCGCTTTATATCGATATTCGTGTATCTCCGTTAGGCACATCGGGCTAACTTGCTGAAAGTCATCATGTCCAAGAGCAGAGAAAGTCTCACGAATCCAAACTAGATCTCCTATTGAGGCAAGAGGACACATGTCCCCAACAAGCTCATCCCAAAATTGGCCTTCCTTAGTTTTTTCTATATTGATCATGGTTTCGAAGACTTTACTAGGCCACCACATGTAACCACTACCGCTATCAGTTGGCTGTGGTTTCATTGGTCTGCGAGTTACCGTCTTTCGACCATTTATGATCGCTTTAACCATTTCGGTATTAAAAATCATAGGGACAACTTTCATACTGCCACCCCCGCTTTCATTGACGCGAATATTTCTGCTGCCTTTTGGCGAGATACGACAAAACGGCAGGTGCCATTACAGGCTAACCAGACGTTACAACCCTGGTAAATAATTAATGTAAGACTCATTGCACGAAGTTCTCTTAGGTTGGTTAGTGTTTGCGTAAATATGGTGGTCAGCCAATTACGCTGCTTTCTTGGTGATCAGTGTTTCTAAGTACTCCAAAATAGGTTCATGAGACTCTTTCGCCTCATGTACTTCTCGGTAAGCATCACGAATTTGGTCAATACTCGCGCTCTCACCTAGAGAGATCACTGCTCTAAATGCTTCAGAGGTTTCTTTGCTATGTTCGCTAAGTAACTGGTCACGAGTTTGAGAGCTATGGCTAGCGCCTATTTTAGCGACCGAGAAGCCAAGCGGGTTAAAGAACTTGTTGAGCATTTCACACGCTCTATCAACAGGCAGAGCCATGATAATGGCTGGTAGTAGATCCAAGATAGTGGCCTTCGCTTCAATACTGGTACGTTCGTTGCAGCGGAAGAAATTTTGAGCGTTGTTTTTATCATCCGAGCCAGGTACTTTCAGCAACTCTTTACGCTGAGCATCAACTTCAAATTTGAGATTGAAACGGTGGTACATACTGGCGATTCGGTTTCCAATGTATTCTTTGCTTACCTCAGTTCGCCAACCTTCTACAGCGTTACGCGTAACGCTTTTTAAACTTAATATCATAGTGATTCCTTTTACTGGTTGTTTGTACAGAGCACGCGCAGTCATGCTGCGATATTTAAATGCGCTATTATTAAAAATATTCAGGACGAAGCTTGTATTTACTTACCTCGCCTCGAGTTAGTTGGTGAATCTTATTCGCTAACTTGGCTCCCGCCTTGCGATAGCCGTACAACACTTGGCGAAGATAATCTTCATTGGTGTTAAGTTTGTTCGCTAAGGATTCTCTTTGACAAGCGTCTAGTTGACGCCAATAGTTTGCATACATATTTAGTACCTCCTAAATACATACTAACGAAATTAAATTAACCTTTCAACGTCGTGTACTTTATTTATACATAGTTTACTTTTAGAGTATGAAAACAGCAGAAGAAATTAGAGTCGACAATGCAAGATTCCTAGCCCAGTTAGAGGGGGGGATCAGTGCTTTCGCATCTAAAATTGATCGTTCAGTGACGCAGACTAGTCGGTTTATGGGGAGCAATCCTACAACAGCCATCGGCCCTAAGATGGCTCGTCATATTGAAACTTGTTTTGATAAGAGTGAAGGCTGGCTAGATATAGATCATAGCTATGGAAGTTTTGACAAAGCTAAGTTTGCTGACAATTTGAATAAATCATGTGAGACTCATGGCATACCAGAGCGTGGTAGAGCAGCCTATATTCAAGAGCACTTATCCAGAAAAGTTTCTCTGGTTGCAATACGTAAATGGTTGTCAGGGGAAAGCATTCCAGATAAGAACAGAGTTGAAGAACTTGCTAGTATTGCAGGAACAACCAAAGAGTACTTGTATTCACTTCCAAGCAACTCACTAACTGAACAGCAGGTACTTCAGGAACCTACACCGCAACATCGTACAGAAAATGTAGTTCCAATCACTGCGCTTAGCGTACCAATTTTATCATGGGTTCAAGCGGGTGCGTTTTGCAACTCTGAATCTCAAGTGCTACCGCATGATTGCGACATGATTCTTTGCCCTGTTCCGAGCGCTTCTAGTCGTACTTTTGCGTTGAGGGTCGTTGGTGACTCCATGACAGCCCAGTTTGGCAAGAGCTATCCAAAAGGGACTATTATTTATGTAGATCCAGAAGTTGAAGCAACACCAGGTAAACGAGTGGTAGCTCGTACTGAACAAGGCCATACATTTAAAGAACTAGCAGAAAATGAGTTCGGTGTACGTTACTTGATAGCGCTCAACCCACATCACCAACCTATATTTGATGATGGGATCGAGGTATGCGGAGTGGTGATCGGTAGTTATATATCTGAGTAACTAAGTGTGCTTAGATCTATAGCTCCACTCTCAATATCTGCATTAATAAACGCTCTCTGTTGTACTGTAGCGCCGTAAGTATTTTTCCCTGTAAATGTAGTTACCAAATGCACTCTAGGCTTTTGGTCTAGGACAAATCTAAATTTAGTTTCAACGTGTTCATACGAATCTTTATCATGCATACCTGCTTTAATTTGCTTTTCTAATGGGCGATATGCACCATCCCATCCACTAAGATTTTTCTCAAACTCATCAAAGTTAAGATAAGCCGCTAACTTTTCGTTGTTATCTGAGTAATCATTTTTGCACCAACCCAAAACCTTTCCTACGGTTAGCTCGACAGACTTTGTATTGAGTAAATGACTAAAGCAATTGTAAATCAGATGACTGTCTTCAGCATTAATACCAATCTCGTTTACATATGACTCGACAATGCTATGTCTATCATGTATCGCCATAGCCTTAGCTTCTGCTAAAGATTTCAACTCAAAGTTACTGAAGCTTGTGCCAGCAATATTGTAAATGGCTATAAATAAAGCCATCCCACCGACACCAAAAGCAATTTGATGTAATTTGGTGAAACTTTTTAAACCCTGGTTTTCTCGTAAGCTATTTAAACCAGACAGTACTATAGGAAAGCTCAACACTCCGATCAAAATCAATCCCCAGACTACAAAAGAATTTGCTGTTGGCGAGAGCGCTATAGCCGTTGAAAAGCACGCAATTGAAACAATAAAATTCCTTACTTTCATATTATCCTCCAGAAAATAACCATTTTAAACTTGACACATACACAACCAAAATGTACTTTAAAAATACAAATTGAATATTGTAGATAATTTAGCTTATCAAACACCCATATAAAATCGATTGCTCATGGTTGAATATGAGAAGCAACTCAATTGCAATCAGTGGCTTATGTGATTGTTATAGCGATTTTGGCAACAACCGACTTGACCATTCGATTATTCGATTATTCGATTATTCGAGAAATTTGTGTAATGAGGACTTAACGATGAAGACATTAGACGTAAATGAAACTCACCAGTTTCTAAACCAGATTCAACTACTGAACACAGTAAGCCGTCAGCTAGAAGACTCAACTTGTAAATTTGATAAGGATGACCCCGTTCGGGTGGCGGCAAACGCCATTTTGGAGGGAGCTGAAGAGTTTAAAGGGCTAGAGCTACATATTGACCCAGACACTTTTCAAAAGGCCCATAAACTGTTTGGTGATGTGGTAGAGCTGCAAGCTTCAGTTGAGGCCCAAGTTAATACCCATTAAAAAGAGAAAACCCCCGTCAGTGACCAAACCAACAGGGGCGTTCTTTGTGCAATGAGACTTAGATAAACCAAGACTCGCAATCAGTATATATCTGGCTGACCACCAATATCAAGCATTTAGGCTGATTGCGGGTATTCACCCACCCAAAATAGGATTTATGTGCAATGAGTATTCTTTCTATTAGCTTTCGTAACAACCAAGAGGCGTTCATTGGAAAACACATCGCCCAAGAACTTGAGCAAGACGGCCATGAGGCATCGGACATCCGTCGAGCTGTTCAGCATGCCATTAACTTTTATCGCAATACTGCAGGGTTTGCACTAGGAAAAGTATTTGACGAGTGCTTAGCACGAGCTAAAAAAATGCTCGTACCTTCTAGAACCAAGCGTGCTAAAAAGGCGAAAACTATATGACGCCGGAAGAACGAAAGCGCAAACAGAACGCCAAGCGTGCTCAAACATTAAGAGATAAACGCAAGGCCAGTGGTAACCAAGATTTACGTGTGTCTTTGAATGCACAGGAGCAAAGAAAGCTAGACAATATTTGTGCTTTCTTCGCCTACCCTGCCGATCCATACGCACAGGAGGAAGCACTTCAATCTTTGATTCACCGAGTACACGCAGAGATTCCTGAGATTGAAGCCAAGTTAGGTAAATGCAGCAAGTGCGGTGAACAACTACCACAAGGCTGTGCCAAGTTACGCGAAGACGGTTTGTTCAAAGGTGACGCCACATGTTGGCATACCATCAACCGTATTCGTATCTATGAGTTAACAAGTTAAGGAATACGAAATGGAATTATTTGCCTATCCAATTGCATGCGTGATTTTCTACGGCTATTTCTGCTGGAGTAATCGCAATGCAAAGTAAAAAGCAAAGCTTAATTGAAAGTATGGTTAACGTGGTGATCGGTTATATGGTGGCTCTGTTTAGCCAACTAGCTATCTTTCCGTACTTTGGTGTTTACCTTCCACTTACCGACAACCTGTTAATCAGCGCTTTCTTTACCATCGTGTCGATCATCCGTAGTTATTTGGTTAGACGTTTGTTTAACCAAAAATATACCCTCAACCCTATTGCAGATATGCCGAACTGACCAACGGCCAACATCAACCAATAAAGGAACTTTGTGCAATGAGTCTTGAATTAATCGCAATCAATCTGTTCAACCTCGTGAAGAACGAGAACGAAGAACTGATCATAAAAATGCCAAGCACTGAGTGCAGCATTAATGTTAAATCTGAGCACTTGGTGATGGACATTCACCGTACCATCAGCGAGAAAACCAATAAAGGCTTTGGCTTTTTCAAGGAAGATAGTGACTTTTGCAAATGCTCTGAATTCACTCTATCGTCCAAATCAGCTCCTTTTGCCGATTTTACTCATGGCCAAGCTAACCGCCTACTATCTGAGCTAAGCAAGTACCCTTTTGCCGATACTGGTTTACTCATATTTGCTCACTACCGTTCTCTGGCTACCGAGTACTTAGTTGTGTCTATCGTACCTTTTATTCCAGGCATGACGGTTGACCAAGGGCTGCATATTCAACCTACCAACTATATCGATGTTTCGAAAATCACTATCGCGGCTCGTATCGACTTTACGGAGTTCAAATATAATCCAAGCTCTAAACGTTATGTTGCTTACCTAAATGCACGTTCAGGCCGTGGTGTAAGTGATTTCTTCTTTGATTTTCTTGATATTGAAAACGGCCTAGAGCCAAAGGCAGAGAATCTTGTTCTTAAACAGGCGGTTGAGGACTTTATCTCCAGTGGTATTAATGACTCAGAAGATGCTCATAGCATTCGCAAGTCGGTAAAAGAGTTTGCTTTTAACGCTGCGAACTCGGGCGAAGAGGTTGTAGTCACGAATTTATCTGAAGAACTCCCTGCGGTTAACGGCGCTGACTTTGCCTCATACGTTGAAGAGAACGGATACGAGCTTTCTGATAGTTTCCCTGCCAATAAATCGATAGCTAAAGGATTAGTAGAATTAAAAGGTGCCGGAGGGGGTCTGAAGATATCTTTTGATCGCCAACTGCTTAGCGAGCGTGTTTTCTATAACCCAGAAACAGATACTTTGACCATTAAAGGGACACCTCCGAATTTGCGTGATCAGTTGGTGAGGGCAAAGTAATGAAAATACAGCTTACGCCTACACCAGATAAACCTTGGTTTTGCTTTGATGGCGACCAGAGTGAGTATTTTTCGACCAAGGATGAAGCTTTAGCAGCATCTAAAAAAGTAATTTCTTACTACCTACATGAATTTTGGGATGAGCAGGTAAACCAAGTACAAGTAGGCAAGATTACCCACATGACTCAAAAAGTTAACGTAAGAAATCGCCCTGGCGATGAAGATCTAGATGCAGAACTAGTTGATGGCAGTGGTGAATACTGGCCCGAGGAGATGTCGTATAAATGCAACTATGAAGCAGTGCCTCTTAATAGCAAATAAACCCGACCTTGGCCGTTTGACTAGCGGCCTTTTTCCGAACAACCAGTGCAATGAGACAGATATGTTAAAACCAAATGAGATAGTAGTAGACAACTTTGCAGGAGGTGGTGGGGCTTCCATCGGCATACAGCTAGGCCTAAACCGCCACGTAGATATAGCGATCAATCACGACCCCGCAGCAATTGATATGCATAAGATGAATCACCCAGAAACAAAGCACTATTGCGAGTCGGTCTGGGATGTTGACCCTATAGAAGTGTGCGCGGGTCGCCCTGTTGGCCTAGCGTGGTTTTCACCAGATTGTAAGCATTTTAGTAAAGCCAAAGGAAATCGACCTGTAGACAAAAATATCCGTGGACTTGCTTGGGTGACAATTCGCTGGGCTTTGCTTGTTCCTGTTAGAGTACTCATGCTCGAAAATGTCGAAGAGTTTAAGACCTGGGGTCCACTAACTAAAATGAATGGGCAATATCGCCCTTGTCCAAAGCGTAAAGGAAGAACATTCAAAGCTTTCATTTCTGCGCTCACTACTGGGCTTTCTCCAAAACATCCAGATTGGCTTGAACTTTGTCGAGCCATTGGTATTGAGCATAATCTGCAATCAAAGTTAAAGATTTTTAAAGGGCTTGGATATGATTTAGCGCACCGCTTAATAAAGGCGAACGACTTCGGTGCAGGAACCAGTCGAGAGCGTTTTTTCATGATAGCGCGCAATGATAACCAAAAAATAGTTTGGCCATTACCCTCTCATGGTACACATCATACCCCTTATATTACCGCAGCAGATAGTGTGGACTGGGCAATTCCAGTTACATCAATATTCGGCAGAAGGCGTCTTCTTGCCTCCAAAACTTTAGAACGTATAGCCAAAGGCATCGAAAAGTACGTGATCAACAATGAGAATCCTTTTCTGGTGCCTGAAATCGCTCAAGTTCCTTTTATAACTGAATGCGCCAACTCTTCGAGCCAAAGAAACATACTTATAGATGAATCACTTAGAACAATAACATCACACGCGAAGGCTGGAAACTTTGCTCTGGTTACCAGTCATGTAATCAAGTTCAGGAATAACAATATTGGACATAGCATGAATGATCCGCTGCATACAATTTCAGCCGGTGGAAACCATTTTGGTGAAGTTAGAGCGTTCTTGATTTCTTACTACGGTACTAGCGGTGCCCAAAATATCGAAGCACCGTTAAACGCTATTACAACCAAAGACCGCCATGGGCTAGTAATTGTAAAAATAAACGGCGAAGACTATCAGATTGTAGATATTGGCTTACGGATGTTTCAGCCTCATGAACTCTTTAAAGCACAAGGATTCCCCTATGATTATAAGATTTCACATGATACTCAAGGCAACAAACTAACGAAAGAAAATCAGGTAGCCAAAGTTGGCAACTCTGTATCTCCGGTAATTCCAGAAGCTTTGGTGAAAGCTAACTTTGTCGAGAACAAAGTATTCCAAAACCGCGCTGCATAAACGCTAGGCCGTATGACCAACGGCCTTATACATAAACCTAGATTAGAGAATTGTGCAATGAGATATTCAGAATTTAATACACAACCAATGAGCTTTACTTACACTCCACCTTCATTTGCAATGGAGTCACCAGATTCGTCAAATGAGGATGTTTATGACAAACAGCGATACCCTGAATCATCTAATAAAATCATGTGCCACCAAGAAGTTTTAGATTTTTTCAACAAGAAGCGAACCACTATAATTTCTTGGCGAAAAAACCGAGGTTTCCCAGAACCAATAAGTAAATCGCCTCTTCGTTGGTTACGTGAAGCAGTAATGAATTGGGTAGAACATGAAGGTGGATTTAAAGCGGGCAACTAGCCCGTTTTTTTTCGTTCTCGAGTTCTTTTTGAACCTGTTTAAAGAGTTCATCTGCGAACTGCTCATAAGCTTCTTTTTGTTCAGGTAACCAGTCATGTTTGTTATAGATCGCCATTACCCCCACTAGTTCGTGACCTAACATTTTTTCTGTCACATGAGGCATGGTTCCTAATGCTGAGCAAGTTGTTGAAACGCTGCGCCTAAAATCATGAGTTCGCCAATGTGGCAGTTTCATAGAGTCTCGCAATCTTCTGATATAGCGATTGGCCGCAGATATTGTGATCGGTTTATGGAGAGATGCTCCAGGAAAAAGATAGTCATCAAACGTATTCATCAAACGCTCTAACATTGGTTTGATATGCTTTGGGATTGGACGCCTAATCGTATTGCCCATTTTGCTAAGTTCAGGAGGGACGGTCCAGATGTCATTTACCATATCAAAATGATCTCTTCTTGCCAGTCGTAGCTCTGACAAGCGATTGCCCCATAACATTGTCATCAGGTGTAGGTTTTTGGTCGATGTTCCTGCTTTGCTTCTTTCAATTCCTATCCAAATATTCGCAAGTTCTGGAAGTGTCAGTACTCTATCGCCACCTTTAGAGGCCTCTCCAACGTCTTGTTGGCGTATTTTTTCAAAATGGGTTCCATCAATTAGAAACTTAGATTTGCAGAAATTTAAGCAGGCTCTCATCTTAGAGAAGGCGGAGTTGGCTGTTTTAGGGTTTTTCTTGGCAATTTTATCAAACCAACTCATCCATTCTCGTGCTGTGATCTTTTCTACATCCACATCTGGAAACATGTGATAGAAGTAGTTATTTGCAACGGAGTGATATAGAACTTGAGTACCTTCTTTCTGTCTAGAGACTTTATGTTCAAACCAGTAATCCAAACAGTCTTTCACAGTTAAGAAGTCAGTTTCACCAGTAATTGCGATCTCTGGGTTTCTTCCCTCTTCTTTTAATTCAAGCATCCTTTTGTGAATTTGCCTTGCATTCTTAAGGCTGATTATCGGATACTTCCCGATACGAATGCGTTTACTTTTACCATTGAACCTGCAACGGTATTGAAAGGTGATATTTGCTTTAGCTGATATTTTCGCTATTAGCCCTTCACCGTCACTCAGTTCTACTGGGCCGCTATACTCATGTTGTTTAGTAATAGCTTTTAGCTGCTTATCTGTAATGCTCAAATTATACACCTTAGAAATTAGGACACAGCACTTACTGAATTTGGACACATATTTAGACGCAAGTACAAATGTAAAACGTGCAAAAACACAAAAACTTAACTTAAAATATATCACAACAAACAAAGCTAATCGACTGGCGTATAAGGCTTACTTTGATAAATAACGAACAGAAAAACAAAACAATGAAAAGTGGCGAACAGCCTACATTCTTCTTCTTCGATTATGAGACTTGGGGGACCAGCCCTGCCCTCGATAGACCTTGTCAGTTTGCAGGTGTACGAACTGATATGGACTTTAATATTATTGGTGAACCTCTAGTTATCTACTGTCAGCCACCTTCTGATTACCTACCTTCACCAGAAGCGGCGTTAATCACTGGGATTACCCCACAAACTGCGGTTAAACATGGCCTGACAGAACCAGAATTTATTGCTCAAATCCACCAACAGTTTTCTGTACCAAATACCACAAGTTTGGGCTATAACAATATACGTTTTGACGATGAAGTCACACGCTATACCTGTTACCGTAACTTTATTGATCCTTACGCTTGGAGTTGGCAAAATGGTAACTCACGTTGGGATTTACTAGATGTTATGCGTGCCTGCCACGCTCTTCGCCCTGAAGGTATTAATTGGCCAGAAAATGAAGAGGGTTTCACTAGCTTTAAGTTGGAGCACCTTTCTGCTGCCAACGGTATTGAACACACTAATGCACACGATGCCATGGCTGATGTTATCGCCACAATTGAATTAGCGAAAAAGGTAAAAGCGGCTCAGCCGAAGCTGTTTGATTACTTTTTAAGTATGCGCCATAAACGTAAACTCAATGAGTTGGTGGATATTGTTAACATGACACCACTGATGCACGTCTCTGGTATGTTTGGCCGAGATTGTCAGTATACTAGTTGGGTAGTACCACTGGCGTGGCATCCGACTAATCAAAATGCAGTTATTGTTGTGGATTTAGCTAAAGATCCGCAACCACTCCTCGACCTTGATGTCGACCAACTGAATCAACGACTCTACACCAAACGTTCTGAACTAGGGCCAGACGAACCTCCTGTACCAATAAAGCTCATACACTTAAATAAATGCCCGATCCTGGCAAAAGCGAAAACACTCACCGCTGAAAATGCGGCAACAATTGGCATCAATCGTGAGCAGTGCCTACATAACCTCGATACCATCAAACAAAATCCAGGAATACGTGAGAAGCTTGTCTCGCTCTACTCAATAGAACGAGAATATAGCAGTAAACAAGATATCGATTCACAGCTATATGATGGTTTTTTCTCACCTGCAGATAGAACATCGATGAATATTATTAGAGAAACAGATCCCGAAAGCCTAGGTTCATTGGACATCTCTTTTCATGACCAGCGTATTGCCCCACTTTTGTTTCGGTACCGAGCAAGAAATTTTCCATCAACATTGAACGATACTGAACAACACCAATGGGCTAATCACTGCCAAGACTATTTTAACAGTCGTATCCAAGACTATATCCTTAATTTGGAAAACTTAGTTCATGAAAATGAAAGTGACGAAAGTAAAGTGATTATTTTAAAATCAGTTTACAAATACGTTGAGAAGTTAGTCTCTTAAAGCGCTATTACCTGCACCCTAACCAAATTAGCGCTTGTGCAATGACATCATAACAATAATTTAGTCATGCAAAGCCATAATAATACACTAGGTGACTTCTTCTAGTGTATTTGTGTTTATAGTTACGTTGCGAGTATTAAACAGGACTAACCATGGCAAAAATACTAATCAAATATACTACCTCTATGGGGTTGATCTTCATATGTTTATTAATAGGTAATGCAATTCAATCTCTCCTGAACACCTCTATACCAAGCAGTATTATAGGCATGTTAACCTTATTTACCCTTCTTGTTATCGGGGTTGTACCTTCAGAATGGGTTCGTCCCAGCGCAACACTTTTCATTCGCTATATGGTGCTATTATTTGTTCCTGTTAGTGTTGGCCTAATGGAACATCTTGATATGCTTTATGCCAATGCTTTACCTGTACTAGCAAGTGTAATCGGAGGCAGTTTTGTTGTCCTTATTGTACTAGGTTTGATGCTTGATCGCCTGCTAAAAAAGGGCAACAAATAATGTGGTTAATTTTTACCATTATCGTTTTTTTCTCTGCTCGATGGCTTAGCCAAAAAGTGAGAAACCCTTTACTGAATCCACTTTTAATCAGTCTAGCAGCCATAATACCTTCTCTTACTTATTTAGAAGTACCTTTCGACACATACTATTATGACAATCAGTGGATAAACTACCTACTTCAACCAGCAGTGGTAGCGCTCGCCTACCCTCTATATGAACAGCTTCCGCAGATACGTTCAAATTGGCGTATCATTATGCTTTCATGCACAGTGGGCAGTATTATGTCTATGCTTACCACTACGCTAATTGCATCTTACTTACGTGCTGATCTCACTCTGGTTGCTAGTCTACTTGGTAAATCCGTTACAACACCCATAGCTATGGAGATTTCAAGCCATCTTGGAGGAGAACCTTCTATCGCGGCAATTTTAGTGATGTTAGCAGGACTGTTTGGTGCTATTTTTGCCTACCCAATATATACCTTACTTAATATTACCCATCCGATAGCTAAAGGTTTAACCATGGGGGCTGTATCCCATGCCCTTGGGACCGCAACATGCGCAGAAAAAAATGGCCAAGACGCCGCATTTAGTTCTCTTTCACTGGTTCTATGCGGTGTTATCACATCCGTTATTTCCCCTATTTTTTTTACGCTTGCAGTATGGCTAGCAGCATAAGCATGCTGGATTATGTTTATCTAATTTGATCCAGTTCACTATCTGAAGTTATGCAATCGTTAACATGTGTGAGATCACTAAGAATATGTAAAATTAATTTCTGTTACATTAATAATGCAGATCAAAATCACAGTAAAAATTTCTTTGTACCATAAAATAGACTGCCACATCAGATTGCGCCACAGTGATAACCAAGGTCTAGTGGTCTGCAGATGTTTAACAATGTCAATACAAGGATTTATAATGAGAAGCCGCCTTGAACACGCACTTGCTGAAGCACCAACATACATTGCAGACTTCCTATCTCCTATTATGCTTGCTGATAATTTTGATGCCACCCTATCAAAAGAACAATATTCTCGACTGCTACAAGTGTCTGGTATTGACGACAAAGAGCTAAGGGTTGCCCTACTTCCATTCGCAGCCGCATATGCTCATGCAAGCATTTCAAATTTTTATGTTGGCGCCATTGCTAGAGGGTTATCTGGGCATTTATATTTTGGAGCAAATCTTGAAATGTCTGGAACTCAACTAGGACAAACCGTTCATGCGGAGCAGTCAGCGATTAGCCATGCATGGATGAAAGGTGAGCAAGGCATTTCAGATATCACCATCAATTTTAGCCCCTGTGGCCATTGCCGCCAGTTTATGAACGAACTAACAACCGCTGATATACTCGCGATACAACTACCAGATGTAGATCAAAAAACACTCCAAAGCTACCTACCCGATTCTTTTGGTCCATCAGATCTTGGAGTGACGTCAGGTCTAATGGCACAAGCTGACCATGGCAATATAGCTGTAGAAAATGATGAAATGATCGTCTCAGCTCTTAATGCTCTCAATAGAAGCTATGCCCCATACACTAAAAACCACAGTGGTGTGAGTATTAAGGTCAAGGATGGTAAAATTTATCAAGGCTCTTATGCCGAGAATGCAGCATTTAACCCTAGTCTTCCCCCACTACAAGTGGCACTTAGCCAAATCCTTCTCGATGGTAAAACATTCGATGAAATAGAAGTGGCTGCATTAGTAGAAAAGTACGAAGGTAGCTGTAGCCACTTAGAAACGACTCAAGCTACATTGGAAACAATTAATCCCGATATTCCACTCAGTTATTTGGCCCTTTAATGGTATTTAATTGAATAAAGGCGTCTTAAAAACGTCTTTATCCAATTGGTCACAAGTCAAAAAATGGCGTGGGATCTATTTCTAAGTCACATGGTGCTATCGCTTTTTCAATCTTGTAGCGTTTATCTTTTAAGTCGATAAATTTAACGTCAATGAATCTGCTGTATTTACGTGAGTAAAAGCATTTCACTTCTGGCTTAAGTGGCTCACTGCTATTGGACGTCCAAACGATACCAATTTTCCCATCATTAAGCTCAACGATTGCACCGACTGGATACATGCCTACGCAATTTATAAACTGATAAACTAGATCTTTATCAAGATGAAAAGGTGTCAACGTTAGTAGAACTTTAAATGCATCAGCAGAGCTCATTCCATCTTTATAACAGCGGTTTGCAGTGAGTGCATCATATATATCGACAATGCAGCTCATACGGCCATGTAACGGAATTTCGTCTCCTTTAAGGCCATTTGGGTAACCCTTGCCATCCAGTTTCTCATGATGCATCAAACATACATCACGACTTATCTGGCTAATACCTGCTACTTCAGAAATAATTTGTTCAGCATATACTTGGTGTAACTTCATATGCTCAAATTCATCGGCAGTGAGTTTTCCTTGCTTATGTAGTACTTTATCATCGACTTTTATTTTTCCCACATCATGGATAATGCCACCTATCGCCATATCCTTTAGGGTATCACTCGGCAAACCAAGAAATTTACCAAATGTCACCAGCAAAGTCGCTACATTGACCGAATGTTCAAGCAAGTATTCATCTTTATTTCGCAACGCAGATACACAGTGAAGTGCATCAGTATCATCCAATGCCTCACTTATAAGATCTTCAGCCCAACGTTCGAGGTTTGGGACTATGAGCTCAGTATCATCGAAAGTTTCATTCAAAAGTTTATTGGCTAACTCTTTTGCATCTCGAATTATCTTCGCTGCCGTCGATTGCCTTATTTTTCGGTTAGGCAATTGACGTTTAACTATGGTAACTATACATGCAGTATTGTCTGACAAACTATCAACAACAGGGTTGAACACACTCCCCTTGGTAGAAAGACTCTGATCCACCCAAGCGAATTTAATCCCATTTTTTTCTAACTGTTTGATCGCTTTCTCTGATGAAACTCTACCAGCATGGGCAAGATGCACTCTCTCACTATCTTCAATAGCAGTAACAAACATCCCGACTGTCAGTGTGTTAATGGGTATCTTGATTGAATTATTAGGATCAAACTTCATCGAATCACTTCGTCAGCCAATGATAATGACATAAATGTAATTTACATTATAAACTCAATTTATTCAGGCTACTGGAAAGTTATTGCAATTGAAGAGTAGGTTGTTGTTCAGAACTAAACACATCTGATACAAAACAGTAACATCAACTTAGTATTTAACTTTTAATATTACAGTTATACCCTGGGCATATAAAAACCCAACAGACACTGGATCTGTTGGGTTTAATTTTAGTGTTTTTTGAGTTTCAGCTAACGTCCATCATTCGATGTTACTACACAAGCAAGTGGCCATCCCAAAGTCTGCAAATCGGCTAGTGAATTGTGTCCCATTAGGTTTAGTTTCATTATATTCAACCTTTAATATTTTGGGTTGATTTGTCGATGCATCAATCAAACTAATTGATTGGTCTGAATTGATAGTAAACAAAACATCATTAGTGAAACGGTCTGGCTCTTCCCAATACCAAACTTGAGTATTAGAAGCATAGTCATCATTACATTCATCACTAAGTTTAAGTTGTTGATTTGAAGAATCCAAACAATGATTTAAATTGGCGACACTTCTGTAGCGTTTCTCTTGGTCATAAACAAATGCTTGTGCCTTACTACCTTCGACACACTCCCTAAATGACAGTTGATGATTGGCTTCGGCTGTTAAACACATCGCATTATCTTGGCTTAGATAAACAGACTTTATTGTTACGGCGTCACTCCCGAGAAACCAAGGACTATCCCAATCAACTAAGATGGTAAATTCATCTGCATACTCGTGTTTCTCATAATTTCTATCTTTACGCCAATTTGAGTTATTTCCTGACGAGAAAAGCTCATTAGAAATGATATACCTTCTACCTAAAAACATTCTATTTTGACCAAATAGAGATAACGTGTTCACTTTTGAGTGAATACTTATGGTGGAAAAGCCTGAAACTTGAGGTTTAGCAGCTATTTTGGCTACAAAGTCTGGTCTAAGACCTTGCAAAGAAAGTGGATTCCTGTCTCTTAATTTAGAAAAGTTCCAAGGTTCATCATATGATGTTGCCCAGTCCCAGCACCAGCCATCTGCCGTTCCTAAACTGCAAAAACCTGCTTCTGGTTCTTTATGGGAACCATAAGTATTATTAAGATATTTAAGCTGATATCCATTTTTATGTGCTTCAGTTTTTAAACCAAATTGCTTACTACTATTAATTTGATATTTATTGGTAAGTCGATATTCTATATTTTTTATCGGAAGCTTAGGAGCAAGCCCAAGGCCAAGTTTTATCGATGAGGTGGTTTCTTTTTCAATCCTCGTATCTGTTTGGTCCTGCATCTTAGGCTCTAGATCATTGAGATAAATATCACCGTTTTCTAGCCTTTCGCTTTCATTAACATTTATGCCAATACTGGTCGAATCTATATATTCTCGATAAACATAACTGGTATGACTATTTTTTTTCCAAGATGCATATATATCTTCTTCGTCTCCCATATTAAGACCAGCTCCTTCATCAAGGATAATCTCTACAAATTTATCCTTGTCACCAAATTTATAAAAATATGGTGATTTTCTGTAGTATCTCACCTTAAACTTTAGATTTGTGTTTCCTTTCCCTTCTCTACCAACAGTAAATCTGCGGTGAAAAGCAAATTCTATAATTTGTGAATTATTAACATTTGGCACACTCCCCATATCAATCGAAGATTTGTTTGATTTATTATGAATATTGTGATCATCACTGATGACTTTAGTAATGTAATCTAGTTCTCTTTCTTCCATAATATATATTTGTCGGCGGACTACATCTTTTGGAGAAGTAATTAACGTATATGGAGATGAAAATCCAATACCTATGACCTTATTTGTAAAATCTTCCCTCTCATTAATTGAAATATTGGCTAAGTCTAAAAAATAATATTCACATCTAGCAGGGTGTTTTGTTTCATAACCAAATAAAGTACACCTATCTATATCGAGAGTAGTAGTATTATCCTCAGCACGTACTATATGTGTAAAAAAAACCAACACAACTAATAAAAACAGTCGGGAAGAGTATTTAGTCATCATAATTTCTCTAATTTTAATTATTATTACATTATGAAATATACTGGCAACAAAAATATCCATCAACAATTATTTAACATCTAAGATCACATTAAAATAAAATGATACTATTATTAAAATATGACCATGACGGTAAAGAAAAAATTCATTTAAATATAGGATTTAGAGTAAATATTTTAAAATTACAGCACGATTTTTTGCATTTAATCGATAAGGAAATAAATAATTGGTTTATAAATAATGATTCCTATCTACAACATTAACATCAAGTGAGTCATAAAAATATTGACTCACTTGATATAAACAGTAGAACTTAGCTTTCAATTAAGTAAACTTCCTCAGCAAATCTTGAAAGTCCGTGCTTTATAACTCTTGGATGCGTTTGTTCCGCATCTTCACGGTATAGCTTAGAAATTTTATACTCTGAAAACAGTTTATTGACTTCTTGTTCAGTTACAGAGAACGGTGGGCCTGCCATTTCTTCTTGCTGATACTCAGTAGTGATCAATAATATTCTTCCACCAGCTTTGAGCAAGCTTTTAACACGCTCAACATACCCACCCCGCATAGATTCTGGTAAAGCAACTAATGCTGCACGATCGTAGATAATATCAGCAGGTTCGAGCGGTGCAGTAAAAATATCTCCAGTGTAGATAGATAGCTCATCAAACTGATACAAGTCATGTTGACCATTAACTGTAATCACCGTTGGAGTATAAAAATGCTCCGCGAAAAAAGAACGAACCGCTATTTCGCTCAACTCAACACCTTGAATATGTTCGTGCTTAGTTGCGAGCCAGACCAAATCTTCTGTTTTACCACATAAGGGAACAAACACCTTATCCTTACTACTAGGTTTGGTCTCAGGCCAATACTGAACAAGAAGCGAATTAACGTCTTCAAGGTGAAAGCCAATTTTATTTTCCGCCCAGCGACGGTGCCAAAACTCTGCATCTTTCATTATACCTACCCTTCGTCATTTCTGTGCTTCATAGCCTATATGAAACACTGGATTAGTGGTATCCCTTAAACTGTATTAATCGTTCAGATTAGGTTCAGGTTATATGGCTATAATAGTTTGTATTTAGTATGCAGCATGTGGATGTAAGTAATTCATACTTAATGAGAATTACTTCAAATAATTGCATAGATAATTTTTGAATAGGTTGTTTTTTTCCAAAACCTCCCACATGTAGATAAAAGAGATAAGTACTTCTTGGCGGCCAGAGCTTTTAATCTTCCCTTTGTCCAAGTAGCTACAAATCTAAGGAGAGTAAATGAGCTTATTTTTGCGAACAACTGCACTGATGCTTTTAATGCTCAGTCGTGCACCTGCTTTCGCCTCCGTTCAGACCACACAAGACACTGAGCAGAAATGCTCTATCGACCAAAATCAAGTTTGTTCTAAAGCATTCAAACATAATCTCAGTGGCTTATACAGTGTTCAAACCATGTCCACAACTCCAATTCAACCCTATACTGATTTTGATGTGCTCTACAGCAAAGCGCATCAAGCTCAAGCTGAACTTGAAATGATCTGTAAAAGTGCGGCTATGTTGACATCAACCAATGCGAGCTTTTCTGGTATCAAATCTTCCCAACGAGCAAGTGAAAAAATCATCCATGAACTTAATGGTCAGACAGAACGTATCACTGATCTTGCTCGTGCAACCATAGTTGCAAATGATATTGAAAGCCTGATGTCTGTGTATGAAGTTCTTAATCGTGAAACTACTTTAGTGAAAGTTAAAAATCGTTTTAAAAAACCAGCAGCTTCAGGTTACCGCGATCTTAATTTGCTTGTTCAGTTGCCTAAAACTAATCTTGTCGCGGAAGTGCAATTACACCTTAAAGCTATTGCTGATGTTAAGAATGGGCCAGAGCATGATCTTTATGAAAGTATCCAGACGATTGAACGTCAGGCAGCATTGCAAAACCGTACCCTAAGTGAATTTGAACTAGCGCAAATTCGCTCAATGAGAACAGAATCTAAAGCTCTTTATCAAAACGCTTGGCAGCCATACATCACTACTCATCTAAGTGCCGCTTAATGTTGTTACCTCTGAGCTATTTAATTACGTAAGGACCAATAAATGACACCGCAACAAGAAACATTTCTTAATCAATACTTAGTGTCAGTTCCAAAAAACTATTGCGAATCAATCACAGACACTATTGCAGAATGTTTCTGCTCAGATGAGTACAACGCGAATCAGTGCGCCAAACTCATCAACCAAGGCACAAAAAGAGCTTCATGTAGCCTCAAAGAAGCCTATGATATCGAAAATGAACCTCTGCCAAAGGTCGGACGATTGACTATCGTGTTAAATTGGCGTCAAGAACCAGTTTGCATTATCAAGCTAACTGATGTTTCTATTTGTCCTTTCAATCAAGTGACTGAAGAGTTTGCGCGCCTCGAGGGTGAAGGAGATTTAAGTTACCAATGGTGGCATGATGCACATATTCAATTTTTCACAAACTATGCGAAAGAGGTAGGGGCAACTTTTAACCCAGACTCGGAACTTGTATTAGAGCGCTTTGAAAAAGTATATCCGTTGTGAATAAAGATGCTTTCCCAAGGTTAGACCAAGAAGCTAATTAATTTTATCTCAAGGTAAACCGCTTAATAGCTTTCATTTTTTATGTGACAATCATCAATTAAGCAAACGTCAATAACCTAAGCTAACCTTATAGCAGTCATATAAGAATTAGAATAGGCATTATGAATGGCATAAAGACGTTTTGCTTTTTTTATCTTGCAGTACTGACAATTGCTGGACATGCATCAACGCATAATGATTATGGTCCGGTACAAAGTTATACCCAGTCACCCTTTCATACTAACAGTTTGTCTCCTCAACTCCGGTCTGGATTCTCATTGAACGAAAACCAAGTTGAGGCTTATGGAACAGGAACAATTTCCAGTATCTGGGCAGTGACTCCAGACTATGAACTCGATTACTATCAAAACCAAATAGCAATTGGTGGGAAATGGCAACTGCATCAAGACTGGCAGCTTGAAATGAATTATCGATGGAACTATGCCGGTAATAATCACTTGGACCGACTAACAACTTCTTTCCATGATTGGTTTAACATCGATCAAAATGGGCGTGAAGACGTAAACAATGACCGCTTCATTATCGATATTCCAGCATATGGTATTGAACTTGAAAATTTTCGCAGTGAAAGTCTCAGTCACGCTCTTACCAGCTATTTGCAATACCAATTGATGACAAAAAAACACCATGGTCTGTCTGCTGGTCTATCTCTATATTATAACAATACTCATCACGGTATCTTTTCATCTTCTGAGTTTGAACAAGGTATCCAAGTCAACTATGGCTATCGCCGAGATAAACATTCACTAGACGCTATATTAGCTTTAACTTTCCGAAATACACCAACTGTGTTTAAAAGTATGCCCTATCGTTCTAGTACTTGGACTATTGGCAGTAGCTACCGATACCAATTTTCTGAAAAACACCACCTGATAGGACAACTTGCTGTTCATGAAGGCGTCTCAGGCGGTGATGATGAGTTTTCAAAACCTTCGACTGAGTTTACCTTTGGATACCGATACCAGATGGAAAACTCAGCGATAGAATTGACAGCAATAGAAAATATGTTTAACGCGGATAACAGTACCGATATCGCGTTTGGCATTGGTTACCGATACCGTTTTGGTTCAGCTGAAAACCCAAAATCAGAAACTCCTTAAACCGATAGTATCCGGCTTAATGCAGAGCGTATTTCTACATCTGTTGCATTTCTATTTAACGAGAAAGAAATGTATTGGTCCCCTTGAAAGCTCAATGAGCGATCAACCTCAGCGAGGCAGTGAATGACATCAGCATCGAGAATAAAAGATAATTCAATCTCCTTTTTATTAATAAGACCATTATTTCTAAATTCAATTTCTTGATAACAACCCGACTTTGACGAAAAGTTACTGCCTTTTAGATAACCTTTTTCAACATCGGCTTTCACCATTGTAAAACCTGAATCTTCAACGCCAGTAATAAGTTTAGCAACTGCTGGCAAAGGTTTGATTTCCACAAAATCTCGATCTTTAGGATCAATAGCGAAATCAATATCAAGACTCGTTTCTAGCCAAACCTGACATTGATTTTTTAAGGCGATCAGGGCTGTTATGGGCGTTTCTGGTTCAAGTTTAAATTGAAATGGTACTTGCTTATTTTGATTAGCTTGAATAGTAAAAGGTTGGACGGCCTGAAGTGTTCCAAGAGTAAAATGTTGGTAACTTGTTCCATCTTCACTTTCTACTTTCACTTCAGTACAAAGTTTTAAATTAATAGCATCAACCTGCTGATCGACGTCTCCACCTTGAATATTTACTGTACCTTGAAGCGTATCTCCTTGAACATAAGAAATGCTATTTAGAATAGTATCGACTTTTGCAGCACCAATACCCAAAGACGCTTTTAACTGGCCAAACATAGTTTTCCCTTTTATGAAAATAGTTAATGCTTAACTAGCATGCATTACAGATAAGCCGCAAGACATTTTTTTTACCAATGTGTCAGTAATCATTAAATACTCAGAGTTGCAATTTTTCCCAAAATCAATCAATATTTGTATAGTCAAATGATAATCAGATAAATCACGATGAATCAAGCACCTTTATACCTTCAAATAAAGCAGTATATTGCCAATATGATCGAGTCCTCACAGTGGCCTGTTGGGCACCGTATCCCAACAGAACTTGAACTTACCAAACAATTTAAAGTCAGCCGTATGACTGTTAACAAAGCAATTCGTGATCTAGTGTCAGAAGGAAAACTTCAAAGAAGGCCCAGACTTGGCACCTTCGTATGTATCGCTGATGATAAAGCAGAATCTCCCCTAATCGATATCCAAAACATCGCTGAAGAAGTCAAGCTTCGTGGAAAAAATTATTCAAGTAAAGTGATTAAGCAAATAGCTTTACAGGCCGATGACTCGATTGCTACTAAACTGGGAGTAATGCTAAATAGTAGAATTTTTTATAGCGAGATCACTCACTTAGAAGACAACTCTCCCATTCAGTATGAGCGTAGATGGATCAATAGCCTTTATGCTCCGAATTATCTTAGCCAAGATTTTACTCAGATGACACCTAATCAATATCTATCGGATAACTGTCCGCTAAGTGCAATAGAACACACGGTCGAAGCCATTGCTGCATGCGATCATGTCCGAGCTGCATTAAAATTAGGATTGAATGAGCCTTGCCTATTACTCAATCGCAGAACATGGAGTGATGACAAGCTAGTCAGTTCAGCACTTTTATATCATCCTGGAACACGTTACAAACTAAGCTCTAAACTACTCATCTAGTTGTTAACATTCTTCTTGACGATCACATTTTTTCAACAATTATCTTGATCAAATTCTAGACTTGAATGATTATTTGTATATACATTTTAATTAATGGATGAAGATAAGATGCATGGTAGTACCATCTCCCCCCCTCATACAAAGAATCAAGAGTTGCTATTAGCCAATGCCCGATTAGTTACCATGATATCAGGTGATCAAGGATACTCAGTTTCTCCTCCAACCCATTTATACATTAAATCGGGAAAAATAGAGGCGCTACCTTCTCAAATTCCTACACATATCAAAACCTATGATTGCCAAAACAAACTTGTTACTCCTGGTTTTATAGATTGTCACACTCACCTTGTTTACGCTGGCAATCGAGCCAACGAATTTGAGATGCGCCTAAATGGTGTGCCTTATTCAGATATTGCAAAACAAGGAGGCGGCATTCTTTCCACAGTTAGAGCGACGAGACTAGCATCAAAAAATCAATTAATTGACCTTGCACTCCCTCGCCTTGATGGCTTGATTCGGTCCGGTGTCACCACAGTTGAAGTAAAGTCTGGTTATGGTTTAACGGTAAAAGATGAAGTTAAAATGTTAAGAGTAGCAAAAGCTTTGCAAGATCATCGCAAAGTTAATGTTGTAACAACTTTGCTCGCTGCGCATGCCGTTCCGCCTGAATATCAAGGTAAGCCTAATGACTATATTCAGCTTATATGTCAAGAGATTATCCCATTGGTAGCTGAAGAAAATCTCGCTTCTTGTGTCGACGTTTTCTGTGAATCGATTGGCTTTAGCCTAGAGCAAACTGAAAAAGTATTTAGTACCGCAAAGCAGTATGGCCTGAATGTTAAAGGTCATACAGAGCAGCTATCAAACTTAGGTGGAACCAAGCTCACCGCGCAATATGGGGGCTTATCGGCTGATCATATCGAGTACCTTGATCAACAAGGGGTCAAAGCTCTAGCACAGTCTGGAACGGTCGCAACTCTATTGCCTGGCGCTTTCTATTTTCTTCGAGAAACCCAACTCCCTCCAATCGAACTGTTACGCCAGCATAACATTCCAATGGCAATCGCAACTGATATGAACCCAGGCACTTCACCTTTCTCAGATTTGACTATGATGATGAATATGGGGTGTACACTTTTTGGCTTAACACCTGAAGAAACATTACGTGGAGTGACCTCTAATGCAGCAAAAGCTCTAGGGTTTGGCTGTACGAAAGGGCAACTCAAAGCTGGATTTGATGCTGATATTGCGATTTGGGATGTCGAACATCCAGCAGATTTTAGCTATCAGCAAGGAATAAAACGGCTGTCAGCTCGAGTGGTAAATGGAGAAGTTGATCATGTCTAAACTACCGACAACGAACCAAGAGTTCCATTGGCAAGGTCGCCATGACCAAGAAGATGGCGCTTTGGGAAGGCGCGTTCACCACATAATTAAACAATTGCAAGTCAAAGACCTAGAACCATATCATAATGCGGTGAGTATATTAGGTTTTGCTTGTGATGCCGGAGTTGCTCGGAATAAGGGTAGAATTGGAGCACGAAAAGCTCCGGATTTAATTCGACGCGCACTAGCAAATATGGCTTGGCACAAAGAAAGTACAGTGATTGATCTTGGTAACATAATCTGTGAAGACGATCTACTCGAACAGTACCAGTCAGAATGCGCTGATGTCATTGCAGCAGCACTTCACTCTACACCTGTAATCACTTTGGGCGGAGGTCATGAGGTCGCATGGGCTTCATTTTTGGGGCTCGCACGCCATTTTGAATATCTCAATCCAGTTAAAGCACCTAAAATTGGTATTATAAACTTCGATGCCCACTTCGATCTGCGAGCATTTGAAAGCAACAATACAGAAGTCAAACCTAGTTCAGGAACTCCATTTAATCAGATTCATGACTACTGCATAAAGCATGAGTGGCCATTCCACTATGCGTGCTTGGGTGTTAGTCGAGCTAGTAATACCCAAGCACTTTTTGAACGTGCTAAAGAGCTCAACGTTTGGTTTGTGGAAGATAAAGATCTCGCACATTTAAACCACATATATCACCTTACTCAACTTCAGCATTTTATCGATAACTGTGATTATATCTACCTTACTATCGACCTTGACGTATTCCCAGCGTCTACTGCACCTGGTGTGAGTGCACCTGCAGCAAGAGGAGTGAGTATGGATACGATGGCATTGTTCCTAGACAGGGTCTTACACTATAAAGAAAAATTGGTTATCGCCGATATTGCTGAATACAACCCAACTTACGATATCGATAGCCAAACCGCACGCCTTGCAGCAAGGCTTTGTTGGGATATAGCTAACGCCTTTTCTGAAAAATAACCAATAACGATTTTGCGGCCCTTTCACACAAAAGCCATGCTTCTGTGTCGGCTGTTTTCAAACCAAATAACCTGAAATACAAGGAGTTTACTAATGTCGGAACGTCACGTTGAAGATATCCGTCTCGATACAAGCCGTACTATACGTGCCCCTCATGGAACTAAACTGAGAGCGAAATCATGGTTAACTGAAGCGCCACTTCGTATGCTGATGAATAACCTAGATCCTGACGTTGCCGAGCATCCACACTCACTGGTTGTATATGGTGGTATAGGTCGCGCTGCACGTAACTGGGAATGTTTTGACAAAATCGTTGAGGTGCTTGAGAGGCTTGAAGAAGACCAAACATTATTGATTCAATCCGGTAAACCAGTGGGGGTTTTCCCAACGCATAGCAATGCTCCCAGAGTTCTTATCGCTAACTCCAACATTGTTCCTCATTGGGCTAACTGGGAACATTTCAACGAATTAGATAGACAAGGTTTAATGATGTACGGCCAAATGACAGCAGGAAGCTGGATCTATATTGGTTCACAAGGTATTGTCCAAGGTACCTATGAGACCTTTGTCTCTGTTGCCAAAAAGCATTTCGGCGGAAACGCTAAAGGGCGTTGGGTAATCACTGGTGGCCTTGGTGGGATGGGAGGAGCGCAGCCTCTTGCCGCCACCATGGCAGGATTTTCAATAATAGCTGTTGAATGCGATGAATCACGTATCGACTATCGTTTACGTACTGGTTATGTTGATAAAAAAGCCACTAGCCTTGATGAAGCACTCGCCATTATTTATGAATCAGAATGTCCAATTTCAGTGGGATTATATGCTAATTCAGCTGATGTATTCCCTGAACTTGTTGAACGGAACATCACCCCTGACGTAGTTACTGATCAGACCTCGGCTCATGATCCACTTAATGGGTATCTACCTATTGGCTGGTCCATGAATCACGCTTCAGAAATGCGCCAAAAAGATCAAGCGGCTGTAGTAAAAGCTGCTAAAGAGTCCATGGCGATTCAAGTAAGAGCCATGCTTGAACTGCAAGAAAGGGGGGCGGCAACGCTTGACTATGGCAATAATATTCGCCAAATGGCACTTGAAGAAGGTGTCGATAATGCTTTTGATTTCCCAGGTTTTGTCCCTGCTTATATAAGACCCCTATTTTGTGAAGGTATTGGACCTTTCCGCTGGGCTGCGTTATCCGGAGACCCTGAGGATATATATAAAACCGATCAAAAAGTAAAAGAGCTGATCCCCGATAATCCACATCTACATAATTGGCTAGATATGGCGCGTGAACGTATTCAATTTCAAGGTTTGCCAGCACGAATTTGTTGGGTTGGTCTGAAGGATAGAGAACGCTTGGGTCAAGCATTCAATCAAATGGTTAAAAATGGAGAACTTAAAGCGCCGATCGTCATTGGTAGAGACCATCTAGACTCAGGTTCCGTTGCCAGCCCCAACCGAGAAACTGAAGGCATGATGGATGGTTCAGATGCTGTATCAGACTGGCCTTTACTCAATGCTCTACTTAATACAGCGGGAGGTGCAACCTGGGTTTCACTCCATCATGGTGGAGGCGTTGGTATGGGATTTTCACAGCATTCAGGAATGGTAATTTGTTGCGATGGCAGTGATGATGCTTCGCAGCGTATCGCACGCGTTCTACACAATGACCCAGCTACAGGAGTCATGCGTCATGCTGATGCTGGTTATGATATAGCTAAGCAATGCGCCGCAAATCAAAAGTTAGACCTGCCTATGCTCAATGAAGAATTGAGCAAACTTAAATAATCAAGGTTGAAGCAAGGAAGTATAAAAATGTTTAATTTAACGCTAAAACCAGGCTGTATTAGCTTAAAACAACTACGTCATATAACTCGTTCGTCGTTCAAACTATCTCTCGACCCAGAAGCGATACCTGCTATTGACGAAAGTACCAAAATTGTTGAACAGGTCATTGCAGAAAACAGAACTGTTTATGGTATTAACACTGGTTTTGGCCTACTCGCCAACACTCGTATTGAACCCCAAGATTTAGAAACACTGCAAAAAAGTATCGTTCTCTCCCATGCTGCTGGTATTGGTGAATATATGACGGATGAAACCGTATGCTTAATGATGGTACTTAAAATCAATAGTCTTGCTCGTGGATACTCAGGAATCAGACTTTCTGTCATACAAGCGTTGATAGACTTGGTCAATTCTGAGGTCTATCCCTGTGTGCCTAAAAAAGGTTCCGTTGGGGCATCTGGCGATCTTGCTCCCCTAGCACATATGAGCACTGTATTGCTTGGCGAAGGTCAAGCACGCCACAATGGCAAAATCATTTCAGGGCTTGAAGCACTCAACATTGCAGGGCTTGAGCCCATCACATTAGCCCCTAAAGAAGGTTTAGCATTACTCAATGGCACTCAAGCCTCAACCGCTTTTGCTTTGCAGGGACTCTTTGCCGCTGAAGACTTATTTGCATCAGCAATTACATGCGGTGCCATGTCTGTAGAAGCGGCGCTAGGAAGTCGTCGTCCCTTTGACCCCCGAATTCATAGAGTCCGTGGACATCGTGGACAAATGGATACCGCTTTCGCCTACCGTGAACTTTTGGACGCGAAAAGCGATATTGGTGATTCACACACCAGCTGTGAAAAAGTACAAGACCCTTATTCACTTCGCTGCCAGCCACAAGTCATGGGAGCCTGCCTGCAACAAATCCGCAACTCTGCTGATATTCTAGAAGTTGAATCAAATGCTGTTTCTGACAACCCTCTAGTTTTTGCTGACGATGGGGATATTATTTCAGGAGGAAATTTCCATGCAGAGCCTGTTGCTATGGCTGCCGATAATCTTGCCCTTGCCATTGCAGAAATAGGCAGTTTATCGGAAAGGCGCATGGCCTTACTCATCGATAGTGCGCTGAGTAAACTGCCTCCTTTCCTAGTTGATAACGGGGGAGTCAACTCTGGTTTTATGATCGCTCAGGTAACCTCAGCGGCTTTAGCAAGCGAAAATAAAACCTTAGCTCACCCAGCATCGGTGGATAGCTTACCAACCTCAGCGAATCAAGAAGACCACGTATCAATGGCAACCTTTGCTGCTAGGCGGTTAACTGACATGGCTGAAAATACGCGCGGCATTTTAGCAGTAGAGTATCTTGCCGCTGCACAAGGCCTTGATTTCAGAGCTCCAAATAAATCATCAACAAAAGTCGAACAAGCAAAACACATACTGCGTGAAAAAGTTCCTTTCTATGATAAGGACCGCTATTTTGCACCGGATATTGAGCAAGCGAATAATCTTCTTTTACTTGCTGTTCATAATCATCTCTTGCCTGAAAAGCTCTTACCAAGCGTGTGACAAACGATTTTAGAGCCATTGTTGTCGGCTGAGCAAACGCTCAGCCTATATTGTTGATCACAGACAGCGTAATGCTGAACGAGAACGGACCATGACCTCCTCGCCACTATAGTTGTCATAAACATGAATATCTGGCTCAGCACTCACGTATTTTGCTGGATTTTTTACTTCCCTTATTTTGATGTAATTTTTATTGGTAGACACCCGTTCTATTGCCTCAACACGAAAATAGGTGTTCGGTTTAGCTAAAATTTCAGCTTCATAGTCTTTAAATGTATAACCATTTATCGCCCGACCAGATGATTTTAGTTCAATCTTAAATTGAGCAATAGAGCGGTCTTGAGTAACGCCTGTCGAAGCGAAATTACGAGCAACACTTGGAATAGTGGATGTGGATAAAAATGCTTTTTCATAGAGAATATCTCCAACATTTAGTTTCTCCAGCAAGCCGTTTCTAATTGACGATCCGCGATACACGGTTCCTTTGTAATTTGGCAGTTTGTTCAGTGCACTGCGTATATTAGACACACTTGCTTTGATCGAGTCATCAAACATTGGCCCAAGATATCTCTCAGGTTCACCCGCTCTCATGTACTCATTGATCACATCGTAATCAACTCGACCGTAACGCTCAATAGCTTTGTACTCCCTAGGCAACATTTTTTTTTCCGCTCTCGCATTATGAGCAGTAGACCATTGCATTAGATCTCGAGCTTGCTGTTCTTCCTCTATACTAGTTAGGCGGCGGTCTTTAAACTCGGCAAAATCTTCTGCATTAACATAACTTTGTACAGAAAAACATAGTAAAGAAGTTATTAAGATAGTTTTAATGTTTACCCACTGCCAATTATTATATTGACGAGATAGTGTGCTGGACATATTGAAATCCTTTATTGCATTCATATCGATATTCATCCTTTATTTAACGCCAATATTCAGGGTTATTAGGGCTAAGATCACAGCCAATATTGAGTTCATTTTGCTTCATTACCGCAAATCTAATCGTGCTAAACAGCTTAAATTGCTGACGAGTAAGACTATCAAACCACTCCGAAACAGGTGCTAGCCAATATAGACTTTCATTTGCAGACACTGACATTAATGCATCTTTAAGCTGCGAATAAACAATCGCACAATTCTGGCCGGGCATATTGGTATATATTGAGTTGACTTGCGTTAACTGCTGAATATCACCTGCTATAACTGAGTTTGAACCAAATAAAGCATCAATAGAAAAATGCAAACGAGTATCGTAGCTCATCTCGGCATAATTGTTAGTAGAGTAATAATAGCTGGGCTCCTCTTCATTAATATTCTGGTACTGGTCTAATATCATGTAACGTAAAAGATGTGCAGGTAAGGGCTCAGAAAAAATGCCCGTTGCACCTGGTTCTCCAGAAGCATAGTGTCCAGTTGAAGTATTTTGGGCGTGGACAATGGATATATAGCGATGAAAGTCACCAATCTGCTGATTAAGCCAACCTTCATTTTGCTGCTCAGCTGTATTCACTGCTTCAGCAATATGTGTTTTAACAATACCTTTAGCCAAAGCTAGTGTTGCAGCCAAGTCTGTTACGTCAAGATTTGAATCTTTAAGTGCAGAAGAAATAAACGGCGCAAATTTATCTAAATCAAAGCTACCAGGGTAAATATAGCTATAAAAACCTTTGATATGATTGGCTTGCCATTCGCTTTCCAAAGCTTGTGGGATAAGACTCTCTAGCTTCTTCCTTCGTTTAGAGTGTACGTAATAGCCTGAATTTTTAGTTCTTGCATACCAATTGGCAATATGGTGTAGAGAGGAATTACGAGAAAGATGCTCTTTATTCAGATACTCAGTTGACCATCCAGCGCAGCCATTACCTCCTCCACATTCAGAATCTATTGCTTGTGAAGAGTCAAACAACCAACGCATGACAATAGATTTATCTTGTTCAGCTTTAAGAATAATTCTTTGTTTCTCGGAGAAATTTAAGATCTGTTTTTCAAGCCAATGCTCTTCTTGATGAGCGTTCCAGCCAGAATCAATTAAGTTTTCCAAAGATTGCTCAAACACTTGCTTAATAACTTCTGGATTAGGCATCACCATTTGTGAAATCACAGCATCTTTTGAAGAATCATACTTTTCAATTTCAGCTGGTATCCAAGTATATTGAGTGCACCCTCTAAAATTAGGGTCTCCGCCTAAGATACCTATCTTGGTACATTTTCGATAACCTTCCTGTACCACAAAGTATTTTTGGCGAAGTTCAGTCGCCGTTGCTTGTCGACCAAAGATACTTCGAGACATTTCGTCGATGGCTAAATAGTCAGCTTGGTTTGTAAAATAATGGTGGGCCGATTCTACCGCACCTGATTCAAATAATTGTTCAATAACTGAATGACCTTCAGAGCGCATTTCAGCAATAAGTTTTGTTTTGATTTGTTCCAGCTGCAGAGCAGCCGTTTCAACAATAGTAATTTTTGCGTTGAGAGTCTGTTGATACAGTCGGTGCATCGATTGGCCATCTAGCCCTTCAACTGCCCCACTTCTCACCCTATTAAGTAAAGAGAGTGCAGAGTCTAGCTGGCCTTGTTGGCAGTGCTGTAAATTAGCAAGTGCACGGCTGGCTTGCTGCTTAGAGGGTATAAGTGGTGGACGATTATTATTGATTTCTTGCTCGGGATATAGTGCAAGCAATGCATCGACCTCAGCCTGACAAGATGAAGAAAAATCAGATGAAAAGACACGTTTTCCTGACTCTTCAAGTGATAGTTTGTTATAGATTGCCTTGTATTTTTCTTCCTCAATTGCACTGACTAATGCCTCAGTTAATCTTGTTTGAGCTAACACCGCCTCTTGGTAATACTGCTGATATTTTAGCGCAAGATCTGCAGCAAAACCTCTTGCTAAATCCTCTAGCATAGCTTGTTGACCTTTTGATAAGTCTGCCCAGTGTTGTTTGTCTTTCTTATCTTGCTGCGTCACAATGTCATTGTGGACTGTAAAACTATAATGTTCTCCCGCAGCTACTTTATTCCAGCGTGAAACCAATATTTGGCGATCAATTTCTCTTTCTGGTAACCTCAATACACCAAACCAGTCAACAAGACTCATTACTGTCGCAAAACGGTCATAGCCAGTGTTTGTCTCATTTTTGAAAGACTGAGCTACCTCATTAGCCCACAAACCAACCATTACAGCATCACCAACAGGGCCTAATACTTCTATCGCACCTTTTGCAGCCCCCATGGCCGAACGTCCTATTGTCTTTAACATGCTTGCAGCCTCTTCGGCTTCAAGAGTCACAACGCTAGTAGGACCAACATCAAGTAAGGACGATGTCTCAGGGAAGATTTCTTCTGTTTCAATTAAAGAAGGTTTGGTTTCGGACTGATGAATAGGGTTTGAACCAAATAAGTTATTTGGGGTTAGGTCTTCACTAAAAGTTTGATAATTAGATTTGCGTATTTGATGCAAACCTTCACCTTCAAGCACTCGATATTCGTCTCCTATAGTGCAAACCTGCAGCGCATTTGCATAGGGAGACGTCATGGCACAAATCAGTGCCAGCTGTCGAAACTTCATATTAGATTCCTATTTAGATTGAAATTAATCTCTTCGCTAGAGCGATCAAATCAATCAGATTTCAACCTGATCTAATCCAATGCTCTTTACAATTCCCAACCAAAAAACAAATATGTGTAAAGCTGAAAAGGAGAATCGATGAGACATTCCTAGATATATAAAACATCTAGAAAAATCAAAGCTATGTGATTCCTGTTCAAATAAAATGTTATTTTGATTAAAAGTCAGTAATTTAAATAGTATCTATGCATTACCCACTCCTAATAAAACAAATATTAAGAATTTAGAAAATATTGTTTCTGACTCAAACTTCAACCTATCACGACTATAATTTCATAACATTATCTATTAAAAATCTAAACCATTAATTTAAAATAAGATATTTTGAAATAAATTATATTTATCTTACTAATTATTTTTATGGTAATAAAAACCAGTCAATTACCTGGATAAAAATTCAAGATTCATATCAAGACCAGAACCAATTTATACATTGGTAAACATAGGAAAATGTAAGTAAGTGTTGATATATAATTATCGATTAATTTACGAACTTTCTATTTTCATACTATTAAATCAGTTGGCTTATAACATATTAAACTAACCAATATAAATCTTCTTGCAATACAATTTGCCACTATTCCATCAAATACTGTGAAATAAATCACATAATCATACGGTTTAGTATGAATTGGCAAGTTCTAAGTGAGTTATTCTCTTCATTCGGCAAACTAAGACCTAACTAATGCAACTTGTCACTGGATGGACCATTGAAAAGAAAACCTCATATATAATTCAACTCAGTTTTGGCTAATTAGCGTAAGTTATGTTTTTAAAACCCTATTTTTCTAGCAATGACAAGAAGTTCGAGTTTACCCGTCAACAGGCAAGTTACTTTGCCAAACTAGTCGCAGGTGACTTCAACCCTATCCATGATGAAGATAACAAGCGCTTCTGTATTCCAGGGGATCTTCTGTTCGCCGTTCTGCTGAAAAAGGAAGGTGTCAGCCAGAGAATGCGTTTTGATTTTTCAGGTATGGTTGGTGATGGTATTGCATTACACATTGAGAATAAATGTGATAAACAAGCGAGTGTTGTCGATTGTAATGGCAAAGAATATCTGCAAATGACACGTGAGGGTGAAATAAACAACGATCCAGCTTTTATTGAACACATTGTCACTAGCTACGTTAAATTTTCAGGTATGAACTTCCCTCATATCATGGTTCCTCTAATGCTAGAACAGCAAATGATGATTAACTGCCAGCGTCCATTGGTTATCTACGAAAGTATGGAAGTTGAATTCACAAGATTGGATATATCTAACCCCGAAGTTGAATTTAACGGTGCAAGCTTCTACGTTGAAGGGAAACGCGGTTTAGTCACTCTCAACTTTGATTTCAAGCAGGGGAGTGACGTTGTCGGAAATGGTATCAAACGGATGGTAGCTAGTGGTCTCAGACAATATCACCAAGATGATATTGATGATTTGGTCACTCGCTTCAACGAGCGAAAAAAATCTTTTTTAGCGCAGATGAACAAAGCAGCTTAAAACAATAATTTCAGCCACTCAGCCCTACTATGGTATGTAGGGCTATTTTATAGCCAGCGTCTAACACGTTGCTTATAATCAAGATAAGTCGCCCCAAATAACCCCTCTAATGCATTCTCTTCCGGCTCAATCTGAAAGCGATTAATATACAAAACAAAACTAAATGCTGGCAGCATACAAAGTAAGTTTTGCTGCCAATACGCAAAACCAAATAGCAAAATAAACATACTCAGATACATGGGGTTTCTGGTATGTGCAAATATTCCACTATCGACAACCATTGATGCCTTCTCAACATTAACCGGGTGAATCGTTGTATTTGCTTTTCTAAACTCATACACACCAGCGAATCCAATTAACAATGACAATATTAGGCTTATGCATAAGACAATAGGAGCCAGTGGAACATATAAAGACAAACTACCAAATTCATCACCTATAAACTTGATTGTCAGCCCCAAAATTATGAAAACGAGAGGCGGAGGAAGCTTTCTTTCAAGATTCTTCATAGCCTAATACCAACCAAACTGACATAATTAAAAAATAGCTCAGTACCTGTTGCTGGGCCAAGATTATTCAAACAATTTTTAGAAGCGCCTGTAGCGGATGCCTCATTTTTATATCGTCGAATCGCTTAACTTGGCTTCGGCATGAATAACCTGTGACCAGACATCTATCTTTCGGTAACTGTCCTATCTGCTGTTTCCAGCTCAAACTATAAATATCCTGCGAAGTTTTAAGTTTATCAACTTCATGACCAAACGTACCTGCCATGCCACAACATCCAACCGCAACCGTATTAATATTTGCACCGAAATGGGCGAAAATCTTGCCCCATTCTTTTTCAGCATTCGGCATTTTTGTTTTTTCCGTGCAATGAGCAAACAAATACCATTCTTCATTTGAAGTGGAAGCGACAGGATTGAATTCACCTAAACGCGGTTCAAGCCATTCATGGACATTAAGTACATTAAAATCTCCTCGTTTATCACCCAAGACTTCCTTATATTCGTCTCGATAACAAAGTACTAATGCTGGATCAACCCCTACCATAGAAACATTCATATCGGCAATTTGCTGCAAAAATCTTGCGGTAGTTTCAGCGCTATTGGCAAAGTGTTTCAAAAAACCTTTCACATGCTGTGCTTTTCCATTAGGTTTAAATGGCAACAAAATGGGGATTTTACCTAATTTTATTAATAATTTAGCAAAATCTTCGACAACTTCAGCATCATAATAGCTAGTAAAGGGGTCTTGGACGATAACAACATGGTTAGCTTTATCACCATCTGACAAATGCATTAGTTCATCCAGATTAAATGGCTTAAAACTCCTCACGCGTGTGCATAGAGTTGGCACTGACATCAACGGGAGGTCGGCATAACCGATAACTGAAGCAGTCAGCTTCTGCACCCAAGTTTGATTCAAAATACCATTAATAAGCTTTGGTGCTTTAGCCATGATAGGCAGCAGAGATTCGATATTGGCAACAAGATAATCTTTTGCAGGGCGTTGATAACGGGAATAATAGATATTCAAAAATCTTGAGCGAAAGCTTGGAACATCAACTTTAATGGGGCATTGGCTAGCGCACGCCTTGCATGCCAAACAGCCATTCATTGCCTCCAACACTTCGTGAGAAAAGTCATACTCTGTATGCTTTTTCAATGAATTTCGAACTCTACCAATCATTGCTTTGATAGACACATTACCAGTGAGTACTTTATTTTCTAAATCAAGAATATCAACGCCTTGTTCGGTAAGTTGCCGTAACCATTCTCTCACTAGCCCTGCTCGCCCTTTTGGAGAGTGGCGACGATCAGCTGTGACTTTCATTGATGGACACATTGGAGAAGCCGTATCGTAGTTAAAGCAAAGGCCGTTACCATTACACTCCATCGCTTGCTTGAAGCTATCTCGAACTTTGACATCTATCTGACGGTCATAAAAACCGCGCTTAGTACCTGAGACTTTTACCAAGTCTGATTGGCTATTTAACGGTGTACATATTTTTCCCGGATTCATCTTATTGAGAGGGTCAAAAGCAGCTTTAATTCTCCTAAGCTCAGTAAAAAGTTCATCACCAAAGAACTCAGGAGCATATTCAGAACGAAACCCTTTTCCATGCTCTCCCCACATCAAACCACCGTATTTAGATACCAGTTTAACCACTTGGTCAGAGATCTCATGCATTAAGGATTCTTGCTTGGGGTCACATAAGTCGAGTGCAGGACGAACATGTAAGACACCTGCATCAACATGACCAAACATTCCATAGGAAAGCGACTTAGAATCGAGCAGTTGACGGAACTCAACGATGAAGTCGGCCAAATTTTCTGGAGGTACACAAGTGTCTTCAGCAAAGGCGACTGGTTTTGCTCGACCTTTTGCAGCACCAAGCAGACCTACTGCTTTTTTACGCATATTGTAAATACGGCCTATGCTGGCTAAATCACGACATACTTGATACCCAATCACACCAGCTTCATCTGTTTCTATCATAACATCAAGCTTTTGAATCAGCGCATTTAACTGCTGATCAATTTCCTCAACATCGTGACCTGCGAACTCCACCATGTTAATGCCTTGCATCACTTTGCCTGGCACATCAGTCAACAAATCACTCACCGTATGCCAAACAATATCTTGCTTAGCTAAATTCAATACCTTAGAGTCGATAGTTTCTACTGATAGTGCACTCGCTTTAACCATAAAAGGGGCATTACGCAAAGCCGAATCAAAGCTATTATATTTAACGTTAACTAAAATCCTTGCTTTAGGAATTGGAGTAAGATTTAACTTAGCTTCTGTAATAAAGGCCAAAGATCCTTCTGCCCCACAAAGCACACGAGTAATATCAAACTGATCACTTTCCTCGTTAATCGCATTGTTTAGGTCATAGCCAGTTAAAAATCGATTTAGAGGCGGAAATTTCGCTTTGATTTGCTGACGTTTCTCACGACAAACGCGCTCTGTAACTTGTAGCGCTTGACACGCATAATTATTGTTCGGTTTTTGAGAAATACCAGACTCAAGTAATGAACCATCAGCAAGCACAGCCTGTACAGACAAAACATGATCCGAAGTTTTTCCATACTTTAATGACCCTTGTCCAGAAGCATCAGTATTGATCATTCCTCCAATTGTTGCCCGATTACTAGTTGAAAGGTCTGGCGAGAAGAAATAACCGTAGGGCTTGATGACATCATTTAGCTGGTCTTTTACCACACCACTTTGAACCCTAACCCAACCTTCCTCTGGATTAATTTCAAGCACTTTGTTCATATGACGAGATAAGTCAACCACAATACCGCAAGTGAGAGATTGACCATTTGTACCAGTACCTCCACCCCGTGGCGAAAAGGTAATTCTTTCATACCTGCCCTGACTACTTATCTTACCGATCAAAATAACATCTTGAGTAGATTTTGGGTGAACGACGGACTGAGGGAGTTGTTGGTAAACACTATTATCGGTAGCAACAGCAAGCCGACTAGAGTATTGGCTTTCTATGTCTCCCTCAAAGCCCGAGTTTTTCAGTGCTTCGAGAAAACTGAGTACAGCTGGATCGACATCAGATTGTAAGTGTAATCTTGGTAACATTTGCTTCCTGCCCCCTACCTCACTGTTCCTAACAGTAACGGGTCCTAATAAAAGGATAAAATTTTATGATTTCCGTCACTTTACAACATTTGAAAGGGTGAATAAAACAGAAATACGATTTGAAAATGGCACTTATCTAATTTCTTATCCACACTTAGTCATTATGTATTAGTTAGAACTTATCTTTTACAAGAGAGCACTCAATGAAAAAGAATCAGATCATCACTACAGAAGATATTCTATTAAAACTCTGTCAATCCGTATCAAGCATACTCAGCGAAGCAACAGGCTCAGAAATCCATTATTCTGCAATGGTACAAAAAATTACTAAAACAGGCCTTAAACCCGACTTTGGCTGCTTTGTCCTATTTGACGGCGGCTTCTCTGGGTTAGTTGTGATCAATTTCGCATCAAAAGCAGCATTAGAGCTTTATACGAATTATATGCGTCATATGGGCATGCCAGAAGAAGAATTAGCCACATTACATACCTCAGATGAGGTAGCGGATGTATTAGGTGAGCTCATGAACCAGATAGTGGGAGGCTTTACCAACCAAATTCGTAAAGATCTGCAAACTCATATCACTCAAAACCAACCGAAAATGCTTACTTTAAATAAACAAGTCATTTTATCAGTCGACACCAACCTTGACCGACCTCAAGCTCGTCGAGTAACGTTTTCTACTGAGACTGGCAATATTTTCTATTTAGAGCTTGCCATGGATAAAACGGAATTTATCCAGCTTGAAGAGTTTGAGACTCATGAAGAAGAAAGCGCTGACTCCATTTTGGAACAAGCATTAATGGATATGGATGTAAAAGAAGAGAAAAAAAGCAAAGGAAGCTCAAATACACAATCTTCTGATCTGATGGATGATCTGGGTATTTAGGCGAAATATGTACATTCTTTTTCGTGCCGCATGGTCATAATGCGGCTTTTTGTACTCATTTAATAAATGCAGTTCCCCTCAGTTTTTTGCTTCAAGAGTTCCGTTTTAATGTCAGAAGAGTTAAAATATCCGACTTCTTTAGAAAGTAGTGGGATTTTCTGTTGTCGATGGGTAAACAAAAAGCCTTAAAAAAGATTGCTAAATGTCTTGAGCTTGGTAACTCTGCCAATGTCAATGAAGCCGCCAATGCGATAAAAATGGCACATAGTCTAATGCTCAAATATGGCTTAGACAAAGACGATATTGAATTCATTAAGATGGGTAAAACTCAATCGACACATCTCTTACCTTCTAGCATCAATTCAACCCTGCTTCGAATTATTCGTGGCATCAACACCAAATTTGGTGTTGAAGCAGTTCTAACCAACCATAAAGGGCTAAAGAGAGCTGAATTTATTGGTGAAGCAGATCGCGCAATATTTGCCGCATTTGCGTTTGATATCGTGTATCGCGAACTCAATGAACAAACAGGAAAATTTCGTAACAGCTTTGCCGGAACTGGTACTTCAAACACAGAAGTCACTCGCCGAGTTAATTCATTCGTTTCAGGTTGGGTGGAAGGCGCGCTTGAAAAGCTACCGATGATCAATCCAGATGAAGACTCCTGCAAGAAGATTGATGATTATATAGATAAAGAATTCAAAAACATCGATCGTGAAACCTTCAAGAAACAATTGCAAGAAGCTATGAAAAACCTAACTGAGGACTATGAAGTTGGTTTAAAAAAAGGCCGCTCTGTATCCGTCAGCCGACCTATTGATGGTACCCAGTCACCAAAAATGCTACGCAAAAACTCACAGTAGCAATTCGTGACATGTTTACATATCATCCAACCCTGTCTGATATCAGTAAATGTTTAGTAAATTAACACTTATATAATTGACACAAATATCATCTGTAGCATTAATTGGGGTTTGTATCATAGCTCTCGCATTGGTACCCCCAACAATGAACGCATACGGAGATACATTTGTGACAAAATTAGCTTTAGCAATGATGATAACGGCTGCACTTTCAGGTTGAGTTCCCTGATACAAGCCTTGTTATTGAAGGACATACCGATAGCACAGGCAGTAATACGACGAACCAAGTACTATCTGAGCGAAGAGCGGAGTCTGTGCGTTCTTATCTTATTTCTAAAGGTGTTGTATCTGGCCGTTCGATCGCTCGTGGCAACGGTGAGCGCTCTCCCATTTGCACGAACACTACCATTGAAGGCCGTGCCTGTAATCGCCGTGTAGAAATTAAAATACTCCCTCTTAAATAGACCACATTGACTTGGCTTATTATAGTATTTTTCTCATTACCAGATAAATACATTACACTATAGGTCAGGTCAGTCAGGTTACTTCAAAAAGGAATACATTGAAATTTGTTAGCTTTTCACTGTTATTGTTCTGCTTTCTTAGTATGGCAGAGTCCATAGACGCTTTAACAGCAAAAGCGCAAAATAATGACGTTCAGGCACAGGTCCAACTTGCTGAACAATTTCTGACAACTTCTTCACCAACTTCACGTGTCGATGCTCTGTATTGGCTAGAACAAGCAGCAAATAACGGTAGTTCACAAGCTGCTGCTCGCTTAGCGACCCTTTACCTTGAAGAAGGAGCTTCAAAACGTGATATACAAGAAGCTATCTACTGGTTAACTCGTTTGGCACTCGAAGGCAGTACTGATGCTCAAATCAATTTGGGCAAAGTTTATGAAAGTTTACCCCAATTCCCAAAGACACTAGATTTGGCAGAGGTATGGTATCGAACCGCATCTGCTGGAAATCCGCAAGCAGAAGAAGCCTATTCAAGTGTGCTAGAAAAAAAATTTAATGCCCAAAGAGCCAAGCAAATCTCATCAATAGAACAATTGGAAATTCAATTTGACGATCTCAGCCTTAAACTTGATCCTATTGCCAAAAAAGTACTAGGTTCGTCAGTCAATAATGATAGTCTTATCTATGTCTTGTTGGGGTTTTCCACTCTGCTGATCATGGTCATTGTTTGGTATCATTTAAAAATGCGCAATTTGTCCCTTCAATCTGGAACATCAGAAACTGATTTCGGGTTAGAAAAAAGCCAACTGAAATCAAAAATAAATGATAAAAATCAACAACTAAAACAGCAAAAAAAACAACTAGAAACGCTTTACCGACAGTTTAAAAAAATTCAATCATCACAGCACCACAGTACAACTAAACCTACTGCAGTTCCTGCAAAAGACCAAAAGCTCTCCCTTGCTTGTGCTTTGTTTGGCTTCCAGATCAATGCTATACCAGATGAGAAGAACATAAAAATTCGATATAAACAGTTATGCAAGATTTATCACCCTGATCTAAAAGGCAGCGATGATGAAATGAAACGCCTTAATGGCGCACTCAGAATTATCCTTCATCATGTCAGCGTTCAGCTACAAAGATAACTCTCTTACAATAACCAATGCCTTCTGCCCTTTTTCTGAACACTCACTTACGTAATCGATTCCACTCGCATTTCAAATAACAAATAGTTAACTTTTATTTATTGGGCATGTAATAATTCGCGCCGAAAATAACACCGAAGAATAGCTCTAGGAGAGAAATATGTTTACTATTGAAGGTGTTTGTGATTGGTGCAAAAAACTAAGCCTAGTTGCGAAACATGAGTATATTGATGGGTTATGCCATCACTCATGTGCGGAGTGTAATGACATAGCAAAATTGGATGTTCGCCAATTTAATGCAGCCGAGCGCCAGCAGCAGGAAAGAAAAACTCAGTCTTAGATTATCAACATTTTTTATAAAAAGATTTAGTCGCGTACATACCAAACATCAATATGTACGCTAGCTATTTATTTCCTACTTAGCTGATAGGTCAGTGGTAAACTTTGTGACCCCCTGGTTCTAAGACGCTAACGGATATTGGCTCAATATAAGACTCACTGGCATTTGCTTCTGCTCGCTCCCACATCTGTATGTAGGCTTCTGCTGAGTTCATAATCGCTTCATAAACCCGCTCAGAACCTTGTTCACGCATGTCTTGAATATGATCGGCTAACATACCAAAGTGCGCCATCCCTTCCTGATTAAAATCAAACACCCGATTTCCTGATACTTGCTTGTCAAACACTAAACCAAACTCAGACACAAAAGGATACTTGAGAGGATTGCTAGACGAATCAAACCTCGGACCCGGCTGTGTCCCCAAACCATTCATATCCGTACCGACTCCGACTCCTGCAAGGTAAGGCGTTTTTTCCAATTCATCGAGATACCTAGACACTTTGCCTTGCATTTGATATGCATCTCCATTGTAAGGTCCAACAAAACCGCCCGCATGAATCAATCGCTTGGTATTGCTATGTAGCCCACCAAGTCTTGATGTGTTCATCCAACTATGAGATGAAATTACGCCGCTGTATTGCCTCTGCTCAACGATATCCATCACAGTCGTTGCCGTATCTGGACTCATGTGGTCCATCTCAATCAGCATCTTTCTATCAATCATACGATTCACAAGATATTCTCCAAGCGGACTTAAGCCATGCTGATTACAATGCAAAATATCTTCATCATATTGAGGGTTTAATTCAGCAGCATCGAGGATAGTCTTAATAAATGGAAGCTGACCGATCAAAGGAAAACCAGGGTAAAAATGTTTGTCTGTCCCAGTTTGCACATCACACTCTTTGGTTTCAAAAAAGTACCCTGTCGAGAGCAGTTGGCCAATATTAATAAATTCATGCTCAACTCGAGAACCTGCAATTTGGTTATCAAATTTATGAGTAGGAAAAACCACTCTCACTCCAAACTCATAAAGCTCATGGCTCTTCTCCGCTTAGA
>NZ_JAHKPM010000029.1 GCF_018860525.1 Vibrio hepatarius
GTACAAACCTTTAGCCAGTTATTTATGTTTCCCCCAAGCCTGTCTAATATGGGGGCCCGGCTGGTATTCATAGATGCTTTATTCGGCCGAATTTGGCGGGCTGTCCAGTCAACTAATTCAATATAATCCATCAATCGAAAAGGAATGCCGTCTTGTTTTAAGTTGCTCTCATTACCGATAAAAGGATGAAGACAAGGGGCTGTGGTAAGCTGTTTATCTAAGGCGTCGATTCGAGCTTTGATGGAGGTAAATTCTGAGTCTTCTGGCTTAGTGGCAATGCCTGCGCGAATAGGATTTAGGTCTACGTACGCCATTGCAGCGGCGAGGGCTTTTTCATCAAGCAGGGCTTGGCTTTTAAATCGGCTTTCCCAAAAATGGCCAGTACAGCTGTCTTCTTTGTTAGCTTTACAAGCAATATCGTAGTTAAGCTCTTTCATATACCAGCTCAAATTCCATAAACGTTCTCGCCAAAGCTCAATGATCTCAATACATTTTGCGTGTTCAATTGGGTGAGTGAGTTGCTCATGAAGCCAGCGTTGAATAATAAGCGGTAACTTATGAGCCATTCCCCAGCGCTCAACTATCTGATGATGTGACAAGGCCAAAGCTTTCTCTCGATTGATACTGACGACTAAGTGGTAGTGATTACTCATGATGGCGTAAGCACAAATATCAATGCAGTAGAGTTCAGAAAGCGAGTGAATTTTATTGACGATCCATTCTCTGCGATGCTCATAACTCACTTGGTTTTGGGTGTCTTCACCACACAAAAAACTGCGCCTCACACATCGAGACACGCAGTGATAATAGGATGTCGCTTCAATCGAGATAAGTTGCTTGCGTGCAGTCGTCATAAATATGTCTCCTTATCGAATAATAAGAAGTTAGCAATCATTCAAACAGGTGGTTGCAATCAATCCCTCGAAAAGGACTAAATCATACTTATTTAGTCCTTTTGGTGTGTGTCCTGAATTAGTCTATTGTGTGTGTCCTGAATTAGTCCTATTTTGAATGCTATTTCGGGGCGGAGCCCCTCTCTCCCTATACTAAGTAGATGGCATATCAACACCGGTTCTTTGGCGTAAGGATATGATGACAAATGCGCTAATGCTGATAAAAGATAGTATCCAGCTGGCTAAAACCATTGTCTGATGTGTGGCTGGGATCAACGACAAACCAAACGTAAAACCAAATGCTCCCACCATTTGCAAGGCACCATAAATCGCACCAACTTGTCCCTTATGATTTGGAAACATATACAGGGCTGAAACGCCAGCGATCGCTATCAAAAATGCGCACCCAAATGCCATCACAGTGAAGCCGACTAACAGAAGTAAGTAACTATGTATTAACAAACTTACCGTGGTCACAACACAGCCCAAAACCTGAATTAAACAGCCAAACACTAGCGTCATGTTTTCGCTGATTCGTTGCCTTAAATACTGGCTCCAAAATAATCGTGAGACCACGCTACTCACAATCAAAGCCAGTGACCCTAAAGCATAATTTGCAACCGTCAGATCAAATTGATTCTGAGCAACAAACGATCCCGTGACTTGGAACAGTAAAAGGCAACTGGTTCCGCTAAACATCATCGCTAAATAACACAAGAATGTTGGATTCGATGATATGAACACATAGTCTTTTATTATCTGTTTCGGTTTAATCGCGTCGGGATTTGTGTGGCTTATGGTTTCACGCTTGAGGAAGGTGATCACCAATAGCGTCGCGATGGCAAGGCCTGCTATAAAGACAAAATTGCCTTTCCAGCTAAAATGGTGAGTGAGATAGCCCCCCAAAATGAGCGTTAGGCCGGGTAAGCTCATAAATAGAATTCCATACCAAGCAAGTATTCCCATAAGCTGGGTTTTGTCGAAAACATCCTGCAATATCGTTCTGCACAACAGATAAAGGCCGCCGACCCCCAATCCTTGTATCACTCGGCCCAGTAACAGGGTGTCAATATTATCTGACATCAGGCACATCATGGAACCGATGACAAACACCACAGAGGTTATCAATGCGACGGGCTTTCTTCCAAAGCGTTCGGATAGAGGCCCGCAAATAAGCTGGCTAGAGGCCAAGGCGATAAAAAAGAGACTCAATGACTGCTGTATGAGCGCTTCAGACGTGTTCAACTGGCTTTGAATTTCAGGAAAGCTTGGTGTGTACATGCTTGCGGCAAAAAAATAGCTCGACGCCATTAAAATACTGATAAGTATTGTGGTTAATTTAGACACTCGTCTACCCATAAGGTTAAGAACATAGTGCTATGTTAGCTCGTTCTTTTCGCCAAGGTTTTGGCTAAAGCGACAGGGTGTTTACAAATCGCGTCAATGTGCTTTCTTTCGTGACTTTTTTTGATGTTCTTTAAAGGCGGTTGAGAAGGAGGATAGGCTTGAGTATTTAAGATCAAAAGCAACATCGGTCGCGATCATGCCTTGATTAATCATTTTTTCAGCTCGCTCCATGATGACTTTATTGCGTATCTCTTGGAAAGACGCGTTGAAATGGGAGAGAAAAAGTCTGTTTAATGTACGAACGGAAGCTCCCGTTTGTTGAGAAAAGTCTGAGATCGACATTTTGATGTTCGGTTGGTCTGATAATGCTTCGATGATCAGTAGTAACCGCCTGTCCATATACCCCTTTGCAAGCAGAGGGTTGGTGGCTGGCTGACATTGAAGACACTGATCGATGAGTACTTGTACATAGTGATTAACGAGCGTTTTATCTGGTCCTCCTTGTTCCCAGAGGTGGAACAATTGAGCCACGATAGGGGAGACTTCAAGTAGACATATTGCGTCGCTGCTGGGGAGCGACGTCAAGGGTAAGCGCAGTAGGGAAACGCGTGACTGTTTAAGAAAATCAGCACGATGCGGCATCATCGGAGGAATATAAATCAAAGAACCAGGCATTGACAGTAAACTGTGCTGGTCAGTGGAAACAATTTGGCAGCCTTGGTGAATAAAAACTAAGTGTGCAAAATCATGAGTGTGAACCTCACCTGAATAGTGCGAATCATGGCATCTAATCGTGACTTGATGGTTGTCCAAATTCATTCTCTCATTCTTTGATAAACAGTCAGTCTCGTTTCTGTCTTGGTGGTCATTATACGACACATCCATTGTCATTGGTCCAGCCATTCGGTTTCCCGCTATTTTCCCTTATACCGCCGGGTACTTAACAGCACGTTTTTTCGGCAGCCTTTGTTTTTTCTGATCACCGTTGCTCGAAGGTAGTCACGCCATTTAACCCTACTCTAAGTATGTATTTGAGTCATGAGTAAGAGTGAGTGAGGACGTATATGGTCACTTCTGTTACGGGTTCTGTCAAACCTAAATCATGGCACATTGCGATGCCGAGGTGATCATCTCATCAGGCAACTTTTGCCCCAAAGTTATTTAACTCCAGTGCACAAGAATAGTTTACTTATAGATATTTACTCTAGAAAAACCAATCTCTAAACGGACGTTGGTTTTCCTGATGGTTCAATGCTTGCTATGAAGTTTGATTTAAATGCAATAGAAACGAGCATTGTATGAAATCACAAATTTTAATTCTATCAGATAACTCTCGTAGGCGCATGCTCCGTATTAGAGAAGATAAAACATAGTTTGAATAAGCTTATCTGACCCACATTCTTCGATTTGCATTACTAGATGCACTGTCTAACTGTCATCTAAGACAAATGTAGAAATACTCAACTTGACTGCTTTAAAAATCTTATGATCACACCAAATATATAGATAATAAATACAAAATTAAATCTTCAATAATAAATAAAAATGTTTCTAATTCATAATGAAAGTTATATTATTATCAATTTCATTTTTTTTTGAAAATAGATCGGTAATTTAATTATAAAATTCAATAAATCAAAAATAAGTATTGAATGTTTTTCTTATTATTGTAATTGTTAAAAAGTGTTATCAATTGTGAATAAAAAGGAGGTAAATATGTTTGAATACCAGCCTGTTGGTGTTATCTAATTAAATGTTAAGTTCATAAGAATTAAATATTTCATAAAATATTATTAAGGAGATGATAATGAAAGATTATCAACCTGTCGGAGTAGTATAAATAATTAATATATTTGTATTTTTTACAAGTGAGCACTGTATAGCGCTCACTTTTTAGAGGACTCTATGAAGAAATATTTATCAATTGCAGCTAATGAATGTGACACCTATTTAGATTATACATTATTTACTTTGGTTGCTGTTTATATATTACAAGCCTCTCCTTCTGAAATTGGAATTTTAGGAGCATGCTATGCTATACCATTTTTTTTCTTGAGTCGCATAATTGGTAGATACGTTGATTACTGCGAAATTAATTACTTTCGTATGTTGATGTTTATAATATGTATATCAATAACTTTTTTTGTTGTTTATATAGATTCTATCTATTACCTATATGTAATACTGCTGATAAAAGTCTCCTGTAGAGTTGGGCTAAATGTTTCAACGGTAAAGCTAAACCAAGATGAGTTTGAAACAAAAGGTTTTTACGAAAAAATAGGCTATATAACAAATCTAGCAAGAATCTTAGTACCAATTATTTCTGTAACTGCAAATGAGTATTTTGGTATAGGGTCTATTATTATCTTTTCAACTGTATTTAGTATGCTAGGACTTCTTAGCTCATTTTTACTTATAAAAGGAAATATTAAACTTGAGAATAATAAAGATAAAGATGACTTTGATAGTATATGTTTAGACCCTAGATTGATCATTAGGAAAAACCAAAATCTTAAGGTTCTAATATTATCATATATTTTTTCTAGTATATCTCTATATTTTAGTAATGATATGATTAGTTTGTTTTTTAAAGATATAACAGGTGAACCAATAAGTGTAGGGTTAGTAATTTCCTCTCTAGGTTTAGGAGGAGTTATTGGCACGAAATTAAGCTCATATATTATTGATAAAATAAGCATTATACAATGCTATATATTTTCTATATCAGTCAATAGTATCGCGTTTCTCATCATGGGAATCGTTAATGACAGTCTAATATCTGTTGTTGGTTGTTACTTAATAGTTTCATTAACGGGCGTGTCTTCAGGTATGTCATTCGTCATTATGAAAACAGGGTTACGTACATTGGTAGACTTTGAACGCTTAGGCTCAGTTACAGGGTATATACAGAAAATAGCATCGATTGTAGCTATTTCTTTACCAATTATTGGCGGGATTTCAGCAGATCAGATTGGTATTCAAGCAACATTTATCATTACTAGTTCAATGATGTTTTTGGTATGTATAAACACATTAATAAAATTAAAATCATTAAGCTTACACAAAGGAAATCTAAATGCTTAACTGTACAAAAATTTGTGACGTCAGTTTTTTGGAAGATACACACTATCAAACTTATCTCAAAGGTAAGTCTCAAGCCTTATGGGACTCTGGCTTAGATTGGTCACTGGCAAGTGATGATCTAGTTTCAGAGCATTTGAAAGGTCCAGCCGCAGATATAGCTAGCATGTCTGCGCACGTTGAAATCCTTGGCATGCAAAACGCAGCAGAACTATTGGTTCAATGTGAAGACTTTTCGTTAAAAATCGGCCTAGGACAAGCTGTTAATGATGAAGCAAGGCATGCTGAATTGTTCGCTAAGTATGCACTATTAGCCAACGGAGCCATAAGTGATTGCTCTAAAACACAAGAACTATATGACAATCACTTTGATTCCTTAACTGAGTTTGATGAGATTTTTCTAAGCCATGTTTTTCTGGAAAATGGGGCTCTTGAGCAGTTCAATATTTTTGTTTCAACCTTTGGTGAGGACAGTCTCATCGGACAGATCTATAAAGGCGCGCTGCAAGATGAAGCTCGACACGTACTAATGGGCATCAATTATTTCCGTCAAAAGGTCAAACAGCAGTCTAGCTTTAGAGATTTTTTAATTACGCATCTTGAGACTTATCAATCGGTTTTACATGTAAATGAGTCTGCAATTCATTGGTTGTCAGAATTTAGTGGGACTGAGCTTGAATTGTTGAGTCAGAGAATTGAAAAGCGTCAAGCATCATTCATTAGCAAATTATTGGCGGAGGAATAAATGGAGTTTAAGGGTTACCAAGTTATTGATAATGCGATAACTAGAAGGGAGCTAAGTATCATCATTGATTACTTAGCTATCTTACGAAATAGCAAGAGACTGCAAGGTAATACAGACTCAGAGTCAGCACATATGTATTACGCTGTTCCGTACTTTGAAGCAATGTTAAGTTATTTTAGAGATATTGTCTCGTCAGTCGTCGGCGAAGTTGTATATCCGAGCTATTCATTTCTTTGGAACTACAAAAAAGGCCATATAGTCCCGAAACATAAAGATCGAAATTCTGTAGACTACATAATTTCAATGAATATTAATATATCTGAGGAAGATGGCTGGGGTATTTTTATCGAAGGTGAGTCGGTTGTCCTGAAAAATGGACAAGCATTAATACTTGATGGTAAAAAACTTGAACATTGGCGTGATGCCTGTCCATATGACAACAGGCTTCAACTTATCCTTTGTTATACAAGGGATAAGGCTTTATTGTTTGATAGTCGTAAGCACCTAGCTTTCGATCCTATTCCAGAAGTAATTACATCACCATTTAATTCAGGGTTAGAGATTCATGACAAAGAAGTACTCGAGGCAGCAAATGCAAGAGTTTGAGGAATTAAAATACGTACAGTCATTTATATTTTTTGATGGTAAGTCACTTATCCGCGAGTTCATCGATCAAACAGGCTGTAAGATTTCTTTTGGATTCATGCTTAAAGGAAAATTCATATGGAAAGCAACGGGCATTGAGAAGTTTTCTATATTTAGTGGTGAAGCAATTTTTATTTATGAGGATATCAAAATTTCGGTAAAGGCGGGAGATAATATCACTATACCAGATAGTGTAGAGTTTATTGTAGAGGTGGTTTCTGATTTAGATTACAGGTGTGACTATGATTAACATTGGAATTATTGGTTCAGGTCAGATGGGGAATTTTATTGCCCAATGCTTAAATAGTAATGTATCATGTGGATTTAAACTACGCTCTGTGCTCTCTAGGTCTTTACATTCTGGTAGAAAATTTGCCAGTGATCATGACATAGAATATAGTAATGTCCACACAGATATCCATCAATTTTTGAATGATAACAGTCTGGATGCAGTGTATATTGCATCTCCTACTGCAATAAAAAATAATTACTTAACTTTATCTGTTGAAAAAAATAAACATGTCCTCATTGAAAAGCCCATCAATTATGATAGGAAGTTAATAGAAGCTTTCGATATCGCAATATCCAAGAAATTGGTAATATTAGAAGCTAGTCATTGCTTGCATAATAAGATATTTTCTCGTTTAACTGAATTGATTAATAGATATGTAGGAAGAATTGAATTTGTCGACGCTACTTTTAACTGGCCAAGCCCTGATGAAGCGTTAACAAAACTTAACCCTTCTCTAGAACCAAATGGTGTTCTAGGTGATTTAGGGTGGTATCTAGTTCGAACACTAGTAGAGATATGCGGTGGAGATTTCGAGCATTCATCTCAGTTAATTAAGAATAAAAATGGAGCTATAGTCGAGCATTCCACTATAGGTAGTAACGTTACAACAAGTTTTGTCCTAAACAGCTCATATCGCCAAAGCACTGTTCGCCAAGTTCTAAGAATCTCAGGCTCTAAAGGTGAATTAATCATTAATGACTTCATTATGCCATATTGGGGATCATTCGTTTACGGTGACGTGCAGAGGTATCTGGATATTGAAGTGAGACATGGAATGAAACCTACGCTTGACGGAAAATTTGAGCGAATATATTTCACTGGAGAACAGCATATCAATATGTTGAATTTTTTTTCTGAAAGTATTAAGACACCGCATTCATTTATCGAGACTATGCTCAATAAAACGTTAACCAGCTCTAAATTGATTAACGATATTAGGAAATCGTCTATTATTCGCCATTGTGGGGGGTAATCCTTGCTTCATTTCATCATAGATTATTTAATAGAGCAATTCTCATTCATTATAGTTCCATCTCATGGTTTATATTTTGTATATATTGCAAGTGCTATATTAATAGCTATAGTTTATACTTATTTTGTTAATGAGCGTAAGTCTAGTTTTAAGAAAGCTGTAAGTAAATTGTATCATGACCACACATCAAATCGTGTGAGCATTATTGATGACTTGAAAGTTTTTGTTGTCGATAAGCTAATTTTTGGGTTCATATATAGCTCAATTTTGGGACTTGCCATTACCATCAAAACTACTACTTTGGACTTGATAACCAACAATTTTAATACTTATGCTATGTTTGAACCAACACCTCTAATTTCTGTAGTCTATACGGTTGGTGCTATATTGGTGTTTGATTTGGGAACGTTTCTGGAACACTATCTAGCTCACCGTATAAGGTTTTTATGGGAGTTTCATAAGGTACATCATGTTCCCGTAACTTTGAATCCATTAACGGCCTATAGATCTCATCCTGTTAACCAAGCGTGCTATATTATTGTTACTAGTAGTTTATTAGGCTTGTACAGCGGGTTATTTAACTCATTCTTTGATGGACAAAGCTTAACTATTACGTTTGCTGGACAGAATTTATTTATGTTTCTATTCTTGGCTCTTGGTCTAAATTTACAACACTCGCATGTGAATATAAGATACCCGAGAATTCTGAAGGACATTTTTGTTAGCCCAAGTTACCATCAGCTTCATCATAGCAGCAACCCAGTGCATTATGATAAAAATTTTGGTTTTTTGTTCTCATTTTGGGACCGATTGTTTGGTTGCCAATATCACCCAAATAAAGATACTAAGTTAGATTTTGGTATACCGGATGAGTACTCCTCATACTCTGGATTATACAACCACTATGTTGAGCCAGTTCGTAAAGCTATAAGACTGGTTAGGATATGTAAATTCAATGAAGATATTCATTGAATTAAGTTAACTTTACTTTTTGTGGAATAAACATTGAATTAAGTTAACTTTACTTTTTGTGGAATAAACATTGAATTTAAAACCAATTATAGCATCTGTCGATAATCTGAAATATTATATGTCAGGTTAAAATACTTCTCTTTTGTCTGAGAAAGCTTGACAGACCATGGTATTTAAAAAGTACTTTTCGTATCTAAATTGATGTCACTTATTCATTTAAACTAAGAAGCTTTTGTCCAATTTTGATTCAACAATACCTGAGTTGCTTGTGTGATCACCAAGCAACTCTGCTGCACTTTTTTATCTATGTGCTGTTGCCCTCACATGGGGGTTGGGGTGACATATAGGTAATGCTCACAACCTATGGACAGGTTGTTAGTCGATGGCCCTATATACCACTATACCTGGTACGGTTTTGACGTAGTCTAGGAAAGGCGTATCTACAACTCTATTGTTGGCGCGTTTGGAAGAGGCGTTGCGGTAAACGGGGCCGTTATCCGTTTGGATAAATATTCCGGTGTGAGTGACATCAAGGCCTGCGATATCTGTGTAAGCGCCGACATAATCACCACTTTGCATGTTTTGCAGTACTGTTTCATCAACGTTGTCACTAGGGATATAGGAGATGGTTCGCTCTTTTATGGGCAGACCAACAAGGTACACACCACCACTTGTTTTTTGGTTGAGCTTTTTAACCACACTTATCGATAAATTAGATAACTCAGTAGTCACATCGGTCGCATTGTACGTTTCTTCGTTTACCCAGTCTGAAAAGAAATGACGTCTATTTAGAAAATGTATCTTACCTTCGATGTAACGAGTTTGGATCAAATGGTGCTTGAACTCTTCTAAATGATCGGATTTTCGTAAGGCTTCAACATAATCTAGATATGTAAAGCAATCGAGCTCACCAAATTTGATCACCAGTTGCTCTTTCGTTTGGTGGTCGCCAATTAATTGATTGGCAACGTAAGGTACATCGACAAACACAGAAGATAGCTGCTCAATCTTTTTGGAGTCTGAATTGACATTTGAGTTGATGATATTCTCCAAGTGTTCTTGAGCCTCAGTGTAAAACTTGGCATAGTCGGAGAACAATTTGCTTTGCTCGTTATTTGTTGCTTCAGAAAATGGCTCGCGATCTGAAGAACACGCTTGATGAATTGTCAGAATCCCAAAACAAAATGCAAATAATGAGGGTAACATTTTCATAATAACGACCTGCTTTGATAGTACATATCAATTGAAGAGGGTAGAGGTGGTTTAGCCTCACTCTTCGTTAGCAAAGAATGCCATTATAATTTTAATTCTATCATTAGTGTGTTTTACATTTGAGAATGCACTCAAATGACTTTTAATCACAATGCAAAACCTGCTTTTTTCCTCTCTCACCCGGCAATAACTGTTTCCGTTATTTCACATTTTACCTAATAGGCTAAATTTATAGGGTTAATAAATATTTTGGTCGTGTGAATGTCAAGGAGCCGATATGGATGAGGACTATGCCCGAGACTTGATTGGCTATGGTTCGAGCCCGCCAACCCCCCATTGGCCGGGCAAAGCCCGTATCGCATTGTCATTTGTCCTAAATTATGAGGAAGGGGGAGAGCGTTGCCTTTTACACGGTGATGATGAATCTGAATCCTTTTTGTCTGAAATCCCCGCCGCTAAGCCCATTCAAGGTGCTCGTCATATGAGTATGGAATCAATCTATGAATATGGTAGCAGAGCGGGGGTGTGGCGTATTTTAGGTTTGTTTGAGCAATACCAATTTCCGTTGACTGTGTTTGCCGTCGCCATGGCCATTGAGCGCCACCCTGATGTGGCGAAAGCAATGACTCAAGCTGGACATGAAATATGTAGTCATGGTTATCGTTGGATTGATTATCAACATATGGAAGAAGCATTAGAGCGTGAGCACATGGCTAAGGCAATAAACATTATTGAACAGGTCACAGGCAGCCGGCCTTTAGGCTGGTATACGGGGAGAACTGGGCCCAATACTCGCCGCTTGGTTGCAGAGGAGGGCGGTTTTTTGTATGACTCAGATGCCTATAATGATGATCTTCCCTACTGGTGTGAGGTGGCTGGGCGCCCACAGCTTGTGATTCCATATACGTTGGATGCCAATGACATGCGTTTTGCTACGGCGCAGGGTTTTAATTGTGGTGAGCAATTCTACCAATACTTGAAAGACAGTTTTGATGCTTTATATCAAGAAGGTGCAACCGCACCAAAAATGATGTCCGTTGGGTTGCATTGCCGCTTGATTGGCCGACCGGGCCGAATTATGGCCCTGAAGCGTTTTTTAGATTATGTACAATCTCATGACAGTGTATGGGTATGTCGACGTGTTGATATTGCTCGGCACTGGCATCAATATCATCCATATAATGCGGCAAAAGGGGAACAAAATGCGTCAGTTTAGTACTTGTGCTCCTTGTGACATGACTCGCGAAGAATTTATTAATCAGTTCGGTGAAGTGTATGAACACAGTCCTTGGGTTGCTGAGAAGGTATTTGAACAAGGGCTCGGTGAAAAAGATAATGAGGTTGAGTTTTTACATCAACGCATGGCAAAAGTATTAATCGAGGCAGAAAAACATCAGCAATTAGACGTTCTTTGCGCACACCCCGATCTTGCAGGTCGGGCTGCCATTAGTGGTGATCTGAGTGTCTCATCTTTGGCTGAGCAGGCGGGAGCTGGGCTTAGTCAATGTACTATTGAGGAGTTTGAGCAATTTACTTTCTATAACGACTTGTACAAAAGCCGTTTTAATTTTCCTTTCATCATGGCGGTGAAAGGGGCAACTCGAAAGCAAATTCTTGATGCTTTCAATAACAGAATTGACAATGACGTTAAGACGGAATTTGTGTTTGCCCTCGAAGAGGTCAACAAGATTGCATTGATAAGATTGATAAATATGTAATAAATCAATGCTTTAAATTATTTTTTGAGGTGTTTGATGACGTTAATGTTGAAGTCAATTCATGAGGATAAAGCCATGTCGTTAGAGTTTGAACATTATATCAACCTTGCTGATGAAAAGCTTGGCGCTCAGGTAATCTATGCCACGGATGATTTTTTTGCTGACAAAAGCCGATTAATACGTCGTGAGGCACCTAAGTGGCGGGAAGGTATCTATGATGAAAATGGAAAATGGATGGATGGCTGGGAAAGTCGCCGAAAGCGTGAAGAAGGCCATGATTTTTGTATCATTCGCTTGGGTTTAGTTGGAATGGTGGCGGGTGTTGATGTCGATACTTCTTTTTTTACGGGTAACTTTCCACCCGCGGCATCTATCGATGCTTGTTATTGGCCTGATGGCGATCCATGTGCATTGACTCAGTGGAAAGAAATTCTACCCCAAATGAATTTATACGGTAACACTCACCACGTTGAGAAAATAGATAGCGACGAAGTATACACTCACTTACGCCTTAATATATATCCAGATGGAGGTGTAGCTCGTTTACGTGTTTATGGCCGACCGAGTGTCGACTGGCAAGGATTGGATCACAGGCAAAGAGTAGACCTCGCGGCGGTTGAAAATGGTGGGCGTGCATTGTCATGCAGCGATCAACATTTTGGCAATAAGTCGAATATCCTTGGTATTGGTCGAGGTGAAAACATGGGAGATGGGTGGGAAACGGCTCGTAGGAGAACGCCAGGTAATGACTGGGTACTTGTCGAATTAGGCCATGCTGGAAACATAGAATGTGTGGTTGTCGATACAGGACATTTTAAGGGTAACTTCCCAGACCGCTGTTCGGTTCAGGCTGCCTATCTTGAAGGAGAGAGCAATGAAGACTTGATAAATCAAAGCGCGTTTTGGTCTGAATTACTTCCTGCTCAAAAACTCAATGCGGATGACATTCATGAATTTACCTCGGAGGTGATTAATTTGGGTCCTGTTACGCATGTGCGCCTGAACATATTTCCTGATGGGGGAATCAGTCGCTTGCGTTTATTTGGGACTAAGGCTTAATGGGCTAGATAGATATGGCATGTGAACTGGGTCGGTTAAAAATAGAGCCACTAACGGCACAAACGTTTGCTCAATTTGGTGAAGTCATTGAGATAAAAAATCGTGACTATTCGATCATCAATAATGGTATGGCACGTCGTTACCATAAACTGGCCGTAACCGATGTAAATGATGAAGATGGAAATGCGGTTATCAGTATCTTTAAAGCAAAATTACCCAGCTACCCTTTCACTATCAAAGTACTTGAGCGTCATCCACTTGGAACTCAGGCCTTTATACCACTTGATGGAAATCCGTTTTTAATTATTGTTGCGCCCAAGGGCGACTTTCCCACACTTTCCCAGAGCAGAGCGTTTGTCACTAATGGTCATCAAGGCGTAAATTACTTTAAAGGTGTTTGGCATCACCCTCTGCTTACTCTGGTTGAGGGTGATCAGTTGTTGGTTGTTGATCGTGATGGCAAAGGGAGTAATTGTGAAACTGTGATATTTGATAAAGATTTGGTTGAGCTTCATCTAGCAGATATTCCCTAATACTTTGACTTGATTTAAGTCGGCGTTAAATAGGAGAACAATATGGATCCTCATGTAATAGAATGGTTGAATCTAGTGATTCGCTGGGCTCACATGGTGGTTGGTGTTGCTTGGATTGGAGCTTCGTTTTATTTTGTTTGGCTGGAAAACAACCTTAATCGAATCAATCCGAAAAAAGGGCTCTCGGGTGACTTGTGGGCAATACATGGAGGAGGGATTTATCATCTAGAAAAATATCAGCTAGCGCCAGATAAAATGCCAGAGCATCTGCATTGGTTTAAGTGGGAAGCTTATTTTACTTGGATAACCGGCGTTATGTTGCTGTGTGTTATCTACTATTTTAATGCTGAGCTTTATCTTATGTCCCCTGATTCAGAGCTGTCAGAAGTAAGTGCTATTTCTATTGGTGTTGCCTCTCTTTTAATAGGGTGGATTATTTATGACCGATTATGCAATTCACCACTTAAACAAGTGCCGATATTACTGGCCATTACGTTGTTTGTTTTTTTTGTTGGCGCCAGTTGTGGTCTAGTTCAAGTTTTCAGTGGGCGGGGAGCATACATTCATATTGGTGCCATGATTGGTACTATCATGGTTGGTAATGTGTTTAGGGTTATTATGCCGGCTCAGCGTGACTTGGTACAAGCGATTAAGCAGCAACGTCAGCCAGATCCTGCCTTACCAGCTAAAGCGCTTCTCCGCTCTCGGCATAATAACTATATGACACTACCTGTCTTGTTTATTATGATAAGTCATCATTTTCCCAGCACTTATGGCTCCAGTTACAACTGGGCGATTCTAGCGGGCTTGTCTGCCCTTAGTATTTTTCTGCGCCATTATTTTAATACTCGTCATAGTACCCAAAAATTTATTTGGGCGATCCCTGCCACCGCCTTAGGAATGATTGCATTAGCTTTTGTATCGTCACCTTATATGACTAATACATCGTCAATGTCGATGTTCCAAATGGATAGTTTAGAAAAAATCTACTCCACGGAAATGAGGGATGATGTTCAAGATAATTACGTTAGCTTCGCTAGGGTGAACGATGTTATTCAGCTTCGCTGTGGTGTTTGTCACTCCCAAACTCCTGCACATCAGGCATTTTCGGTCGCACCTGCTGGCGTAAAATTAGACTCACCACAAGATATATTACGCCACCTACCTTCAATTATGTCTCAAGCGGTACAGACCCAAGTGATGCCACCAGGTAACTTAACTCAAATGACAGATGAAGAGCGTGCCTTGATCCAGTTATGGGTTGTTCAAGGTGCTTCTATTTCTACGAGTCAATAAAATCATGGCACTACTTTTTAAATATTCTGATGTGTTGTATTTGGCATCAATGATTTGAATTGAGCGAAGTCAAGAGTAGTAGTGATTCTTTGGCTATACTAAACGATAAATATATAAACAAATTAATGATAATTAAAGCACTTTTGAGGGTTTCTTATGCGCCAAGTCGTTTTTGTCAGTTTGCTGAGTATTGGGGTAATGTTCGCTAATATTGTACATGCCCTGCCTCCTCCAGAAGGAGAGCCAATACTTTGGGTCTCTGGCAAAATTACCGAGTCAAACACATCTAGTGGTGTTGAATTTGATACTAAAATGATTAAACAGTTACAACAAGGTGTCATTACAACCCATAACCATGTTGTTGCTGAGCCCTTAGAATACAAAGGACCTAAGTTAAGTGCATTGTTGGACTATGTTGGTGCAAAAGGTTCGTCACTTAAAGTGATTGCCTGGGACGATTATGTAGTGAGTATTTCCATTGCTGATATTAAAAAATATGACGTTTTGCTGGCAACACATGAAGATGGTATTAAGATGACTATTGATGGTAAAGGGCCATTTTTTATTGTTTTTCCATTTGTTGATCACCCAGAGCTTGATAGAGACCTGTACTATGGTTTGTCAGTCTGGCAGGTGCGAGATTTGATTGTCGAGTAGCGATTATGGGGGCAAGTTTTTGGGAAAGAGGACGACATTTTGTCGCTATCATCTCAGCGCTATCCCTTGTGCTTCTGTTAGTGATTATTTACGTTTTTTTCTCAGTCTCTAAAATTAAGAATGTTGCACCTGAACCTTATGTCACTATCATTAACAACAACATCACAGCGAAAACCAAGCTATTAACCGTAAAAGCGGCAATTCTTACCTACACCACCCACAGAGACAAAAAACATCTACTCCAGCTTAAGTTTAAATCGAAAGTGTTCCGAGCGAGTATCTATCATGATTTACTGGCTGAGAGGACGATAGACTTACACTCAAATTATGGTGATGTGGATGAACTCCGGCAGATTAACCATTTTGTTTCGGAGGCTTTTGATGACATTGATAAGCTCACTCTAGGTGATATCCAAGCAGCTCAACAAGTGATATCTGCATTTGATAAAGCATACACGCGATTGAATGCTTACTTGTCTGGATTTGTTAACAATGTCCAGCAGAGGCAGGCTGAATTTCTTAATTTTAAAGAGTCATTTTATAACAAACAATATATTTATTTGGGGATCATTTTCCTATGCTCGATGTTAATGGTTGGTGTGATCTCTTGGATGTACTTAAATCAAATCAGATTAGGGAAAGACTTAGAAGAAAAAACCCAAGTTATGGAAGAGGCCAAAAAGAATGCCGAGCAAAGTGCTAATGCTAAAGCAAGATTTTTGGCTAATATGTCCCATGAAATGCGCACTCCATTAAACGCAATTATTGGTCTGAGTCAAAAAGAGTATTACCAATCATCAGATGAGCAGACTCGCCACTTTTTATCAATGATTAATAGCTCCGGTGAGCACCTTCTTAAATTGATTAATAATGTTCTCGACCTAAGTAAAATTGAGAAGGGTAAATCGACGTTATCCAACGACGATTTTTATCTCAGTGAACTTATCGATGTGTCTAAAACGGTATTTATTAATTTTGATAAGCAACACGACGTTGAGGTGTTCTTTTCTACCGGACTTAAATGTGATTACAAAATTCGCTCAGATAAGACCAAACTAGTGCAAATAATTAATAATTTAGGTTACAACGCCCTTAAATTTACTGAAAAGGGACTGGTGGATATGTCCATCTCTATCGCAAGGGGAGACGGACAAGATCAACTCAATATTAGAGTCAAGGATAGTGGTATAGGTATGACTCAAGAGCAGCTTGATAAAGTATTTCAAGAGTTTACCCAAGCTGATGACTCTATTACTCGTAAATATGGTGGAACAGGACTTGGCTTGTCTATTTGCCAGTCTTTAGTCTCGATGTTTGGCGGTACGATACAAGTGAATAGTACTTTTGGTGCCGGCAGTGAGTTTAGCGTTAATATTCCGACAGAGGTGATAAAAGAGAAACCCTTACTTAACCCTTTACAGAACAAAAAATTTGTACAAGTGATAGCCAGTAACCAAGATGTACGCTCGTTGATAATTAGTGAATTAGAAGAACTTGATCTCTATGATTCACAGGGCTCAACCTTGCTGTATTATCTCAGTAATGGAGAGCAACTAGATGAGAAACTCAACCAACCGGTTGAGGTTGAACCAGAATCTATCCTAGTTTATTGTCACGTTAATACACCGTTACCTCTTATGGATAATGCTAGGCTGTTGAGCAAACCTTACGATCTTTTGAGTTTAGTTAGCTGCTTGCAGGGTACACCTGAACCAAACTCAATATCTCCCTCTATGGGATATGAGCCACGAAAGGTTTCAGCTATGCTGGTTGAAGATATTCGCATGAATCAGATTGTGGCAGAAAAGATGCTGCTGACGTTGAGTGCCGAGGTCACAACGGTGAATAATGGTCAAGAATGTCTAGATATGCTTCGACAAAAAAGTTTCGATATTATTTTTATGGACATTCAAATGCCCGTGATGGATGGTCTGGAAGCACTGCAGCGCATCAAGACAGAAGGGCTTGCCCCCAATACTCCGATTATTGCTTTGACTGCTAATACGTTTGATAGTGATGTAGAGTATTACCTAGAGCAAGGATTTAGTAGCGTTCTTGGTAAACCATTTAAACTTGATTGGCTAAAGGGCATACTTGATGAGTATACCCGTATTGAAGGGTAAAATATGTCAATTAGCCTATTATGGAGTTTTGACACCTACCAACATTCCTACACGTTGATTTTCGATACCAAGCATCCATTTTTTGAGTGGACTCAGATCACCAAAATCGTAGCAATGAGCAGAAAAAACGCTGTTAAACCCCGCTTTTATTAGTTGCTCTCGCCAGTGAAGTTCTGAATTGAAACAAACGCCTACTCCAGCGGTGTTGGCGCCCATTTGAGAAGTCATAGGCTTGAGTAGCTTAGAAGACGTTAATTGATAGATTAACTTACCTGGTGCATTTGAGTGATCTTTTCCTTCATAAAAGTTTTCAAAGATAATTACAATGCCTTCTGACCCAAGCATGTTATAGGCAGATTTCAGGCCTTCCAACTGGATTTCATGAGTTTCGCTGTAAGAGGATGCAATAAAGTGATGCAATACCCAGTTAAACTGGATCATATCGTAGTCTTTGGTACCTTTGAATTGTTGATAAACGCTATTAATAAGAACTTTATTACTATTAGGTATATTTTTAGTGTTCATATTCGAATCAGGCTCTATGATATCGACAAAGCAGCCAAGGTATTGACTAAGTAGCTTGTCGGCATACAATCCATTACCTCCTCCCACGTCTAGAAAATGTGCTTGGTTTGGATTGCTAATATTCTGATCAATGATACTGCAAATAAGCCGAAATAAAGCCTTATCGATATATTCGACATCAAATTTAGCGACTTGTTGTGGATTAAGTAACCTTATATTTTCTGACATAAATAATACCTCCAGTTTCAGTTACTTAAGCATATATCATGCCCCAAATGGACCTGTCTTAAGCTACTGATAATAAAAAGTATTTAATTAAGATAAGGATTGATGTTGAGTTTATTCCCAATATGATTTTTATTTTGATGCATCAGTATTTTTTGCACGCTACTTTAAACCATAATATATCTAGTTAAGATCATAAGCTTTTTCGCCTAGGATGTAGGTTTCAAATACCGTACGATCATCGCCAAGAGTCAGTAGAATAAAGAGCTTTTCTTCCAGAGTTTTGGCCTGCTCCATTCTTATAGAAAGTAATGGTGTTGCGTGTAAATCAAGTACCACAAAATCAGCCTCTTTACCGACTTCAAGATTGCCAATTTTATCTTCTAGGTCGAGAGCTCTCGCCCCACCAAGTGTTGCTAGGTAGAGAGATTTCAAGGGGTGTAATTTCTCTTGTTGAAGTTGCATTACTTTGTATGCTTCGTTCATGGTTTGTAATAAAGAAAAACTGGTGCCAGCACCAATATCGGTGCCCATACCGACTTTGACTTTGTAGTTTTCTAGTTTAGATAGTTTGAATAAACCTGAGCCTAAGAAGAGGTTGGATGTTGGACAAAACGCAATTGCTGAATCTGTTTCAGCCAAACGCTGACACTCCTGATCTGATAGGTGAATACCATGAGCAAGTACAGAGCGCTTATGCAAAAGGCCATAGTGATCATAAACATCAAGATAACCAGCACGATCTGGGAAGAGTTCTTTGACCCATTCAATCTCTTTAAGGTTTTCAGATAGGTGAGTATGCATGTAAACGTCTGGGTATTGTTCTAGTAGTTTCCCTACCATTGTCAGTTGCTCTGGGCTGCTGGTGGGAGCAAAGCGAGGAGTTACGGCGTAAAGCAGTCTTCCTTTATTGTGCCACTTGTCAATCAATTGTTTAGAATCGTAATAGCTAGATTTTGGTGTATCAGTCAGTTCTTTTGGAGTATTGCGGTCCATGAGAACTTTTCCAGCGATCATTCTTAACTGACGTTTTTGTGCTTCTTCGAAAAAGATGTCAACAGATTGTTTATGTACAGTACCAAATACTAAGGCAGTTGTGGTGCCGTTACTCAATAGTTGATGAAAAAATAGTTTGGCAATATTTCTTGCGTAAATGGGGTCGTTAAAGCGCATTTCTTCAGGGAACGTATAGTTTTCTAACCAGTCAAGTAATTGGTCTCCATAAGAGGCGATAATGGCTGTTTGTGGGTAGTGTATATGGGTATCGATGAAGCCAGAAGTTATAATTTTATTATTATATCTAGTGATTTTTATGTCTTTGGGCTGCTTTTTAAGTACCTTTTTTGCCTCGCCTATATCAACCACGTAGCCATTTTCAACTACTAGCAGGCCGTCCTCAAAGAACTGATAAGAATTGTTCAGTCCCACGTCTTTAGGATCCTTGATACAGTGTATAATACTTGCGCGAAAAGCTTTGCGTTTATTTGCCATGTATCTTTCCTTTCTAGCCTAGCAGCTAAGCGTTAGGCGATGCTATCATTCATTGATATATCGGCCTGCTTATGGTGTTCTTCCTTCGACGTGGACCGTTTTTTCTCCAATGGTAAACCTTGGTAATGCATGATTAATTCTCCTGCTATCGATACTGCAATTTCAGCGGGATGTTTTCCATCGACAGCACTCAGACCAATAGGGCAAACCATAGTATCTATTTGTTGTTGCGAGTAACCTCTTTGAGCTAATCGCATATCAAACCTCTTTCTTTTTGACTGTGAACCTATAATGCCGAAATATGTGCTATCCCCTTTGTCTAGGATGGCTCTCGCTAACTCAAAATCCAATTGATGGTTGTGCGTCATTACTAGATAGTAACTTCCAGATGGTTGAGAACTAATTTCAAATACAGGATCATCAGAGACCAGCTTAGTAACACGAGCAGGGATAGAATTTGGGAAAATTTCATCGCGTTGGTCAATCCAAGTCACTCTGAAGGGAAGTGTTGAAACGACATGAAGCAGTGCCTGAGCCACGTGACCAGCCCCAAATATGACTAAATGCTTTGCGTTGGGACTGATGGGTTCGAAACTGAGTGTTACCATACCGCCACAGCATTGGCCCAGCCTAGATCCAAGATTAAATCTTTCCAGCTTGGGGTATGTCTCACCAGACAGAAGCATTTGACGTGCAATGTCTGTAGCGAGGTGTTCTAGGTGCCCCCCGCCAATGGTTGCGATTAGACGGTTACCAGTAATCAGCATTTTAGTACCAGCAGTCCTTGGCGCTGAGCCATGGGTTTCTATAATAGTGACTATTACACAAGGTTCATGCTGTTTTTCTAGCTGAGCAAGTTCATGAATCCAATTATCGTTATGCATGGCTTAACTGCCTATTTGAATATGTGTTTATGGTTTAGAGCGGGTTGCTTGTTGAATTGCCATTAGCACACGCTCAGGTGTTGCTGGTGTATTGAGTGTTGGAGTTGTCCCCTGTGCGACGATAGAGTTTATGGCGTCTTTTAATGCGCTCCAGACTGAAATAGCGAGCATAAAGGGTGGTTCTCCAACAGCTTTTGAATGAAAGATCGTGTCTTCAGAGTTAGTGTGGTTTTGCAAAAGCTGAGTATTAAATTCAATGGGCATATCGGTTATAGCTGGTATTTTGTAGTTCGCAGGCCCATTAGTGGTAAGGCGTCCTTGCTCATTCCAGCTCAGTTCCTCTGTGGTTAGCCAGCCTACGCCTTGTATAAAACCACCTTCAATTTGCCCAATATCTATCGCAGGGTTAAGTGAAGCACCAACATCATGCAGAATATCGACACGCAGAATTTTATATTCTCCCGTCAAAGTATCAATAATCACTTCTGAGCAGGCTGCCCCATATGCGAAATAGTAAAACGGTCGGCCACGTGCTTTCTCACGGTCATAATGGATTTTTGGAGTCCGGTAAAAGCCAGTACTTGAAAGTGATATCTGATTGAAGTATGCCTCTTGAATAAAAGCTTCAAAGGTTATGGTTTCAGTACCGACTACCACATTGCCATTTTTAAACACAACGTCTTGTGCAGGTATATGATAGTGTTTGACAGCAAACTCAGTTAGGCGTTTTTTTATTGTTATAGCTGCGTTCTGAGCAGCTTTACCATTGAGATCTGTTCCTGAAGAAGCAGCTGTAGGTGAGGTATTTGGTACTTTATCTGTATTTGTGGCTGTGATTTGAATTTGTTCTATATCCACTTGGAATTCTTCGGCAACAATTTGAGCCACTTTGGTATTCAAACCCTGTCCCATTTCCGTTCCACCATGGTTAAGGTGAATGCTGCCATCGGTGTATATATGAATCAGAGCGCCAGCTTGATTGAGAAAAGTAGCGGTAAAGGAAATACCAAACTTTACTGGAGTGATAGCCAAGCCTTTTTTAAGTATTGGGCTTTGTTTGTTGTACTTACTGATGGACTGACGGCGAGAGTGATAGTCACTGGTTTTTTCAAGTTCAGAGGTGATCGCTTGCAAGCAATTGTCACCTATCTTTTGGTGGTAATGTGTAATGTTTCGCCCTTCATCACCATAGTAATTAGCTTTGCGGATATCGAGAGGATCTTTCCCTAGGTAGTGAGCAATTTCATCCATGATATGTTCAATAGTCATCATTCCTTGAGGTCCACCAAAGCCTCTAAATGCAGTGTTTGATGCTTTATTAGTTTTGCAGCGATGGCCTGTAACCGTTGCGGCCGCCAAGTAGTAGGCATTGTCTGAGTGAAACATAGCGCGGTCAACAATTGAGCTAGATAGATCTGGAGAATAGCCACAGTCTCCTGAAAGGACAATATCAACGCCTTCAATGACACCAGCGTCATTGAATCCGACTTTATATTGATTGTAAAAAGGGTGCCGTTTTCCGGTTAGCGTCATATCTTCCATACGAGGCAGACGCATTTTAGTTGGGCGTCTGGTTTGATGAGCAATTACGGCGGCTAGACAAGCAGGAATCGCAGCCTGAGTTTCTTTACCGCCAAAACCTCCGCCCATTCTGCGTACTTCGATGATAATTTTATTTATCGGTAGGTTGAGAACTTGTGCGACTTTATGTTGGACTTCTGTAGGGTTTTGCGTTGAAGCGTAAACCTGAACCCCACCATCTTCAGTGGGTACTGCGCTGCTGACTTGAGTCTCTAGATAAAAGTGCTCCTGTCCACCTATTTCTAACTCACCTTCAATGATGTGCTTGGCTTGCTTTAGGGCATTCTTCGATGAGCCTCTTTTTTGCTGGTGGCTTTCTGTGACAAATTGTTTTTGCTCTAAAGCTTGCTTGACATCGAGGAGAGGAGGAAGAGGTTGATACTCTATAATGGCAGCTTGTGCTGCCTTGCGTGCTATGTCGAGGTTACTGGCCGCGACGGCAAAAATTGGCTGGCCATAGTATTGAATTAAGCCGTCGCTGAGTAGTGGGTCCCCTGGTAAAATAGCGCCAATATCCAATTTTCCAGGAATGCTTTGGTGCGTTATAACGATTTCCACGCCTTCAAACTCATAGCAAGGTGAAACATCAAGTTTAGTTATTTTTGCATGTGCATAGGTGCTGAGTTTTGCATAGACATGTAATTGATTTGGGTATTCAAGTAAGTCATCAACGTAAACCGCTGTACCTGTAACCTGTTTTTCTGCGCTATCATGTTTAACACTTTTACCTACGCCAGTGGTTAACTCCTTTTGATGTGATTTAGACATAAGAGGTCACTCGTGTTTCAATTTGATTGTTAAGATAGTCTTGTTCAATAAACAGCCTTTTAAGCATGTTAGCAGCTACTATAGATCGGTACTCTTTGCTAGCACGAAAGTCGGTCAGTGGTTTGAAATCTTTTTTTATTGACTTCATTGCTGATTCGATAGTTTTCTGATCCCATGAGCTACCAATGAGAGTGTTCTCACAATGAATCGCTCGTTTTGGAATTTCTGCCATACCTCCAAAAGCTATTCGAGCATTAATGACTTTGTTTTTTTTAATTTCAATATTGAAAGCGCCACATACTGTAGAAATGTCATCATCAAGGCGTTTGGAGAGCTTATAGGCTCGAAACAATGTTTTATTTTTTAGCTTGGGGATGAGAATTTGTTCTATGAACTCGCTTTTTTGTTGTGTGGTGACTTTGTAACTAACAAAGAAATCGTCAAGCGGTATTGTTCGTTTTTCCCCACCACATCGTAGCTTTAAATTAGTGTTCAGTGCGATAAGAAGAGGAGCAATATCACCAATTGGAGATGCATTAGCTAAATTCCCTCCAAGAGTACCTAGGTTGCGTATTTGTGGCGAAGCGAAACGGTGTAATAGCTCACCAAAGTCAGGAAAGTGTTGTGTGAGTAGGGGAGCTGCGTCAGTAATATTGGTATTGGCGCCAATACTAATTACTTTACCGTTCTCACAACACAGCTTCATATCATCAACAAGATGTAAGCATATCAAGGTTGTCATTTCTTTGTGAAGCTGAGTTACCTCTAATGCTAAGTCTGTTCCTCCCGCAACTAATTTGGCTTTAGGGTTTACAGTGTAAACCTTAGCTGTTTCTTCAATGCTGCGCGGGAAATAGGCAGTGAGTTTACCAAACTTAAGGGTCGCAGGTTGTTTGTTGAGTGATTCGAGCTTGGAAATGGTTGTTTGCTCAAGAGAAGAAAATTGATCAACTAAAGGTTGATGAAAAGATAAGGAAAGAGCCGCATCTACGATTGAACGATAACCAGTGCAACGACATAAATTGCCGGCGAGAGACTCCAAAATATTTTGTTTGTCTAACTTAGGCTTATTCTTCACCAGTGCAAACATCGACATAATAAAGCCAGGAGTACAGTAACCACATTGAGAACCATGAAAGTCAACCATAGCCTGCTGAACGGGGTGCAACTTATCACTCTCTTGCAAATCTTCTATCGTAATGAGCTGTTTTCCATGTAATGAAGAAATAAAGGTCAGGCATGCATTAATGGAACGATACTCAAGTTGATTATTCTTGGCTTCAGCTAAAACGACGGTACAAGCACCACAGTCTCCAGAACCACACCCCTCTTTGGTCCCAGTTTTACGTGCATGTGTTCTTAGGTATTGAAGAACAGTCATGTTAGGTGACAGCTGATGTTCTTGTATGACGCTTTGATTGAGCATGAAAGAAATCAAGAGACCTCCAGTGTTGTGACACAGTTGTTTCAACTATAAATGTCTAACGTATTGTTCAACTCTAATTTTATAGCATCATCGAGACATTGATGGGAAAATATCAGCCATTGTCGTTATTCTTAAGTATATGAATACTAGTGGCTATTTTCTAATTTAAAATCAATGTTATTCACTTAGCATTGATTTTTAAATGACCTAGAAGGTATTGAAGAGAGAATAGACGGATGAAAGAATGCCAATCAAACATTGTTGATTGGCATTGATTTTATGGTAGGGGGTAAGTTAGTAGCCTGCTTTGAGAGTAACCCCACTGTAGGTGCTATAGGCGTTTAGCATGATATGGTAACGACCATTTTGCGTATTGGAAACAGTACATACTTCATTATTCCCAGAACGATACGGGCGACAGTCCCAAGTTCCAGTTGTTGGCTGTGCACCAAATCGTACATATAAATCAGCGTCGCCGGAACCACCATTTGTGGTTACAGTGAGAGTTTTACCCGCAGTTACATCAATATAGTACTGTTTTTTCCCGCCGCGGCTCGCACCAATATTACTCACAGGTGTCCCATTAGTAAGCTCGCCATCTGGAGTTGGAGTAGTACAATCTGGTTCACAGCCACCATCGTTGAGGCTGTAAACAAGTTTATTCACAGTACCCCTTGTGTCATTAATTTTACCTGTGCTGGCTCTATTTCCTATTAGGGTTGAAATTTGTGATGGAGATAAAGAGTTATTCTCATGTAGGTAGAGCGCAGTTACACCAGCAACATGAGGTGCAGCCATCGACGTTCCACTAATTGTTTTATATCCACCATTATACCATGCCGACTTGATACTTGAGCCAGGTGCAAATACATCAACACAATTTCCCCAATTCGAGAAACTGGATCGACTGTCGCTACTCGTTGTGGAGCCGACTGTTAAACCACTTGGCTCACGGGCAGGTGAAGAGTTACAAGCATCGGCATTCGAGTTACCAGCAGCTAATACAAAGCTAATACCAGATTGTACTGCGCTTGCGACTGCTCGATCCAATGTGCTGGAAACACCTCCACCAAGGCTCATATTGGCTACTGAAGGACCAGACGCATTGGCTGCAACCCAGTTGACTCCTCCAATAACACCTGAATTTGACCCCGATCCTCTACAGCTCAGAACTCTAACACCAACAATGCTGACGTTCTTTGCAACACCGTATTGATTACCTCCTATGGTACCTGCAACGTGAGTACCATGCCCATTACAGTCTGTTGAATCGTTATCATTGTCGACAAAATCATAGCCGGATCTTGAACGGCCGCCAAACTCAGTATGGGTGTTGGTCACACCTGTATCGATAACATACGCTGTGACACCAGTTCCATCAAAGTTATAGTTGTAACTGCCACTCAGAGGTAAGTTACGTTGATCTACTCGGTCTAAGCCCCACACTGCATTTGTTTGGGTATCTTCATCTGATAAAACAGGATCGAGAGAGACAATTTGGTCTTGCTCAATGAAGTCAACTTGTGGGTCAGAGCGAAGAGACTTTAGCTGTTCTTTGGTTAGTGTGGCTGAAAAACCACTGAGTACATGATCGTAAATTCTCTCGGCTGAAAATGCATGCTGGTTTGCTAAACCCGCGACAGTTTGCTGAGTAAAATAAACCAGCGCTTGTGATCCATCAAGCATCATTTCTGGCCTTTTTAGTACAACGATATACTTATTTTTTATTCCTTTATCACTTGCGACTGTTAGTAAAGGTGCAAGGTTCTGGTTTTCAGTTAAAGTGGATTTTACCTCGCCTTGTTGTGCAAGCCCTGACGTTGAGATAACTGATAGAGTTGAGGCAATACAACAACTTATAAACTTCTTGTACATGTTATTTTCCTTTGAATAGTAAAAGAGATTGTTGAACATGGCCTACGACAAACATCAAGCAATTGATATGTTTTGTGGCTCTTTAGGAACCTATCTACAACTTACACACAAATTACGCACATGGTAAAAGTGGGGCATTTAATTGTATTAATTAGTCAATAACTTTGCGTGTGATTTATGGAAATGAGTGAAAACCAAATATGAAGTTACGCGACTATTGGAACGTACTTCAATAATGAGAGTTTTTGCTCTATGGCCTGAAGATGGCATGCTAAGGGGAAGTATGATTGATGTGAGAAGAGGATGAAAAGGCCCGCTGAGATGGCGGGCCAAGGCGTTCTATACTTTAAACCTACCCACTAAATCATAGAGCTCATTGGCTCTGTGATTTAGCCCCTGACTACCAGCTTTATTTTCATTTGCTAGTTCGGCAGATTGAGAACTTTGGTCGGAAATCACCACAATGCGTTCAGAAATCTCCTGACCGACTATGCTTTGTTCTTCCGTTGCAGTGGCAATGAGAGAATTCATATCCATAATCGTGCCAATGGACTCCTGAATCTTGACTAATGCTCTGGCTGCGGCATTAGCCTCTTCTACTGTACTCGCACCACGTTTTCGACTCGATTCCATCGCCTTAACTGCATCATCAGAAGCGGACTTCAATTGCTCAATCATTTGGTGAATTTCGCCAGTACTGTCTTGAGTTCTACTTGCCAATTTACGCACTTCATCAGCTACCACAGCAAATCCGCGGCCTTGCTCACCCGCTCGAGCTGCCTCGATAGCTGCATTGAGCGCCAATAGATTGGTTTGTTCGGCAATGTCTTGAATGACTTCTAGAGAAGACGATATGTTTTGAACGTCACTTTCAAGGCGAGAAATGACGCCGTTAGCTTGTGAAACTTCCTCTGCAAGTGCTTCTACCGACTGTGCTGCTGAGTTAACAATACTTTGCGCATTTTTAGCATTATCATCTGCTTCTTTTGCTGAATCAGCAGCTTGGCTGGCATTGTTGGATATTTCTGAAGCAGTCGTTGTCATCTCAGTCATTGCTGTGGCGACTTGTTCTGTTTCTTGTCGCTGTCCTGATGCGATTTCATCGACTTTAGCCGCACGCCCAGACATATTGGTTGTTTCAGAGACCACTTGTTGACCGACTTCGCTGACACTGCGGATTATGGTTTGTAGGCTAGCGACAAAGGCATTGAAGTTTGTACTCAGTTGTGAAAACTCCGGTGCTTTAAAACTTTCCATACGCGCTGTTAGGTCGGCATCGCCATTAGCAAATGAACTTATAGATGCATCAAATAGCTCTAAAGGTTTAAGAATAGTTCGATTTATTCCAACAGAAAATACTGCAACGATAGCCGCGATAACAATACAGAACAAGATGATAGCAGACAGCGTTTCTTGCAATGCCTCGTTGGTTGTATTTTCCATTTCAGCGACAATCTCATCAATATCATCGGTATAAAAGCCGGTTCCTAGCATGAGGTCCCACTCTGAAATGTAAATTGAGTAAGCTAATTTAGGCAGTGCAACTGATTGGCCGGGTTTTGGGAAATAATAGGTGGTAAAATCTCCTGATTTTGAATTACGAATCAGGTCACGTACTAAATAGTTGCCTTTTTTGTCTTGCAAGTCCCAGTAGCTATCACCGATACCACTCATGCTACTTCCTTGGATTTGCCTGATACCTTTGGAATTGTATCCAAACATATAACCAGTTTTTCCGTATTTAAGAGCTCTGAGAGTGGGAAATGCGTCTTCAAGACTCGCACCACTATCAAGTAAAGGTTGTATCGCAGACTGCGCCATTTGAAGATAGTGTTTAAGTTCTTCTTTCTTCATATGCATCATGTTACTTCGAGCAACGTCAATTTGCTGAGCGTTGAGCTCGTTAGTTTTTACGTAGGTAAAGCCAAGCATGCCCAGTGCTATAATCAGCAATGGTACAAGTGCCAAAATGTATAGGCGGCTTCGAATAGTAAGGCTCATACATACATCCTATTTTAGATTTCTAAGGGCGCCGGTGTTAATGCCAGTTATCAATAGTTGATAGCAGGAACGCATGCCTAACAAAAACTAAATAGTGTAGGTGGCGGATCCTTAGTCAACCGCTGCTACTTTAAGATTAGACAATATGTGGGTATAGGCACATATTTATTGATAATTAAGTTATTAGTTTTGAGTGTACCGGAATGAATTGGCCAAGGTTGTATGAGTCAGAACCATTTTTTATCTTTTATGTCAATGTATTACGTATAGTTTTAGATAAGGCCATAAGCTATCTTTAGATGGTATTATTGGTTTATATCTCTGTGAGCTACTGTGTTTGTGTCAAGCTGATATGTGGTGGATTGTTTGGCAATACAGTACGGCCTAATTATGGTAGACTCACTAACCTTTTTTTCTGAGAATATGACATAATGAGTACTACGCAAGAACTTCAAGATCTTAATAACCGCGTCGATAAATGCCAGCGCAAGTTGGACTCAGCGAGAACTCGTGGTGACCAAGAAATGGTGACTAAATTTACCGATGAAATAGATAAACTCAATAAAAAAATTCATGCCTTCAGAAGTAAACAAACTTATGATTTGAGCAAGGAACGTAAAACGCTTAAAGCAATGGCCTTTTCTCGTGAGATTACCAAGGCGGAGCAGGCTGATGTTGGAAAGTTAAAGAAGTCCGTCAAAGGCTTAATTGTGGTACACCCAATGACAAAGCTGGGCAAGTTTCTAGAGCTAAGCGTGATGACAGGCTACGCCCCAAAACCGTTTTAATCCCATTTTAATGAATTTTCTAGTGATATTGATTGTGCCTGATCGGATCTCTTTATCTTGTTGATATGAATTAATGTTTGTATTATTTTCATTGGCTTCTACTATCGTTTTCAGGAAACACATATGAGTGGTCAAAGGTTAAGCATTACCCCAATTACCCATGAGTATGATTCGAAGATATGCCAGATCATAAAACAAGTTGGCAAAGAGTATGGTGCTGTTGGGGACGGCTTTGGCCCGTCAGATGCTGAAGTTGAAAACATGAGTCAATACTATTCGTTGGAGAAAAACTCTTTGTATCTGGTCGCTCTGCTGGATAATAAGATCGTAGGTGGTTGTGGTATTGCTCCCTTCACCGCTAATGGGAAAATAAGTGAGTTAAAAAAGCTTTTTTTGCTGAAAGAGAGTCGCGGTTTAGGGCTCGGGAAAAAGTTGTCTCTAAAGTGTCTTGAATTCGCTCAGCAGCAAGGCTTTGAACAGTGTTACCTAGATACTTTATCGAATATGTCTACAGCTGTTAAGCTTTATGAAAGTCTAGGCTTTGAACACCTTAGTTCTCCTCTAGCTGGGACATTGCATAATGGTTGTGATGTATGGATGCTCAAGCACTTTTAGCAGTGAGAGAATAGATAAAAAGCAGGCCTGTTAAAACAGGCCTACGGTTATTTTTGCACAATAATTATAAATCCATCAGGCTTTCAATAGACTCTTCCACTGATAAGTTGTAATAAGAGCGTATAGTTTGTCCATCAGTTGCATCGATCAATATGTTACTAATGCCAGAGGTACCATGTACTTCTATTGTTTCTAAGCTTTTTTCAACATTATGGTAGGTGAGTTTATGGTTATCTTTGAGCACAATTGTGCACGTATGTAAGTTCATAGCCAACTTCCTTATTATTTGTTTTGTTTGTTTTCCATTGTAACTCTAGATGAGTTTTAATCGATAGCAAATTCGATTCGCTTCCGAAAATGGCTAGTATTCTATGCTTGGGTGGATAGACTTGATATAAGAGTCTGATGCTGAAGAATTGAAATACTGTTATGAACTTACTATCGCAAATATCCTTGCAAGAGTGTCAAAGTGCTCGTCAAGCAAGAGATGCACGTTTTGATGGCCTATTTTACGTTGCGGTAAAAACGACAGGTATTTTTTGCAGACCTATTTGCCCAGCAAATTTACCTAAAGAAGAAAATGTTGAGTACTTTTTTGATAAAGCGCAGCCTTTAAAGGCCGGATATCGACCATGCTTGCGGTGCAGACCAGACAGCGCACCCAATTCATGGGCATGGAAAGGTGTAGAAACCACTTTTTTGCGTGCCATCAAGCTTATTGATCAAGGTGAACTTCAGTCTTGCAATCTTGATGGTTTATCACAAAAGTTAGGCATAAGTGACAGGTACTTACGGAAATTGTTCCAACGTTATCTAGGTATGCCTCCGAAACAATATGCTTTGTACCACCAATTGATGTTCGCCAAGCAGTTACTCCATTCTAGTTCAATGTCTATAACCCATATTGCTTTTGCAAGTGGCTTTGCAAGTGTGCGCCGTTTTAATGATGCATTTAAACAAGTGATGAAACTTACTCCTACCCAAATGCGTCAAAAAAAAGGTCAACCAAAACTTGAAACCAACTATATTGATTTGTCTTATAAAGGCCCGTTAGATTGGCAACATATGCTCGAATTCTATCGGTTAAGAGCTGTTGAGGGTTTGGAATGGGTAGATAAAGTGAGTTACCAGAGAAGATTTAACATTAATGGTGCTTCAGGTATTTTTTCTATTTATCCTATCCGGGCTGGAGTAATGCGAGTTGAGTTTGAGTTATCTGATCATCTTCAGCTTCAAGCTATGGTCAATGAACTGAGAAGGATGTTTGATCTTGATAGTGACATCCTCGCGATTGAAAATGTATTTAATCATCTGAGCCCAAAATTTATCAAGCGAAGCGGTATCCGAATTCCAGGAGTTTTAAGTACTTGGGAGGGTGGTGTTCGTGCAATATTGGGTCAACAAGTGTCAATAAAGGCCGCTATAGGACAACTCAACTTATTGGTCAGTCATTTGCAGCCCGAAAAAGTAACTCATTTTCCGACACCTCAAGAAGTGAGCCAAGCCGATGTGTCTTTTTTGCGCATGCCGAAAAGTCGCAAACAAACGTTGCTCCAATTTGCTAAGTATATGCAAGAATACCCTGAAGCAGACTGTGATACATGGCTAGATATTAAAGGTATTGGACCTTGGACTATTCACTATGCAAAATTAAGAGGTGCCTCAAATTCTAACTGTTTTCTTGATGGAGATTTAGTGGTGAAAAAAATACTGAAACAGTTTCCCGAACTCACTGCTGAGAGTGTTTCTCCTTGGGGGAGCTACGCTACATTTCATTGTTGGAGTCATGCATGAACCAGTTTTATACCACTTTTGATTCACCCCTAGGTCTAATGACCATCCAAGTAAATGACCTTGGCTTATTGGGTGTTTGGTTTGAGACCCAGACCACACAACCGCAAGACTTAGGTAAAAAAGATCCAAAGCATCCTATACTTATTTTAACAATCAAACAGTTACGGGAGTACTTCTCCCAATGTAGAAATACGTTTGAACTGCCTCTTGCCGCTAGCGGGACCGTATTTCAGCAACAAGTATGGCAAGCATTGACGACGATTCCTTTCGGAGAAACATGGAGTTATCAGCAACTTGCTGAATCTATTGGTAATCCGAGGGCTGTTAGAGCTGTAGGATTGGCAAATGGTAAAAACCCTATTTCAGTGATTGTGCCTTGCCATCGAGTGATTGGAAAAAAAGGTAAGCTTACAGGGTATGCGGGTGGCTTAGACAGAAAAGCGGCGTTATTAAAATTGGAGCACTGGGAACCAGATTGATGCGGTTAGAATATAGGATTATTTTCGTACTACTAGCCTTGATGTTGCAAGGATGCTTTGAAGATAATCTCAATCGAATGATAAACAAGCAAACCTATGAGTTTGAAGGTGTGTATGAAAACTTGTATACACAAGATCTACTGATTTTCAAAGATGCCAAAGTGACGATTAGCAAAGTTGGGGCACCTGATGTATCTAAGTCATTTTCTGTTGAGGATAATTACTTAACAATCACAATGAGAAACAGCTCTTTAGAAAAAAGAGAAGATATTGTGATGCGGATTCATGGGGGCAATGAGGCTTTGACTTGCAGTATTTGTGCAAAATATCAGCTGGCCAGTGTTTGGCAAAGACGCCTAGAATAATAAAACCTACCGTGATTGGGCAGTGATAGACTGCCCTTGTTATGCGATATTTGTTGAGTTTTCTAGAATAAAGATGCGTTAAGTGTAAGGTGTAATCCTATACTCACCGTATAGCCAATGGCGATAACGGGAGCCCATTTTAAGTGGCCAAAAAATGTATACTTTCCATGAGCAGCCCCCATTAAAGCGACGCCTGCGGCTGATCCTATCGATAATAGACTTCCTCCTACCCCTGCTGTAAGAGTAACCAGTAACCAGTTCCCCATTGACATCGATGGCTCCATAGTGAGAACGGCGAACATAACCGGTATGTTATCGACAATTGCAGATAATATCCCTACTGCGATATTGGCTAAAACAGGGTTCCATTGTGAATACATGACTTCAGACACTAAGCCCAAATAGCCGAGTAGACTCAAACCACCTACACACATGACGACGCCATAAAAGAACAGCAGAGTATCCCATTCGGCATGGGATACTCGGCGAAATACATCAAACGGAACAACGGAACCTAGACGTTTTAAAGCATGATCGTCGCCTTTTGCAATCGCGATAGCTGCTTTTTTATGTAATGAAGATTTAAGCGTTTTGCGTAAGAAAAAGCCGAAGAATTGTAAGTATGCAAGCCCCATCATCATGCCAATGACCGGAGGGAAGTGTAGCATCGCATGAAATGCGACGGCAGTAGCAATAGTGAGAATAAATAAGAACACTATCCGGCGAGCTCCGCGTTTTAGTTCAACATGTTGGTAAATGATATCTGGGGTTGTACGTGGTACAAATAATGACATTATCGCTGCTGGGACTACATAATTTGCAACAGATGGGAGAAATAGTGGCATAAACTCAGAAAAGGACACATAGCCAGCTTGCCAAACCATTAATGTCGTTATATCACCAAATGGACTAAAAGCCCCGCCTGCGTTGGCTGCTACAACAATATTTATACATGCAAGATTGATGAATTTGGAGTTATCGCCACCTACTTTCAATACCACTGCGCACATAAGTAATGCCGTGGTGAGGTTATCTGCAATCGGAGAGATAAAAAAGGCTAATATTCCCGTAAGCCAAAAGAGTGATTTGTAATTAAAACCTTTTCCTACCATCCAAGCTTGAAGTGAGTCGAATATCTTACGCTCTTCCATCGCGCTTATATAAGTCATTGCAACTAATAGAAATAGCAGTAGTTCTGCATATTCTAAAAGATTATGTTCGAGTGCAGATTTTGCAATGTCTATTTGTCCATATTGCGAATATACGTACCCTATCATTGCCCATATAAGACCAGCGGCGAGTAACACAGGTTTGGACTTTCTTAATGAAAAGTGTTCCTCAAGCATGACCAAAATATAGGCACAAACAAAAATGAGTAAGGCAGCGTAGCCTACATAAGACTGTGTTAATTGGAGATCTTGTTGTGTGTTTACGGTTGCAAAAGAGCTAAAAGGGAATAACAAGAGGGCGATAAAGGCTGACCATTGTATAGCCATTACTTTCACTCCTTGAAAGTGAGTTGTTGCGACAGTGAAGTCATTCTAAAGAGGTTTCTTATTCGGGTATGTGAAGTAGGTTTGATCTGATTAAATTGCAAGTAAACATATATCATTGTTTAAATAACGTGCTGTAAGAAATGGCGTTAAGACATTGAGTTTACATCAAAAATCTGTTTAACATTTGCGCTATGATCAATAATTAACCATTTAAACTTGTTTCAAATTTGTTGTTAAAAGATACTCTGCACAATTTTAAACCACGGAGGGTTATCTATATGAAACAACATGGTTTGTTACTTTACTTGGGCTTATTATTATTTTCTCTACCGAGCTTGGCGAAAGAATTTAATATTTTTTGTTATGATCAACAACAAGATGATTGGGAATGGTCGGATAATAAACAAACATTTAATTGGCCGTTAAAAACTCAAGAGCAGCCTTGGGAAAATAGCTATTTTGTGTTTATTCCTATTTCAGAAAGTGTATATCACTCTCTTGATGGATTTTGCCCTGAGGGAACAGTACCACAGCCTGCAGAAGGGCATTTTTCAACTTGGAAAGTGTTTTATGTGACGGATGGTGAACGTTCTTACTTTGCCCCAGGTAAGCGTTCTTATCATAATCTTATTGATCATGTTTTTCTTCGCTTTAGTGATGTTCATTTGAAAGAAAATATAGAGCGTATTACTTCTACATTAGAAGCGGTCAGAACAATTAATGGCTATCGATACAACTATATTTCTCAGCAGGGCAATACAGAACTTGGCTTTGTTGCCCAAGAAGTTGAGCAATGGTATCCAGAGCTTATCAACACTCATCCTGAATCGGGTTACTTGCAAGTTGATTATAAAGGAATGATTGCTGTGTTACTGGAATCAATAAAAGAGATGGATGAAAGGTTAACTAGTTTAGAAAGCCAGCAACCCTAGCTAGTTTAGCTTTTATTGGAACTTTGCGCAGTTGTGTAAACACATTTTTTGTCTCTGCTAAGTTTTAATATTTTCATTGCCTACGTCGATTTGATCGGGGTCTAAAAAACGTTTGGCGTAAGAGATATGCAAATCATGTTGGATAAATAAAGTGAAAAGGTCACCGTCTATATGTTTATTCGCTACCATATCTTCCATAATTGCAATGGCTTTACTTAACTTGAATGCTTTTTTATAGGGGCGGTCTGCGGCGGTTAAAGCTTCAAATATATCTGCAATGGCAAGAATTCTTTCTTTAACTGAAAGCTGGTCTTCACTTAGTTGGCGTGGATAGCCACGCCCAGCTAATGTTTCATGATGAGTGGTAGCAAGTCTAGGGACCTGTTTTAGATCATCAGGAAAAGGTAAGCTTTCTAACATTTTAATGCCGCTAACCATATGCTCATTGATTCGATAGCGATCTTCTTTGGTTAAGGTGCCCCTCAAAATAGAGAGGTTATAGATTTCACCGTGGTCACTTAAGTACTCAGGTGCCTGCATGGTAATACCATAGTCATAACAAGGAGGGTGGAAGCGAGGTACTTTGTGTTCGGGTAAATCTTTAAGCAGCGTTTGTGTGGTTGAAGAAGTGGAGAGACGGTCTTTTTCCACTGGTGAGAGGCCAATAGTATCATCAAATTGTCGACACCAAGTTTGGGCGCCAATTTTCTTAAGATTTCTGATATCTTCATCAGATACGGGGCGATCGCCTGTGTTTAGTGAGGCGACAAAGGTAAACTCTTCTTGTAAGCGCGATTGTTGTGTCTTTACCCATAACAAAACTTGATCTGCATCTTCGCCATTGTGTCTTTTCATGTAGCCTTTGAGAGCGACATCTCGCCATATAACTTCAAAGCGCATACGGATTTCGTGTAAGCGGTTGTAATTTGCTTCTAGCTTTGTCCCTTTATCGACGATGTATTCTGGGACAGTTATTTTTCCGCAATCGTGTAACCAAGCTGCCATTTGGAATTCACGCTTTTCCCGTTCTCCTTTAAAGTGGAAGGTGTCAAATGGTCCTTGAGTTGATGACTCGGCTGCTTCGGCTAGCATCATGGCAATCACGGGCACTCGATTACAGTGACCCGCGGTATATGGTGATTTATCATCGATGGCTCTTGCGATAAGTTGAACAATAGAGTCAAGTAAGGCTTCTTGTTGCTTTTCATGCGCTTGCAATTGATTGGCCATCTCCTCGATAGAGTCTGACAACTGTGAGATTTCACGAATCCTGCTTTTGACTGGCTGTAACTGATCATAGTTACGCTGTTGAATTTTTCGGGTTTCATTTTTAAGCGACCGAATCGCTTGAATGATGGGGCTCCCAGATAGCCAAGCTAACCATAGCATTGGTAGCATAATTAAAGCGGAGATACCTGTGGCGTATAACACTTGGCGTACGACTTGGTTATGCAGTGCTGAAACAGGCAAAGTGATCGCTAAATATTCACTGGGGGAAGATGAACCTACAGGTTGCAAATAAACATAAGTATTACCTGACTTCGTGGTGGTGTTCAGTAAACTACCTTGTTGCGAAGGAGAGGCCATCAGGTCGTAAAAAACAGCATGGGGTATCACTCGATGCTTGGTTGCGGCTGAGTTACCAAGCCATTTTGCGAGTAAGAAATCTTTCTGGGTGTCCTTAACTTTTTTGATGGCTCGATTGATAATGGGCAGTAATTCAGCGTATCTCTTGTTGAGCGCGATATGAAATTCGGTCTCAAATCCTTGGTTAAAAGGGGCTATATCTTCAATGACGGTTACACCGTCGGTAAAATATTGGTGGACAGCGTGTTTAAGAATAGCGCTGCTGTCGATGAAACCACTGATTTTACCCGTTTTAAGAAGCGTCAAACCTTCGAACGAATCATTGACTTCAATGATGTCGATGTTTGGGTAGTTTTTTTTAAGATTTGGGATAATAGACCAACCTGATAAGATGGCGACTTTATCGTCATTGAACGCACTAAGATCTTTAATATCGGTTAATGTATCTGAAACCAGAATGCCAAAAGGTAAAGTAAATATGGGATCACTGTAGACGCCTTGAGCATAGCCGTCTTTGTGATATTGAAGGGAATGTAATGCGTCGAGTTTATCATTATTAAACTGATTGACCAATTCGCTCCAATCTAACCCATTACTAAATGCCCATTTTATGCCTGTCATTTGGCCGATCATTTTGACCATGTCAATCGCATAGCCTCTAGGCTCGCCAAGAACACTATAATCTATCGGTGCCCAGTTTCTTTGGTTGGAAATCCGTAAAGGGCTTAAGCTTTTGATTAGAGCTTTTTCTTGCTCAGTCATTGGTAGAGAGGGAAGTGTTGGTAGTGGTTTCTCTTTGAACGTTGGGTGAGTATCGGCTAGCATCTCACCAGTTTGGCGGAAAACATAAGCTTCACTTAGTTGCTGTGCAAAGGTTTGGTTGAGTATCGTGGAAAGGGTTGAGAGTAATACATCTATTCCTATCACCGCTGTTCCTGCATTATTTTTGGTGGCATAAGTTTGGCCAGATACAGCAACTTGAGCAAAGATATAGGGTTCAGTTTTGATAATACCACCCGACTGGGCTTTTTGGTACCAAGGCCTTAAGGAAGGGAAGTATCCACTTAAGGTTTCTTGAGTTTTTCGTACCTTGAGATCGTGGCTAACAAAGGAAACGGTTTTCTTACGTTGTCCATCTCTAGCTTTTTTTACTGTGACCATCAGCCATTTGTCATCAGACTTTGCGTTTATATTTGATCTTAATGTTTGTTCTACATCCAAGTTAATTACTTGATAGAAGTCATCATCTTGAGTACCAAAAAACACACTATACAGTTCTGGAGTCGCTTCTAATGTGGCCAGAAATGCTGGTAACCATTGTTGATTATCATTTGAAGGTTCAATTACCTGAGCAAGTGTTGAGGCAATGTTACGCATTCGAGTATCAGTATCTTTCATATTATCACTGACATTTTCTGCGACAGATGAAGACTCATCTAGCTGATGTTCTTCTAGGGTTTGATAGATAAAGTGATAGTGGATAGAGAGAGCTAAAGTTGCTGTAAGAGTCGCAACCAGTAATAACAGCGACCCTATGGTGACCCGTATAGAGAAGGTCTGCTTATATGGCTTTTTCTGAGGCATGACTGTGTTCCAGGTTCGAGATTTTACTACCGCGATTGAACCACGGACCAAAGAGTATTTTGAAAAAAAGGCGCGTCGTAAGCCACTAGATAAAGTATCGACTTGCTTGACGTTGTTCTTTGGTCAACAAGCCTATCGAGTTATAAGAGTCACTCTAATCAATGTTGCTAACCTTATAAAATTAAAGACATGTTTTGGTTAATTTGCAAGGTAGAGTCATTAGCTTTTTGACAGTTGTGAAGTCAGTAGATTAAGACATGGTAGGCTAGTTAATGTTGATCATGTTCTGGGGTGTTTTATGATTTTAAAAGCCCCAAAACGTTTGTTTTGAGGCTTGGTATTTAGAAACTCATAAACTTATCAAGCGATGGTAAGTTTAATGGTTTGGACGCTTATTCGACTTAGGCTTTAGAGTGTTTTAGGCTCACTTGCTCTTCCTTTTCACCTGCAAGAGGGTCATTAAAGCGAGTTTCGTCTAGAGCACCTTCAGATTTAGCCACAATGACGGTAACCGCGTTATCACCGGTAATATTTACTGCTGTTCTTATCATATCAAGTAAGCGGTCAACACCCATGATTAAGGCAATACCTTCTAAAGGTAGACCCACTTGGTTCAAGACCATTGCAAGCATTACTAGACCGACTCCGGGAACGCCCGCTGTACCAATTGAAGCTAGGGTAGCGGTTAAGATCACCATTAGGTAATCACCCATAGTAAGGTCAATGTTAAATGCTTGAGCGATAAATGCGGTGGCTACGCCTTGCATGATCGCTGTACCGTCCATGTTCACAGTAGCACCTAGTGGAATAGTGAACGAGGAAATACTGTTATCTACACCCATACGATTTTTGGCCGTTTCCATCGAAACAGGAATCGTCGCGTTTGAAGAAGCCGTAGAGAAGGCGAACATGATCGCATCTTCCATTTTCTTCAAGAAGGTGATCGGGCTTAGTCCCGTGAAACCTTTTAGCATCAAACTGTATGTGACTAGACCGTGAAGAACCAAGGTTCCTGCCAGCACCAAGAAATACTCAGCAAGGTTCATGATTGCGCTCAAACCTAGGCCAGTAAACAACTTAGCCATTAGGAAGAACACACCGTAAGGAGCTAGGTTCATCAGTAACGCGACTAATTTCATGATCACTTCGTTCAGATCAGAAAATACAGATGCGATTCTTTCACCTGCTTTACCAGCGGCGCTGATGGCGATACCAAACAATACTGCAAACACAATCACCTGCAGAGTTTTACCTTCAGCCATAGAACTAATAGGGTTAGTCGGGAACATGTTAATAATAACTTGTCCCAGAGAAGGGGCTTCTGCTGATTTAAATGAACTTACTGCGGTGAGATCGGCTCCAGCACCCGGCTGGAAGATACTACCCATAGTAAGAGCGAATGTGATGGCGATTGTCGTGGTCGCAATATAAAAAGCGAGTGTTTTACCACCCATTCGACCTAGAGTTGAAAGATCTTTAAGCGCGCTTGTTCCGCAGACTAGTGAAACAAATACGAGTGGTACAACAAGCATCTTCAAGCTGGCGACAAAAATCTGGCCACCAACGTCAAACAGTCCGTTGACTATATATGTGTCGACAAATCCGTTGTCGGCAAAAAGGCTGCGAATTGCAAATCCTGTCAAGATACCCGCTACCATACCTAAAATAACACGGCTAGTTAGCGACAGAGGTTTCTTGGTATTCATCGTGAACACTCCTTATAGTTATGCACCTTAAGTTCACTTCAAGGCGTTCTGGAGGGTATCAGGCGAAGCGAAGAATACGAACGTAAAATGTATTGTTAGATATATAGATGTGATCAAGATCACTATAATGGATCTAAATTTAACTTAGTGGTAACACTTTTTGCTGATTTTATTGTTGTTTTTAATTTTAATTTCACATAAAAAGCTATTTTAGTTTAAAAATAGACCATGATTGCCATATTATTCGTCTTGTGAATGCTTATGGTGGACTATTTCTTATGTGAATAATAAATCACTGATTATTCACTTTTGCTTATTTTTAAAATGTGCTGTGTTGTGCTTATGGGGAAATTTTTGCTGATTGAACAGTCTTTTTTCGATGAAAAATAGCTTTCATCATTGTTTTTATTAATTAATTTTTTAAAAAATTGATGATTTTTTTATTTTTGATGTGTGAATGTTATGTCGCATTTGTTTGCCTACTCAAGGGAGACTAAGAATGCGTAAACCAGATAAGCGTTACTTTTGGGTGATTAGTTGTTTTATTTGGTGATATTGCTGTTATTTGTTTTGCTTATGGTTTGTGGTCGATTATTGAATACTGATAAGACATCATGGGTTGCTATAGTGGCAATAGATTATTCTACCCAGGCGGTCGCTTTTGATGTTTAATGTGGCCATTCGAAATATTGGGAAGATTGACTAATGAAAATTTGGGTTGATGCTGATGCATGCCCTGTTGTGATTCGAGATGTTTTGTTTCGAGCATCAGAGCGAACAGGCGTAGAAGTGACTTTGGTCGCAAATCAATTCATTCGCACACCGGCTTCACCTAAGGTGACAATGTTGCAAGTGCAAGCTGGTTTTGATGTGGCGGATAATGAAATAGTTAAGCGTTGTGAAAAAGATGATTTAGTGATCACGAGTGATATTCCACTGGCCGATGAAATTATTACTAAGGGCGGGCATGCACTGAGCTCTCGTGGTGAGTTATTTACCAAAGAGAATATTAAGTCACGGCTCAATATTCGAGATTTCATGGATACCATGCGCAGCAGTGGCGTGCAAACCGGCGGCCCAGCGCCTTTAAACCAAGCCGATAGACAGCAGTTCGCCAATCATTTAGATAAGTGGCTTGTGCAAAGACAAAGAAGCCTCAACTAGCTTTAATTTGGGTGAGCTGACTAGCCAAAGTCTAGCGAACCCAATAGCGAAAGTAGAGACCCTGCCTCTAATGAGAGTGAACGGTATTAAAAGGGATAACTTTTTGAAATGTATGCGCTCATTGATTTCATGTTAAAGAAAATTTGCTTTAATCAGCTTTGGGGTAAAGCGATTAGGTACAGTGCGCTAAACCGCTTAAGTAAGATTAGAAAAAGTACCTTGAAACCTTAAGTACTTGTTATAGTTTTCTGACGTTAATAATAAATTTGTCTACTTCTACATAAAACTTAGATGAGTCATTTTGCACCCAGTGGTTTGCCCCCATCTAACCACACCTCGAAGATCTTGAGTGGCGTGTTGAGCGTAAACTTCACTAGCAGTATTACCGAGAAGGGCTGGCTCGCAGCGCCTAACTGATGAAAGGTATTTAATACCTGCTCCGTGCTTCCAAGACATAGTAAAACGCTTTGAAAAGCCTTCACCTTTTACCCATTTCGAGAATTCGTCGCTGCTTAATTCAGAATATCTTTCAGCAATAACCTGAGACAAAATTATATTTTCTTCGTGAACACCACCTTCGGCATTAATAAAACCCTGTACAATACCTTTCGTATCGTATTTGCAAACCAAAGTCGATGTATCGCCTCCCCAAGAATGACCATGTAGAAAGCAATTATGAATCTTTAGTTGCTCTAGAGCTTTTAAAATTCGCTTTGCTTGAGTTTTTGTTGAGTGGGAAACAACTGAAGCTGGTGAATAACCGTAACCACATAGATCAAACATTATTAGGTTGTAGTTCGGCAGCCAGTCGAATGCATCCGCAAAACAAAGATGCGATTCGCCTAGACCGTGAATCAACACTAAAGTTTCTTGAGATTCTTTGAGTTCAGTAGACAAACAATAAAGCTGGTCACCATCAATATTTAACCATTTTTCTACTAGCACGTTCACCTCGCATTTATAACTAACAGAATTAAGATTTATCATAACTAATTCTGCACAAAACGAAAGAAACAACACTAACGGCATGCACCAACATCGGCACACAACCTATTTTCGGGCACTTATGAGTTACAAGTATTGTTTAACTAGCAATAAAGGGTTATCAAGGATGTTGCAAAACCCGTATTTGAGTGGTCAATTAGATTGACCACTCAAAATATACTTCCGTGTAAAGTGTAAAATTTTCTCTAGTTAGTTACCCACACCACCGGTTTTCTCAGCCGGAGATTCAGGTGTTACTGGAGGCCACTCTTCAAATGTCGCTAAGTGCTGTTGAATAGTGGCTTGAGCAGGGCCAAATGCCCACATTTTTTGGCCCATCCACTTCAAGTACATTCCTGATTCTTCAGCTGCTCGCTCGTAAGGATCACGGCGCAAGTTGAAAAGTAATGGTGCATTGAGTTCTTCTTTCGGGCCACTCCAACCGTGATTCTGAACTACAAAGTGCGCTTTCCAATCACCTACCCGAACGGCTTGCAGTTGGTCTCGCTCGTAGTAGTAAATCTCTTTACGACCCGACTCGCCATTTTCCATCAGCATATCGACTTGGTTGTAACCATCGAGGTGTGCTTTAAAACCTTCATAGCCTTTCAGCATTTTCTCTTTTAGGTCTGTTGGACCACCTGCTGCTGCAATCAGTGTTGGTAGCCAGTCCATACCGTCAAAGATACCATTTCCTACGCTACCTGCTGGAATTTTACCTGGCCAGCTAACCAATGCAGGAGCACGAACGCCACCTTCCCATGTTGTGCCTTTTTCGCCATGGAATGGTGTCATACCGCCATCTGGCCATGTCATAATTTCAGGGCCATTATCGGCAGTGAAAATAATGATGGTGTTATCTGCAATACCGAGCTCTTCCATTTTAGCGAGCATTTCACCGATATGATCATCTAGATCTTTCATCACTACTTCTTGCAATCCCCAACCATTCTTGCCAAGCATGGATTCATACTTTTCAGAAAGGTGTGTCCATACGTGACCTCGTGATGGGCAATACCAAGTAAAGAATGGTTTCTTCGCTTCAACGGCTCTTTCGATGAAGTTGATAGCGTGTTTGTTTACCTCATCATCCAGTGTGCGCATACGCTCAATCGACAGCGCGCCATCATCTTCAATCGTTTGTCCACCCTTACCATCAGCTCTTGAATAAATCACGTTGCGAGGTGCAAAATCATCCAGCGATCCATCTTTTGGCCAATCAGGATCTTCAGTGTATTCCATTGCATTCAAGTGATATAGCCAACCCCAATACTCATCAAAACCATGCATTGTCGGTAGAAATTCATCTCGGTCACCTAAGTGGTTCTTACCAAACTGCCCCGTCATATAACCCATATTTTTAAGCATCTCAGGAAGCGTTGGGGTATCTGCGCTTAAACCCACAGGGCCTCCTGGCAAGCCAACCGAATGCATCCCCGTTCGCACAGGCAGTTGTCCTGTTAAGAATGCAGAACGCCCCGCGGTACACGATGGTTGTGCATAGTAATCGGTGAGTAGCATGCCCTTCTCGGCAATGCTATCGATGTTTGGTGTTTCACTGCTCATAACGCCGTTGTGATAAGCACTCAGGTTTGAAATTCCGACATCATCGGTGAAGATAACGAAGATATTTGGTTGCTCATGAGCTGACCATGCTGAGAGCGAAAAGCTACTCAACAAATTCAGTATAAGAATATGGAAAACCTTTTTCATAGAATGTCCTTTTTTGTTTCAGATTGCTCGTTATGAATCATTTTTAAACCAATTAGGCCAAAGCCAAGCTCAGATAAACGAAGAGAAATGCCATCCAATATCAAGCTAATGATCCGGCCAGCAGCCAAAGCCAAAACAGCGCCGAACAAAATACAGGTTGTAGTTTCATATCCTTACTCTTTTAATTTGGCTCTTTTCAAAAAACATAGTCTACAATCAATGATATACAAGTTGCATATTGAAATGGTGGGCAGTTAAGGTATGCATTCGCAATTGTGATATTTTACATCGAGGATAGGGATATCAATATGGCTAAATGGCGTTACCTACTCGCATCAGCATTGACTGTTAGTTCAACCATAAATGCGCAAGAAGCAAGTACACATGCGGACATAAAAAAGTGGCAACATAGCTTCGAAATCTACGCACTCGCACTCAATATCCGTGGAGATAGCACTATTGGTAATTTGTCTGCAGATGTCGATGTCGATCCATCTTTTATCATGGATCACCTTGATATGACGGCCATGGTGCGTTTAGAGGGGATCTATGACAATCAGTGGGGCTATTACATTGATTACAGCTTCATGAAGCTAAGTGGAAAAACAAACTCAGTGTTAGATGCCAACCTAGAGATATTGAAAGGCAATCTTGATATCCGACAAGGTGTTTTAGATGTAAAAGGTTTTACGCGCAATCAATACGATTTTGGAATGATTGATTATCTGTTTGGACTTCGTTGGTGGGATAACGACATTGATGCCAAGCTTTATGGTTCAGGTGGTCGACTAAGTGTCGACCGATCACTCGATGAAGATTGGATAGATTATCAAATAGGTGTGAGATGGATAACGCAGATCGATAAGGATTGGAGGTTTCATGCAACTATTGATGCAGGGATTGGTAGTGATACCGACTTTACCTCATCTCTTTTAACTGGTGTTCGATACCAGATAAACAGTTGGTCCGACTTAAATGTTGCCTACAAATCGACCTGGGTTGATTACGAAAACAAAGGAAACTTTGAATACGACACAGCGTCACAGGGCTTTCTAATTGGTTGGACTGCACATTTCTAATCTACTGTCTCACAATAATTAATTTTTATTAAGTGATGAGGAGGGAAACTCCAATGTAGTCGGTTATAAGAAAGTCACCTTGATGTTTTCACCACTAGTATGCCTCGAACCAAGTAGACAATGCAGCATATTGGCGGCATTATTTTTCAAATTTAATTGGTCATAAAATTAATAACTCGCAGCAGAGTTCCATTTCATTTTATTTTCAATGTTGTGAATCGTTAAGTTAGTATGCGCGAGGAAAACATACACACCATAGAAGGTGGTGTGTATGTTGAAAGATGATCGGTTTTATTTATGTTGATGCTTCATGCCGCTCATGACCTTTTTGATTGGCGCCGTTACGACTTTCTTTTCGCCGTTAGCAAAGGTGAGGGTCACATCGATATTCTCGCCTTCGGTTAGTGGTTTCTTTAGGTTGAACAGCATAATGTGCAAGCTGCCAGGCTTTAGTTCGATCATGCTTTTTGCTGGGATAGTAAGCTTATCTACTTGACGCATTTTCATCACGTCGCCTTCTTTAATCACGTCATGCAGTTCTACTTTGCCAGCAGCTTCTGTTGTCGCTGAGACAATTACACGGTCTTTATCGCTGTGGTTCATTATTTCACTAAATACGGCACTGGTTGCCGCATTTGGTGGCGTTGCGCGCGCATAAGTGTGTGACAACATAATGTCTTCGCAAGCATGAGCAAATGGGCTAAGGGCGAGAGAGGTTAGAATTAGGGCTTTGAACTTCATTACGAATTTCCTTGTGAAGTAAGGGTTTTCATTGCTTGTACCAAAGGTGCTGGTGTTAGCGTGTGTGGCACTTTAGTGATTAACTTGCCATCTGGTTTTAGAAAGTAAAAATATGAGCTGTGATCGAGAGTGTATTTCAGCTCAGAGTTTTTCAATTTAGTTTTACGGAAAATGACGCCGTATTTATGTGCAAGAGGGGAGGTGACATCAAGAGGTGCTGATAACCCTTCAATCATTGGGTGAAAATACTGCGCATACTTATAAGAGTCAGCCGCCGCATCACGCTCAGGATCTAAAGAGATGAACATAGGCCTAAATTTAGTAGTCACTGAATCATCAAGTTGGTTTAGTGCTCCTGCTAACATAGCAAGTGATGTTGGGCATACATCAGGGCAGCGTGTAAAACCAAAGTAAACAATACGGATCCGTGAGTCTTGTTGGTCAAAGATAGTTACAGGTTTGTCATCTTTACCAAACAAGATAACGTCTTTGTCTGATACAACTGGTGCCTCGACTTCGGGTTGCGAATCCAAGTAGGCATTGATTCCAAATCCGAGTGCAAACGCTGCGACTAAGATTAAAGACCATATTTTACTCATTGTTCCATCCTAATTGAAGCGCTCACACTTTGTTGGCCATCAGTTACCTCGCCTACCCAAGTCATAGTATTGGTGGTACAGATAGGGAGCGTAATTAAGCCACTGTATTGAGAAGCGCCGCTTTTGTTGAGTTTAAACATTAGAGTACCCATCTCCATTTCATAGCCTTGCAAAGTCATCATTAAGCTTTGCTGTTTAGAACCAGGCCAGTCAACAGTGATGTGGGTTGGTACCAAAGGTTGGCTGATATCTCGATCAACTTTTATACCAATATTACCAAGTTCACAAGCCTGAGTCGTTAGGAGACAATATTCTGACAAAGGTTTGACTTGAGCACGTATTTTAAACCATTGATAAATGTCACCGGCAAAGAAACCCGCACTTATCGCACAGGCTACCACCACGAGTTTAAGTATTGAAGACACAGAGCGTTCTCATTTTATGCTAAGAGGCGATCCTATCACTAGATGTTGATAAATAGCGAAGCTCTCTAAAAAATTGTGCAGATAATCAATGAGTGTGTGACGATGTTTTGTTAGTTGTGACTTTATGCACCACACAATGTAATGAGCTGTGGCTGGAAAATTGGCTATTTCAGTTGCGGCACGTCATTTTTACCACGGTGTTACTCTTGTCACATTTATATGAGCGTGAATGAATAATGTGTGGTTTTTAACGAATAACATAGTTTAGCCTGTTTAAGCCAAACAAAGCGATCAGTCAGTTAGGTGGTTAAGGATGGATGTGCTACTTGATAATGTCAGTATAGACTTACGTAAGTTATTATTTGAAATTGCTACAGCCCTTGATGCTGTTGGGGTTGATGATATTCAGCATGGCTACCGTGTTGCTTATATGGCGTATCAATGTTCTCAACGAATGGGGTGGGAAGAAGAACTTGCCCAAGTTTCTTTTGCTCTTGGATTGATTCATGATTGTGGTGTATCCAAGCCTAAAGAGCGCACCTCTTTATTTACAAAGTTGCAACCTGATAATGTTCAAGCGCATTGTGATAAAGGGTATCAACTCCTAAGATCTTGCCCGCCTCTTGCTGGGCTTGCACTGCCGGTTTTATATCACCATACCGATTGGGTAACACTTTCTAATCAGAACCGACCGTCATCAACAGACAAAAAGCTAGCCAGTCTGATCTTCATAAGTGATAGGGTGGATTTTCTTTACTTAGGCAGTATTTTCGATCAATTTGGTCATCTGACAAACTCTGATAAGAATGTTATCGCTAATGAGCTTGTGGAGAATTCAGGTTCACTTTTTGAGCCTAATTTAGTGGCTTGTATGTCTGAGCTAATACACAACGATGATTTCTGGTTTTCAATGCGGCCAGAATACATTGAGACTATGGCGAGTCGCTTCCCGAGTGTGCCTTTTTTTTCTGCTCGAATGGGGTTAGAAAACTCGATTTCAGTCGCCGAACTATTTGCAGAGATTGTTGATACCAAAAGCCCATTTACCTGCCAGCACTCACGTAAAGTTGCTCGTCTGAGCGCTTTTATTGGCAAAAAACTCGGGTTTTCAGCTAAAGCACAGCGTATGTTGTACTTAGCTGGATTAGTTCACGACATAGGTAAGCTGAAAACTCCGTCAATTGTGCTGCATAAACCGACAGATTTAACTGAACAGGAATACGCGTGTATTAAACGTCATGCCACAGATACTCGGCATACTTTGATGAATATTTTTCAGTCGAGCCAGATTGTTGAATGGGCCGCGAATCACCATGAAAGACTTGATGGTTCAGGATACCCGCTAGGAATATCGGCGAATGATATTGATTTTCCAAGCCGTATTATTGCAATTAGCGATGTTTTTCAAGCTTTGACTCAATCTCGGCCATATCGTCAGGGGCTAACCATTAATGAGGCTCTGCAAATTATACAGGCATTGGTGGAGGGGGGTAAATTAGACCAGACAGTATTTGATTGTTTACATGATCATAGCCAAGAATGCTATTTTATTTCAACAGCAGCGCAAGAAACAGCCAGCGCTTAATAAACTGGCTGCTTAGAGTTAAGAACCGTTGCTTAGCAAGAATTCTTTAAAGCGAGATTGAGTTTCCGCATCGGCTTTACTGTACCAAAAATGCAACATTTCTTCTGCGGTTGAGTCGGTACCTAGGTTTTCATTTGCGATCTTCTTTGTGGGAAGCATGGTAGTGGCTGTGATAGGCGTTATAGCCGCAACGCCGCCTCGGCGGTTATAGTCAGCCAGTTCTATCTTGAAATTTCGGCCAATCTGCATTCCATCTTTGATGAGTTTGTCTTGTGTTACTGCTACGGCAGCGCCGCCAGCTGACGTCAGTTGCCACTCAAAATTTTTGATTTCCTTTTCACCTTCATGGCGATCTCGGTATTGCGGCATATCGAAAGTAAGTTCAGTTTCTTTGGCGTTGAACTTGGCGATAATCGGGTCACTTTCTAGGATGATGCGGTCATTACCTTGCATGAAATAAGGCTGGTAACGAAACAAGATTTGATTTTCTCCATCGGGGAGGGTTAATTTTTTTGTTTTAGAGAAGAAACTGCCAGAGAGCTCCGGCTTACCATCGTTTACAACTAAGAGATCAATTGTGTCTGGTACTGTTATTGTCACGTCAGCCACAGCCATGCTGCTTATTGTCAGGGCTGCTGCGGCCAAGAATGTTGTTTTGATGTTCATGACTCAATCCACTTATTTTGGTTAGCATACACTTTGCCAAGCGAATCGGGATATTTCAATTAGACGAATGTCAAAGTGATAAGATTTCACGGAAAGTTAACTTTTATAGTGAATAGTTGAGTCATTAATGCTGGCTACTATTTTATAAAATTTGGGTCGAAATCCAGTTTACAGTGTAACAAAGTAAATTTGCTCTGCGAATTTTTAAGCTTGCCTCGAAAACAATGTTTATTTTTTTCATCAAAAAAAAAGTCTCTTAAATACTCAAAATAGGTTCTTCGAAAATATGTTCATCGGATGGTAATCGAAGAATAGAGCCTACTTATCACTACCGTAAGAAACTTCTGTTGATAAGAAAAGACAAGACTTGCCCATTTTAGGGAAAGTCATAGGAATGAGAGAGACAGTTATGAATCGTATAACGTTGTATGTTGCCAGTATCGCTATAGCATCATCGAGCTCAGTAATGGCATTGCCCGCAACCCCAACTATTGATGTGAATGGGTCAAATAATCTCCAGTTTTCCAAAGTTGAGTTGGCGATGGATACGACTTCTGGATATAACCAGATGGTGAAGTATTTTGAAAAAGCTGATATAGGCATCAAGTTTAACCAATGGAGTGGTACGACAGGAAATACATACAAGATTTACTTTGATGGAAATGAAGTGGCCAATGGTGATATTTCAGGAAGCCAAACTACAGCTAACTTCAAGTATGCCCAAGGTGGACGTTACCAGTTAACGGTTGAAGCTTGCGATGCATCTGGATGTAGCGTCAGTTCACCCGCGACTGTGATTATTGCTGATACAGATGGCGTTCACTTAGAACCCCTACCGATGAATGTTGATCCTAACAACAATGACTACAATATGGACCCCAATACGGTGATGGGGACATATTTTGTTGAGTGGGGCATATATGGACGCGATTTTACGGTTGATAACATCCCAGCTCATAATTTGACTCATATATTGTACGGCTTTATTCCTATATGTGGTCCCAACGAATCACTCAAATCTGTCGGTGGTAATAGTTATCAGGCGCTAAAAACGGCGTGTACTGGGGTGCCAGATTATGAAGTGGTGATTCATGATCCTTGGGCGGCATATCAAAAAAACTTTTCTCAGGCAGGGCATACGTTTAATTCGCCCATAAAAGGTAACTACGCCATGCTAATGGCGCTTAAACAGCGTTATCCTGAACTTAAAGTTATTCCTTCCATTGGTGGTTGGACACTCTCTGATCCTTTTTATGATTTTACCATTAAGGCGAACCGAGATATTTTTGTCGCGTCTGTTAAGAGGTTTTTAACGACATGGAAATTTTATGATGGTGTTGATATTGATTGGGAATTCCCTGGTGGAGGTGGCGCAGCTCCTGATTTAGGCGATCCAGCCAATGATGGTCCTGCGTATGTGAATTTAATGAGTGAATTACGTACCATGCTAGATCAACTTGAGCGAGATTCTGGCCGAACTTATGAGCTGACATCCGCTATCGGGGTTGGTTACGACAAAATTGAAGATGTGAATTACGCCGATGCCGTTCAGTATATGGATTACATCTTTGCTATGACATACGACTTTTATGGCGGTTGGGACAACGTACCTGGTCATCAGACAGCTCTTTATTGCGGTACTTTTATGCGTCCTGGCCAGTGTGATGGTTCTGGTATGGATGGTGATGGTGTTCCTTATAAAGGTCCAGCCTACACAGGTGATAACGGTATAAAATTGATCCTTGATCAGGGTGTTCCGGCAAATAAATTGGTGCTTGGTACCGCTATGTATGGGCGTGGCTGGGAAGGCGTAACGCCAGATACCTTGACTGATTCAAATGATCCTATGACAGGTACAGCAACAGGGAAGCTTAAAGGCTCGACACAGCAAGGTGTTTGGGAAGCTGGTGTGATTGATTATAAAGGTGTCAAAACCTATATGCTTGGTCCAAATAAAACGGGCGTTAATGGTTTTGAATATGGCTATGACAGCCAGGCTGAAGCACCTTGGGTTTGGAATCCTAGTACTGGCCAATTGATTACCTTTGACGATGATCGCTCGATAAAAGCTAAGGGAGCTTATGTTCGCAGTTTAGGTTTAGCGGGATTATTCTCGTGGGAAATCGATGCTGATAATGGCGATATACTTAATGCTATGCATGAAGGTTTGGCTGGTGGAACGCCAGCTAATCGAGCGCCATTAGCGAATGCGGGACCAGATATGTCATCAACTGGACCTGCTTCTATCGTTTTGGATGGCTCCCGTTCTAGTGATCCTGACGGCACTATTGTTAGCTACCAGTGGGAACAGACGACAGGTATACCTGTTTCACTCGAAGACGCGAACACTTCCAAGGTAACTTTCAGTGTATCAGAGGTGGCAAAAGCGGAACAGCTAACCTTCACGCTAACCGTCACGGATGATGATGGTGCTACGGGTACAGATGCTATTGTAGTGACGATACAGCCTAAAGATACCGGGCCTGGTAATACAGCTCCTGTTGCGAGAGTATCGGCTCCAGATAGAGTGAAAGCTGGAGACGCAGTTGTGGTTGATGCCTCGGGTTCGACCGATGCAGAAAATGATCCACTTACTTATCGCTGGGATACTCCATCTGGTATGAAAGTGGACATTGATGGCGCGCGGGTGAGTTTTATCTCGCCAGAGTTTAATCAAGATACCTCTTTATTATTTACGGTGAATGTCAGTGACTCCAAAGCCAGTTCTTTAGCGTCAGTAACGGTCGTTGTAGCAAAGAAAGGCGCTGGAGGAGGGCAATGTGATAACGTTTGGGATGCAAATAGTATTTACAATAGCGGCGATAAAGTGATTTGGGACAAGAGAGAGTGGCGAGCGAGGTGGTGGACACAAGGTGAGAATCCTTCCCAATCTGGCCCTTGGGGCGTATGGGAGGACATCGGGGCAGCAAATTGCACAACCCACTAAGTCAGTATTTCTGAATAACATACACACGATGGAGTGTGTATGTTATTCATTTTACATGCGATTTATCAAGCCTTAAGCAATCAAAATCAACTCAGTATAAAAGTTTCACTAGGCCAACTGGACGTTAGAGTATGCTCTAATTCAGTCGAGCCTTATTGAACTGGTTTTTTGGGGGATTTAAAAGGTAAGTGTAGGTGTTAGGTTTGATACCAGTAATTTAAATGCTTTACTTTCCAATCTTGTATTGATTTATAACAAACATATCTCCATTAAATATGAAACAGATTTGATATAGGTTTTATATTCAACTAATGTAATAATGTAAGTTGTAATTAGTTATGTTATTACATTACTAGCATAAGGTAATGTTCGGCGAGTGTGATAGCTAGGTATATTTAATAATAAAGTGAGTATAGATATGTCAGATGTACGTACACGAGTAGACTTTAAAGTCGGGCAACAAAGTAACATTGATGCTGAAATTGTGTCTTTTCATGGTCTGAAGACAGATAAAGAACACGTGGCAGTCATTTTTAAAAATGCTGACAAAATGCAGGCAGTACCGCTAGTACGTATGCATTCTGAATGCCTTACTGGAGATGTATTTCACTCTTCGAGATGCGATTGTGGTGAGCAGCTTGAAGAAACAATCAATCTGATGGGGGAGTCGGGTGGTATTATCTTGTATTTGCGTCAAGAAGGACGGGGTATAGGCTTATACAATAAAATTGATGCTTATCGCTTACAAAGCCAAGGAATGAATACCTATGAGGCCAACAATCACCTAGGCTTTGATGATGATCTGCGTGATTTCACAGAGGCCGCTCAAATGTTAAATGCACTAGGTATTACTCAGGTTCGATTGGTAACAAATAACCCGAAAAAAATTAGTGAGCTATCTGAATATGGGATTAATATCATTGAAGTGGTGAATACATCTGCCCATATTAAAGACGGCAATAAAAATTACCTCAAAGCCAAAGTATGTCATGGAAATCATTTACTGACAGTGTAAGAACAGAGATGAAAGGTTCAACTAACATATCATTGTTGAACCTGTTCTTGTTACACTCTACTACCTGTTCCTCTGATTAGTTTACGGCGCGAATATTACCTTGCCTTAGGTTATTGAGAACCTCAGCCTTGGGGCCGTCGGTAATAATAGTGCCTTTCTCCATTACGATGATTCGATCAACCACTTCTAGCATGGACGTCTTATGGGTTATCAAAACTAAAGTTTCGGATGGTTTTAGTTGAGAGAGCTGTTGCTTAATTTGCATTTCAGAGCGATTATCCATTGCACTTGTCGGTTCGTCCATCAGTAGAACGGGCGGCCTATGTAAGAAGGCACGAGCAATAGTAACGGCTTGACGTTGACCTCCGGACAGCAGTAACCCGCCTTCACCAACTTGTCGTTCCAACCCTGCCGGATCTTGCTGAGTAAAGACGCTAACACCTGATCGGTTAGCTGCATCCATAACATCTCGATCGTCGCTGAGTGGGCGGCCAAGCGTGATATTGTCTCGTATAGACCCATAAAATAGCTGGCAGTCTTGCTGTACACATCCGATATTACGTCTGATGTCAATATGGTGTAGCTGCTGGATATCTGTATCATCAATACGAACATGGCCTTCGGTTGGTTTATAAAGCCCAAGGATCAGACGCTCAAGCGTTGTTTTACCAGATCCGATTCTGCCAATGATAGCGACTTTTTCTCCTGGGTTGATGGTGAGACTTAAATCACGTATTGAAGCGATAGGAGCATCTGGGTAGTGGAAGGTCACTTTATCTAATTCAATTTTGCCTTTAACAATGGGGCGATGGATATAACGCTTACCTTCCTCTTGCTCATCTGGCATTGCCATGATTTGTTCAATAATAGCCAAAGAGGATTTGGCTTGATTGTAACGGGTAGAAAGTAGCGAGAGCTGAACCATAGGGCCAATGGCTCGATTACTCAACATGGTAGCGGCAATAAGTCCGCCCATTGTTAGCTCGCCATCAGCAATTAAATATACGCCGAGAATGATCATGCCAATGTTGGATGCTTGTTGAACAAATCCTGCGGTATTGTGAATTCCATCTGTGATACGCTTACTTTTAATGCTCCACTTGGACATATGAGCAACCGCTTCTTCCCATTTATATTGAAATTGGCTTTGTGCACCGAAAAGTTTGAGAGTTTCTAGGCCAGATAAGCTCTCAATGAGATTGGCATATTTTTGTGATGCTAAACGTGAGCCTTCTTCAATGGAACGTTTCAGTGGACCTTGTATGATTATTGAGTAAATTACTAAAATCAATACACCTATAATCGGTATAATGACTAAGCTGCCTGCCATCAACCAAATTAATAGTAGAAAGAGAAGAGCGAATGGTAAGTCTATAAGGGAGCCAATAGTCGCTGACGCAAAGAACTCCCGAATCGACTCGAATTCCTGTAGATGCTTAGCAAAAGCGCCAACTGAAGGAGGTTTTGCTTCCATACGAATCCCAAGTACTTTACTAAATATTTTTGAGGAAATTAAAACATCAGATTTCTTTCCAGCAATATCGATAAAGTAACTGCGAAGAATTTTTAATGTGAGTTCAAATATGAAAATAGCAAAGATACCACTAGCGAGTACCCAAAGTGTTTCAAAAGCTAAATTCGGAACAACTTTGTCATAGACTAAGCGGGTAAACATGGGGGCAGCAACTGCGAATAAGTTAATCAGTATCGAGGCAATAAAGACATCTCTGTAGATATTTCTTGACTGCCATAATGTGCTCCAAAACCAATGCCCTTCTCGGGTCTTTAGTATCTCGGGCGAGCGTTCATCATATCGAAACTGTTTTTTAACTAGAAAGTAACGGCCAATATAGAGTTCATTGAGTTCTTCCAATGATACAGCAGTAGGTACTAGGCCTGATTCCCCAGTCACAATTTCAGCTTCCTGCTTCTCTAAGTCAATGGTGTTCAATACACAGGCATCTCCATCCTTAAGGAGTAAGACGACCGGTAATACTAACTCTGAGATGTCTGTCAAGTTAGAACGGTTTTCCTTTGCGACTAAACCAGCACGTTCGGTTGCGCGGGGAAAAAGAAAGGGGGTTAACTTTCCAGAGGACAAGGGTAAGCCATTAATAAGGGCTTCAGGCGAGTTAGCTAAACCGAAATATCGACTGATGTATATGAGCGAGTTGAGTAAAGGATCTTGCATGTACGGCTATAACCTTGTTACTTATCTACAATAAAACCTTGGAACACATCGATAAAATGTTCAGCCAAGAAATCAAGTTGGGCTTGTGTTTCAACTCGTGATGCGATGGTCTTGATACCAAGGTTGTGTGCGGTACGTGAAATAGACGTTAAGGTAAATTTCTGATTTTCATCATCTAAGTGATGAGTATACAAGTAGTCTACTTTAACATAAGCAGGCCTGAATTCGTTGATGTAGTCCAAAGACTGGAAATTTCGACCGTAATTATCTACACCAAAATCAGCCCCAGCGCTCCTGACGGCATTACAGAAAAGAGCTGTATGGTGTGGTGTATTGACAAAGCAGTTTTCAGGTATTTCGAAGTGCAAAAGAGCTGCAGCAGATTTATGCTTGCCTAAGACTTGGCCGATCCAGCGGATAAAGCTTGGTTCAGCAATGCTGCTTTGTGAAATATTGATAGCGACTGGGTCTGAGAATACGCCATTTTCAAGTTGAGATACCATGATTTCTATTACGTACTCATCAAATATATGGCTGGCATGAAGTTGTTCTAATGCAAACATATATTGATTGGCGCTGAACCTCTCCCCATCCCTTTCTATTGCGGAGAAAACTTCGCGATGATAAGTCTTGCCTGAGCCATCATTAGCTGCTTGATAACGGAATTTAAACCAATCATTGCTCATCGCTTCTTCAACCAGTGTTTTCCACTGCTGCTTACCCATTAGATTCTCTGAGTTATCGCTAGTGACATAGCCATAATTGATTTCTGGATCAGATTTTGCGGTTGCAAGAGCGTTGTCGAGCATCGTCAGAATATCAGATGTGCTCTTATTACTTTCGTTATACACTACGCCAAGAGCTAAATTTGATTTGGCCATTCCTGTCGGATCTGCATTGGTCCCATGAGCATAATTAACAATGCCCTCCGAAATCGATTTTAGTTCTCCCTCATCCATATTAGGCATAATGAAGCCAAATTCTTCATTAGAAATTCGCGCAATAGTCATTTCGGATGAGTTGAGTGCAACGCTGAGTTGGTTAGCAAGTTCTTTTACTAAACTGTCTCCTTCTTTATATCCCTTGTCCTCATAAATTTCAGCAAGAAAGTGTGCTTCAAGGATAGCGACACCTCCCACTCCACCTTCTCCAAGCCATGCATTGAGTTGGTTCATGTAGTAAGCGCGGTTACCAAGCCCTGAAACTGGCTCAATATAGGCGCGTTCTCTAAGTTGTTGAGCTTCCTTTGCTTGAGCTTTGAAAGACTGCTCAACTTGCGTTGACATACTATTTATCCCTTCAACCACTGCAATAAGATCTAGGGTTTTTGGCATAGGTAATGGGTCGCCGAATTGATTCTTAGCTACTTGTTCCATCTTGGTTACTATCAGCAATAACGGACGTAATGCGCGCTTGAGAATAAAAGCAATCGATAATAAACCAATGGAAAAAATGATGCTAAACGCAACAAGTAGCCGTAAGAAGGCATTCCACAACTGGGCGTAGGCTTCCCCAGTGTGGCTGACTATCTCAACCTCTGCGAGTTGCATCCAGCCACTGGTGACGACTCGGCGATCGTGAATGCGTTCAAATAAATTAAGATTGGTAAACCAGTCCGGTACGTCGAGTGGTTTAACGGGATATGAGCGTATGATTTCTTCACCATTATCTAAAAAAATCAATCGAACAATGGAGTAGGTACTGCCATCGAATAGCGCATTAACCACAGATTCGACGGCGACTTGATCTTTGCTCTCCAGGTAGGGGGCTAAGGCAAGGCCAACGGTGTTAATGGTATTGTTCATTTCTGAACGCTGCTGTTGAATCAAACTATTTCGCGTGGTATTAAATTCGATGATGAAGACTGAGACCATCAACATCAGAAATACGGCTATCATTCCCGCGACAAGTTGTTTATATAAAGTCATATTGCTTACTCATCGTAATTCAAAATTGGTTTGTTCAATTTGAGTGATTTTTCTCTGGCTCTGAGATCATTCCATAAACTAAGTCTTGATGACTTCCCTGCCAGCTGTCCTTTTTTCGACTTCATTAGCCACAAGTTTTTACCATTGAAGCTGTAAATTGGTAATAAATCTCTGCGTTTTGAGGCTCTTTTTATTTGTGGGTCAATATTATCGAGCAAAATGGGTTCTGCGCTTGGTTTCGAGTAGTAAGCTAATACCATATGGAATTGGTTTAATGAGATTGCTTTAACGTAAACCAGCCTCAGCTTTCTGTCCGAGACCCCAAGCTCAAGTAATGAAAAATATTTTGCAATCGTAAAATCTTCACAATCCCCACCATTACTTCCAAGAAATTCAAGTGGTGTGGCCCAATAATCTTTTTTGCCCCAGAGGCGATCGTCATTAACGAAGTTTAGTTGGTTGAAGAAACGGTTTACTTCGACCAGCTTCTCTTTTTCTGAAATAGTTTTAAATTGCACCATTTCTCTACGCCAAGTTTCTACCCTTTTCCCTGCGCGTTCCCCATAAGTTTTACGAACTGCTTCTACCCAACGTTGCTCTTGGGTATTGAGTGCTTTTGAAGCCGTCGAAACTAAAATAATCACGAGGATAGAAAGCCAGAACTTCATCGCGCTACATTTTAGGTGAATATTTGGGTCGAGTGCTGAGCATATTTATTCCTTTAATGCGTTATTTTTGGCGCCGAGAATCGGCTTAAGTAAGTATTCCATAACGGTTCTCTTTCCTGTAATGATATCCACTGATGCTGTCATACCTGGAATGATAGGGAGTGAGACATCATTGTTAAGACTCGTTTCCTTCGTTCTTACTCTAACAAGATAATAGCTATTGCCTTCTTCATCTGTTGTTGTGTCAGCACTGATGTGTTCGAGCTTACCCTCTAGGCCACCATATTTAGTAAAGTCGTAAGCACTAAATTTGACAATGGCATTTAAGTTTGGCCGCAAAAAAGCAATGTCCTGTGGGGCAATTTTTGCTTCAACGAGCAAAGTATCTTCGCTAGGCACTATTTCTACTATATCCATACCTGGCTGTATTACGCCACCTACGGTATTCACATTGAGTGTTTTAACGGTTCCCATCACGGGTGAAATAACGATGGTTCGGTTTACTCTATCCTCTAAGCCTACACTGGATTCAGTAAGTGAGGAGAGTTTATCCTGAGCTTGGTTGAGCTTTTCCTGTTGTTCTGAGCGAAATTTCTGAGCAGCATCAATGCGATTTAACATGGCCTCTTGAATGGCCGATTGTAGTACAGGGACCTTAAGTTCACTTGAGGTCATTTCTGTTTGTGTATCGTTGACCTGTCTTTGTAATTTCAATAGTTCTATTTGTGGGACTACACCTTCGTCTGCGAGTGGCTTAGTGATGTCTAGTTCTTTAAGAGCAAAGTTATAACTTTCACGTAAGTTTTCCACACGAGCTTGGATTTCAACCAAGTCTTGTTGCTTTTGCTTCACTTGCTGATCAATTAGCGAAAGCCGATTACTTAAATTATTCAGATCTTGTTGGTATTCGGCGCGTTGTCTGGCGACCAGTTGTGGTTGTCTTTCAGATAAAGAAGGAGGGAAGGCTAATTTATTAAAGTTAATCTGGACACGTTTTTGCCAAGATTTTTGATCGAATTTTTTATTGACGGTAACGCTGGTGATGGATGCAGATAACTGTAAAACGCTCGCGGTTAGGTTAGCGATTTGCTGCTCACGTTCGCGAAAGTCGGACTTAAAACGCGTGTCATCAATTAAAAGTAGCTGTTGGCCTTTTTGAACCGACTGACCTTCACGAACTAAGATTTCTTTAACAAGCCCTCCTTCTAGATTCTGTACTATTTGTACTTGAGAAGAGGGGACTACCTTACCTTCCCCTACGGTCACTTTATCTATTTTTGCCCATGAAGCCCAAATACCCGCTAGGATTAAAAACAGCAACATTACCCAAAGCATAATACGAGCACTACTGGGCGTATTTAATAATAGTGCGGCAGTTTTATCATCCACATACTCAAGTTCACTGTCAGAAAGCTTGTTGTAGTTACCCTGAGTCATTCAATTATTCCCATTATTCTTTCGTATCTCACTAGTTTTGTTTTAAGAATAGCTAATTTTACTAGATTGCAGTAGTAAGTTATTGGTGTATCAAGTATTTAAATAAAAGAAAATGTGCAATTTGTGCGTTGAGTTATATGTGTAAATATTGGCTAATATTTGCTGGTGATTTGATTTGAGGTAGGCTGTTTTTGCTGGCTTATTCTATAGTTGAGTGATTAATACCATCGAGTTGTTTAGGTATTTCTGTTCGGTAAAGTGAATTCAAGGAGTGTCGATGAAAAAAACGAATAAAGGTTTTGATTCTGAAGCAGCATTATATGAGAGTGTACACAATGCAATCAGCAGATCTCAGGGTGTAATAGAATTTGAGCTCGATGGTACTATTTACAATGCTAATCAGAACTTCCTAGATGTGGTTGGTTACACGCTTGATGAAATAAAAGGCAAGCATCACAGAATATTTGTCCAACCAGCGCATGCTCGCAGCCGTGCTTATAAAGACTTTTGGAGTAAATTGGGTAAAGGTGAGTTTGACTCCGGTGAGTACAAAAGAGTGGCCAAAAGTGGCAAAGATATCTACCTTCAAGCGACTTATAATCCTGTGTTCGATAACAGCGGTAAGCCCATAAGAGTCATCAAGATTGCGACAGATATTACGGAAAATAAACTGCTTAGTCTAAAGGCAAAAGCTCATACTGAGGCCATCAACAAATCATTGGCTACGATTGAGTTTAATCTAGACGGCACGATTATCACCGCTAACCAGAACTTTCTTGATTTAATGCATTATTCTCTTGATGAAATCAAAGGAAAACACCACAGGATTTTTTGTGAAGAGCAATATCGCCAAAGTGTCGAATACAGCCAGTTCTGGGATAGCTTGGGCAAAGGTGAGTTCAGTTCAGGTGAATTTATTCGTGTGGCAAAGGGCGGGGGTATCGTCTTTATTCAGGCAACGTATAATCCTGTATTCAACGAGCAGGGCAAGCTAGTAAAAGTATTGAAAGTCGCTTCAGATATTACGGAATTTAAAACTGTTACTAATGAAGCACAGGCTAAAGCCGATGCTATTGATAAATCACTCGGCACAATAGAATTTAATCTTGATGGGACTATTCTTACCGCTAACCAAAATTTCTTGAATCTCATAGGATACAGCCTTGCTGAAATTCAAGGCAAGCATCACCGACTATTTTGTGAGCGTGAATACAGTGAGACAGAGCAGTACAGAGAGTTTTGGCGTGAACTTGGCTCAGGGCAGTTTGTGTCAGGAGAATTTAAACGTATTGCCAAAAATGGTCGTGAGGTATTTATCCAAGCAACTTATAACCCAGTATTAGATCTTAAAGGTGAACCATACAAAGTACTTAAAGTGGCTTCAGATATTACGGAAAGAAAAAAAATGTCTGAAGAACGTGCTAAGCAGGCATCAATGATCATGGAGATGTCGACTCCAGTCATGCAGCTTTGGGATAAAGTACTGATGTTACCTGTGATTGGATTAATTGATTCAAACCGGATCCAGATGATTATGGAAGCAGTGTTGCAAAAAGTGATTGATTATGAAGCACGTGTGATAGTGATAGATATACAAGGCGTACCTACGGTAGACAGCGCTGTAGCCAATCACCTTCTGAAAGTGGCTAAAGCAACGCGGCTTATGGGCTGTGTTTGTATAGTGACAGGTATTTCTCCCGTTGTTGCTCAAGCAATAGTTAATCTTGGCATTGAGTTAAACGATGTTGTGACTCAGTCTACCTTAAAAGAGGGTGTTAACAACTCGTTTAAAATTGCCGGTTACACCTTGATTCAAAGTGATGAACATCAGGAATCATGGCATGAGTAGTACGGCAGAAAACATGATCAAAGTGGTGACTCATAACATGAGTCGTTGCTTGATTGTCCCCATACAAGATGAATTGTCTATTGAGGATGCTAAAAGAGTTCAAGAAGTTATTTTGGACACGCTAGGCTCTCGTCATGTGGCTGGTGTGATTATTGATTTCTCTGGGGTAGATATTGTTGATAGTTCTCTATGGGATGTTTTCATCAAATCGGCCAATATGATCCAAGTAATGGGTTCTCATGTAGCAGTAACTGGTTTAAGCCCAGGCATTATTGCTTCGATGATAGATTCAAATATGGACACCACCAATCTAAAGACTAAAAGGAATATGGAGGGGGCTTTAGATTACCTACTCAATTATCACAAATAAAACGATGAAGAATGTAGAGTGAGTGCCTTTTATTTCTGAATCGGAGGTTGGATTAGAATTGGATAATATTATCAAAATAGACATAGAGACTGACTCTGACGTTGGATACGCTAGCTTGGACGCGAAAAAATTTGCTTTAAAACTTGGTTTTTCGACAGTCGATCAATACATGATTTCAATAGCAGTTAGTGAACTGACACGTAATATTCTTAATCATGCAGGTCATGGAGTGTTGTATTTAAAATATCTAGAAGATGACAAAAGAACTGGAGTTGAAATCGTTGCCAAAGATAGTGGTGGCGGTATACATGATGTGCAAAAAGCCTTGAGTGATAATTACAGTACACACGGCACTATGGGAGTTGGCTTACCTGGCACTCAGAGATTAATGGACTCACTGCAAATAGAAACCGAAATTGGTGTTGGCACTGAAGTGACGGTAAGGAAATGGCGTAGATAATGGCTGAAAAAATTGAGATAGCGATAGGTGAAAAACCACTCGAAGAAGTCAACGGAGATGATGCTTTTTATCAGCAGAATGGTGATGGCTATTTTATTAGCTTGTTCGATGGTGCTGGTCATGGGAAAAGTGCCCATAGTATTGCCAGTACAACAAGAAGCTTTTTGAAACAATCTTACCAGACAGATCTGCCCGCTTTGATGGAAAAATTACACAGCAACTTGCGCAGCACGAACGGTGGTGTTGCCATAATTGCTAATTTGGATCTGAACTCATTACGTTTTGATTATGTGGGCATTGGAAATATATTCATGTGCAAAGTTGGCAAGGAAGTTCAAAGGTTTATCTGCCAGCAAGGGGTACTTGGTTATCAGATACGTACACCTGTCAAAAATACAGTTCAACTGGTACCTGGAGAAATATTGATCCTTTATTCTGATGGAATTATGAGTAATTTTGATCCAAAAGATTATCCGAACATCTATACTGATAATGCTGAAACTATTGCCCAAAATATCACTCGGAAATTTGCAAAAGCATCAGATGATGCAACTTGTCTAGTCATCCGGGTTAATTGAGAACTCGGAAATGGACTATGAATCTCGAAACCATCATAAAAGAAATGGAGCAAGCGTCTAAGGAAGACAGCATTAAGCTTGCTGAATACAGTATTGAAGATAGCCCATCTATTGTTGATTTTAGAAACAAGGTAAAGAGGCTTGCTCTAGACTTCCAGTTTTCTAGGGTCAATTCAGTGCGTTTTACGACAGCTGTTTCTGAAGTCTGTCATAAGGTGTTATCTACTTGTGACAGTTTTAATGTTGCTCTTTTTTTCTCTCGTCATGCAGACCGCTGGGGAATTGAACTGGAGATTAACAGTGCCGTTGGTTCTGTTACTTCAATGAATTACGACTACATATTTGATTATTTTACGCTCGAGACGGCGAGTAACCATTCCTGTACGCTGACGGCATTTAAACGTTTTCCCAGTCCACATTTTTATCCTAAAGAATATGTCGATATTCAACGTAAGAAGCTTAATCAGCTTTCGCAGCAAGAACTAATGCGTGAATTAGAAATATCTTTAGAGAAAACCAAAGAAGCAGATGTAGCCAAAGGGGATTTTCTCGCTAATATGAGCCATGAAATACGTACCCCGATGAATGCGGTGATTGGCCTAAGTGAGTTGGTTTTAAAGACCCAATTGACGTCAAAACAGCATGATTACGTTAGCAAGATAAACTCAGCAGGTCGTGCATTGTTGGGTATTATAAATGACATTCTTGATATCTCTAAAATTGAAGCGGGTAAAATGGAAATGGAGTCAATACCCTTTCAACTTGATAAGGTGTTTGATGATTTATGCACAATAATCACTCTCAAAGCACAAGAAAAGGGGTTGGAGGTCATTTTCTCGACTCCACCTGAGTTGCCCAATTCTTTGGTCGGGGATCCTTTACGTCTTGGTCAAATACTCACTAACCTTTGCAATAATGCGATTAAGTTTACTGAGCAAGGAGAGATCATTGTTAAGGTCACAAATTGCGAGCAGTTAAATGAATGGGTTAAATTACAATTTGAAATCAAAGATACCGGTATAGGATTAAAACCAGAACAGATACAAAAGCTTTTTAGTGCGTTTAGTCAGGCCGATACTTCAACGACTCGTAAATACGGAGGTACTGGTTTAGGTTTAAGTATCTGTCAGAATTTGGTGCACCTGATGAAGGGTGATATTTGGGTAGAAAGTGTTTATCAAGAAGGGAGTAGCTTTATCTTTACCGCTGAGTTTGGTGTTCTTGATACAGAGATCGAAAACCAGCAAGAGCGCATCTACAATTGGAAAAAGCTCAAAGGTATGAAAGTGCTGGTTGTTGATGACAATAAAAGCGCTCGCGAGATTAACAAAGAACTACTTAACTCCTACTCTCTTGACATTTCAACCGCAGTAAATGGATTTGAAGCCATTGATATGGTTAAGAAAGCAATGTCTGAAGATAGCCCTTATGAACTTGTTGTTATGGACTGGCAAATGCCAGAAATGAATGGTATTAAGGCATCTGAAATTATCAAGACACTCGATTGCCCCCCCAAAATTATTCTGATGACCGCTTATGGAAGAGAAGAAGTGGTTCTACAAGCGTCTGAAGCAAAAATTGATGGTTTCTTGGTGAAACCTGTTAGTGCTTCAGCACTATTGGATACTGTTATGGAGGTTATGGGTAAAGCTGTGGTTTCTGACAGCATTAGTCAAAATAATGAGAGTGAAGCCTTATACGATAGCTTTGCTTCAGTTCGTGGTGCGCCAGTGCTTCTAGTAGAGGATAATGAGGTTAACCAAATTATTGCTATTGAGCTTCTTGAAAGTGTTGGTCTTAATGTTGAAGTGGCGAACAACGGCAAAGAAGGAGTAGACAAGGCACTTGATGGGAAATTTTCCATCATCTTAATGGACTTACAAATGCCAGTAATGGATGGTTTAGAAGCAGCAAGAGTGCTTCGTGAACAACCCACTCACAAAGAGATGCCTATCATAGCTATGACGGCTAATGCAATGCAACAGGATCGAGAGCGGTGCGCTGAAGCCGGTATGAACGACCATATTGCTAAACCCATAGACACTAGTGAGCTGTATAGCAAGTTACTTAAATGGATCGATCCTAAATTTAAAGATGACAATTTTGAGTTTACATCTCCGCAGCAGAGTGATGATACTACAGATCATGTTGCATTTCCTGAGTTACCTGGCATTGATGTTGAAGAAGGTCTCTCTAGAGTCAATGATGACAGAATACTGTTCACTAAGCTTCTCAATAGTTTTTCAAAAAATAATCACAACACATTCAGTGAATTGAATACCTCATGGGCAGATAAAGACTATGGCCAGGGTGAAATTACAGCCCATACCTTGAAAGGAGCTTCTGCTTCTTTAGGCGCGCATCGCTTATCTCAAGTTGCTTTTATTTTTGAGCAAGCATTTAAGCACCAAGACAAAGATGTTTCTCCGGAGTCATGGAACGAACTTTCATCGGCATTACAGCAAGTCCTAAAAGCGATTGCTTTAATCGAACCTCAGCCAGAAGTTTCGCCAGTTAATGTTCAAAAATTTGATCGTAAAGTTGTGACAGCACTTAGCGCACAGATCAGAGAGCAGCTTGAATTAGGGGAATTTGAAGAAGACAGCATAGCAAATCTAATTGCAATGTTACAAGGACATGTAGCGGATGGTGATATTGAACGCTTGAATGATGCCGTTGAAATATATGATAGTGATGAAGCGCTAAAATGCGTGGATGAAATGTTATCCAGTCTACAAGGATAAAGTAAGAGATAAAAATGGACAAAACTATCCTAGTTGTTGATGATGTTCCAGATAACATCCGTATTCTAAAAAGTGTATTGGAGAAAGGAAATTACTCGGTCAGAGCTGCAACAAACGGTGAGAAAGCGTTAAAACTGGCCAGTACATCTCCTCAACCTAATATCATTTTACTCGATATCATGATGCCAGAGATGGATGGCTTTGAAGTCTGCCGCAGGCTAAAGCGTAACCCTGAGACCTCTCATATTCCTGTTATTTTTATTTCTGCCAAGGATGATACCGACGATCAGTCAATGGGTTTTGACCTAGGGGCCGTTGATTATATTACGAAGCCATTCTCCCCAGCTATTGTACTTAGACGTGTGGCGACTCACCTCTCACTCACACGGTTGGCTGAAGTTGATTCCTTGGCGCTATCAGCGATTCGAATGCTGGGTGTCGCTGGTCACTATAACGATACCGATACTGGCAGCCATATTTGGCGTATGGCGGAGTATTGTAAATTATTGGCGAAAGCTGTGGGTTGGGATTATGAAAATTATAACCGGTTGGAGCTGGCTGCACCATTACATGACACTGGTAAAATCGGCATACCTGATGCGATCCTAAAAGCCCCAAGAGGGTTGGATGATGATGAATGGGTGGTTATGAAGAAACATTCAGAGATTGGACACGAAATATTATCTATGTCTTCTAACCCTGTATTCCAATTAGGCGCAGACGTCGCAAAATCGCATCATGAACGTTGGGATGGTACCGGATATCCTGAAGGTTTAGTGGGTCAACAGATACCACAAGGTGCAAGGATTGTAGCTATTTGCGATGTATTTGATGCTCTAACTATGGAGCGACCTTACAAAAAAGCTTGGTCAATAGAAGAAGCGCTGATTGAAATTAAAAATAATTCTGGTTCACACTTTGATCCAGATTTAGTAGAGATTTTTTTAGGCCTAGAGGATGAGATCAGGGAAATCTACCACAAATGGAGCCTTAAAGATGAAAATTCTATTGAGTAGATCTTTATGCTTCTAACTAAGCTTTTAATCATTACATATCGGCTTTAAAGTATGTGTTGCCTTATTTACTTAATATAGCCTCAACTGTTTTTGCTTAACATCTAATACAACTCTCCTGACAGGTTTTGACAATGGTATGGATTATATTAATGCCATTGTTCACTGACTTTACCAGTTCAAGGAAATGAAATGCTTACTATTGATTCTGTAGTTCTTTATGTTAAAGATATTGAGGTTAGCCAACGGTTTTACACCCAAGTGCTTGGGTGTGAGTCGACAATCTTATCCCCCACTTTTGTTGCGATTAATTTTGCAAATAATATCACAGTGACACTAAAACAAAATACAGACTTAACGCCCGTAAGCAGTATTACAGGGGGCGGTAGTGAATTATCTGTTGTAGTTTCAGACTCGATAAAGCTTCAGCAACTCTATCAAAGCTGGAAAGGTCAATTGGTTGAATTTGCTCAGCATCCAATACAATTGTCGTTTGGCGTTAATTTTGTGGCAATAGATCCTGATGGTCATCGTATTCGAGTCTTTAGCCCAAAAGTAGCTGAGTTATAAAAGAGTTCAATTACTTGCAAAGAGATCGCCCTGCGCTTTTTCTAAGTTACTTTGATGGCGATGCACTCTACTTTGTGGTGTTTCATCAATGCCAAAGGAAAGAACAGTCTCTACAGAGTAACCTGTAATAACAATATCTCCGATGTGATCCAGCTTAGATCGAATACTTAGGACGCATCGGATAATTGAACCACTTTTAAAGCTCATTTTCTGGTTTAAGACATCTTGTATGAAGCATTTATCACACATAGCAAAATGAATATTTTGACCTTGCCATATTCCTTTCCACTTATACCTACCTTGCCTGAGTACAGGAGAGATGATTTCAATTATGGCGTTATCAACGGTTCGTATCGGAAGTCTATGAGAAGGTAGTACAAATTTTTTAAACGCAGAGCGTAAAATTAGAGACTCAGGAGCTGAAGGTATGCCATTATAATTAAGCCCATTTACACCGACCTTGCTAACTTTGGGGTACGCGCATAAATGTTTAAAGAGATTGGAACGACGTGTAATAATTTTATAGTTTTCATTAACCACATCTGCCATTTTTTCAATCATTTTTGGTTCTACCTTATTGGCGTTAACCTGTTGTTTAAGGATTTTTATCCTCAGCTTTCGCTCTTGGATACTAAGGTGTAAATCTTCTTTTTGGAGACGTTCTAACTCTGAATCTGATTTGGGTAATAAGGGTATGGCAATGGAAGCGACTCCGACAATGACAGATAAAACCCCAGCATTTGCATTGGCTAACTTCCAAATATCACGTAATCCTCCTTCTTGATGTGCTTCACTTTCTATCTTGATAGGAGCATCGAGTAGATTTGCGATTTCATAAAGTATTGAAAGGATCTCAATCTCGCACTGATTGCGTACCATGGCATCCATCGAATGAGAATCATCATTAAAATAATAGTGAAATTGAAATTTAGTTCCCTTCAACTGTTTATCCATACAGTGGTTTGTTATGTAAAGATACGTAATCAAGTTTGAAATTCAAGGGATGTCTTGTGACAGATTTCAAACTCCCAGCTCAAGATAAAACGTTTGTTCATATTACGTGATACCTGACTTAAATTAGCCTTTTATTGATGAGTGTTAAAACATTATTTGAGCCAAAAACACATAACTTCGTTTAGTCGTTTTAGTCTGTTGACCACACGTTTTTAATGTCTGGCCAGCCCCAATTGGTCAGCTCAACATTTTTAAGAACACCATGAAAGCGAAGTGTCTGACGATGGTGAAATAGGGGGGTTAGCCAGTACTGATGGATCAATGTCGATGCAATGAGTTCTATGGCATCAAGGTATTTATCCAGAGGAGTCTGTTCGCGAATACTCTCAAGTGAAGCGATTAGCCAACATTTCGCTTGCTCGCCGATACAATAGTGAAGAACGGGGTTATGATATAAATTGTAAAAGGCTGAAGAATGTTTGTTGTCATCCAAGTTAATATTGGTCACTACTAGCGCTTCGGTTAACTGTTTGTTTTGCGCCATTTCATAAAGCTTGCGATAAGAATAGATGCTGACCTTAGTTTTAATACCCAGTTTATCTAATATGCTCTTAATTGCTAGAGCACAGTCTATTAGCGCTTTGTAGTCATAGACAGCAATGTCGATATGTGGTGGCCGGTTGGCTTCTGGCATTGGTGGTCTTAGCACTGGTGGCCATCCAGGGAGTATGTTGTATGCGTGGCTGCAACCAAAAAGTGTCTGGTTAAGTTTGAGCTGGTCATAAACACGCTGTGGATTGAGTATGCATGATAAATAGCGCTTTTGGTTATTATCAAGCGCAAAGGGAGCGGATTTATTGAATAACACCAGCATACATCCATCTTCTAGGCGTGATTTCTGACTGTTACTGTTATGTTGTGCATCATCTGTGTGAGAAAGGTGATATTCACACTCATTATTGGTTTGCACGCCAGGTTGATTGGTTTGAATCTGTCTATTAGCGAGTTCTTTTTCATCCAGTTTCCAGATAGTGACTTGATCGGTGAGGGCTCGGCAGCCATAGTAGCGCTCAAACGCTTGCAGGCAAAGACGATCCTCTAGGTGTTCACTGACCTCAAATGGTCCTGAACCGACCACAGTAAGATGGTTAGAGTTGTTGACTTGGCTGGTTGGCTGTATGGCGTACTTTACACCAGAGATCAAGCCGCCAAAGCCTAGGTCCGGTTTTGAAAATTCAAACACCACTTTATTTGGTAGCGGAGAATTGACACTGACTAAATGGGCAAGTTCATCTTGGTAATTTGGTAGAGTTGATAGCTTGGCAAATAGGCTAACGATACTATCGGCATCAATTGAGGCTCCATTGTGAAAGGTCAATGCAGGCCTGAGATAAAAGGTCCATTGATAACCATTTTTATCACACTCCCAGTGGTGGGCAAGCTGAGGATTTATGTGGCCTTCGTCGCTGCTACTTACCAAACAACAATATATTTGCCTAAGTAAATAGCGTTCACTTGAGCGTTGCAATTGGTGCGGTACCAAACGTTCAAAGGAGCGTTTATAGGTCAGCTGTATATGTAACAGACCTTCACGCATAGTGGCCCCAGAAGTATTTTGTAATAAGCGACCAAAGGCTTTTGTGTCATTATCGAGAATACTCAGTGCAAGCTCATATTTACCTTGCAGTACACGCTTACCTGCTAATTGAAATTTTAGTTCTGAGGTTGTCAGGTTAAGTATTAGAGAGGATTTTTGGTGCCTTCCCACTTTGGGTAACCAAGAAAGCCACCCTAGCTGTTGCATTTGGTTAAGCAAGTTTCTTGCGTGGCGATGACTCGTGAATAGGCGTTCAGCAACATGTGGCAGAGCCGTTCTTATGGTTGTACCCACGCCTAATGGTTCAAGTCGAACATAGTAGCGTAGCAAATTAAGATCAGACATAAACACTCCAAATCACTAAATACAGCATTGGTTTAGATTTTATTTTCCGCATTTTACCAAATTAGAGCTAATAAAATGCTTAATATTGTTATTTTAAGCAAAAATAGGAAAGATATTATTCATATTGCTCAGTTTTATCCTTCCTAATATAGCCTGATAATGGCTTATACAACCAACGAGGATAAAGCGATGTACATGAACAAGCATAATGACATGACAGCGTATTATTACGCTAGACTAGAGCTGGCTCAATCCGAGTGGGAGCGCTCTGCTATTTTTAACTTAATTAATCTGTGTCAATGGTAGGAAGAATTTCTCCAAAAGAAGTGAAGAATGTTTAAGGTCAAAAACTCCAAGGATTAAAAGAACCATGCAGCACTGTCAAAAAAACATGCTCCTGACACCCCCAAGAACATGAAAGTCAGTGCTGCTTTTTATCTCACCTAAATTGATATTAGCGCTTGGTTAGCCCTTTACTATTTAGGTAGTTTTTAATGTGGGGACGAGACTCACCAACAAGCTTTGTGGTGACTTCTTGAGACCAAGTGCTTTGTTTTTGGTTGGAGCTACGGCTAGCGTAGTAGTCTTGCATCCTTTTATCGTAACTATCAATGTTGGATAAATTTAAAGTTTGGTAGCTGTTTTCATGCATGATCACTTTCGCTGGTAAGCGGGGTTTTGTTTGTGGATCTTGAGCAGGGTAGCCAAGACATAAACCAAACAACACGGCGCAATGTTTGGGCAAACCAAGGAGCTTATCAACCTCAGTTGCCGCATTTCGAAGACCACCAATATATACACCACCTAACCCAAGTGACTCAGCTGCTAAAAGGCAGTTTTGCGCCATTATTCCACAGTCTACTGCGCCTATAATAGTAAGTTCTGTATACTCAGTATTGATTTTAGGGTTGATAGCAAAGTGTCTGTGGTAATCGATACAAAATACTAAAAACTCTGCTGAGTTTGCCACATAGGGTTGGTTTCCTGCCAATTTTGCTAAGGTTTTGCGTTTGCTTTGGTCTGTCACTCTAATAATGGAAACGACTTGGAGCATGCTCGATGAGGAAGCTGCTAGCCCAGATTGAATAATGGTATCGAGCTGTTTTGGCTCAATCGTTTGCTCAGTAAATTTTCGAATAGAACGGTGGGATAAGATAGTCTCTATGGTTGGGGTCATAAGAATGTCCTGTTATCATATTTATGCTTGAGAAACATATCGGTAGTGAACCCTAATGTCGAGTAATTGGATGCTGGAATTTGGATTATTTTATAGAATAAATTGATCTTATTGCTACTAGCCTTTGGTAAAGGAAGTAGTGTTGACGTTCGACTTAGGGACAGGTCAACACACTCATTAATTATAGAGGCTTGGTAATAATAATCTTTTCTCCTCGATAGGTACCACTGATGTCCACACTTTTCACATCACCTTGTAATATATTCCAATCCAAATTAATGCTTTCGAATGGAGAAATGGTTTGGTGGGCTTCCAACGTAGTGTACTGGGGAGTCTCGCTCAGCATTTGGTACAAAGTGGTGGAACCTTCTTGCGATTTGCCCCACTTTTTAACCAATTCTTCGGTAATTAGATGAGTGGCGACCAGCAATTTTGGCCCCGAAAGATTAGCAAATTGGAAATAATCAATTTTTCCGTCACCCACTGCAATGGCTTTATCATTTTGGACAAATAGGTTCGTTATGCCAGCTGAATCAAAATCAATTGTTCTTGATATTTGCTGTGTTTGGTTATTTAGCAAGTAGATATTTTTTGCCGTAACTGCAACGGTAAACTTACCATCGGGCGATGATTCTAAATACTTTATAACCCCTTGGCCTTGGATACTATATAAGGGTTTACTCGGTGCGCTTTTATTTACCCAAGTGATTTTGTGCTTTGTTTTATTTTCGTCTTGTAAGGCAAATACAATCAGCTGGTTGGCAGCGAAACTGGCGGTAGTAATAATGGGGTAACTATCGTCTTTCTGAAGTTTGATCATTGATGGAGAGCCAAAACTTCGATTGGTCAGTGGGATCAACTTAGCTTCTAATGTGCCAATTGTTTGGCTGTCACTATCCGCAATGAGCAGAATGTCTTGTTCATCCTTAGATACAAGAATATTTTTTTCAGAGACTTGATCCAGTAGTGATAATTTATTTAGGTTTATTTCATCCAAAAGCCAGAGCTGGTCCTTTTTTGTATCTAAGCCATTATCCCAACGGGCTAGAATACTACTCTGACTGTATAGGGGCTTCATCCATTCAAAGTTATCGTTGTAACAGGCGGCAGAAGAGGGCTCAATTACCACTGGCGCGGGTGGCAAGGTTGGTAACTCGCTGCCAGATGCCCCGCCGATAGTATCAATAGCCATAGCTGGTTGAATTGTGATTAGGTCAGGAGCCTCTGAAGAGCTGTCGTGGCCAGTGTTATCTTGTAGGCTGGTCAGTAAAATACCATTGCCGCCGCTTGCTTCACATGTATCGGCCTGCATAGCGTGGTTTTGAGGGTTATAAAGCTTATAGGATTGAACGCCATTTAATGCAGGTAATACTTGTTTTAACTCTCGAGAAGCATCCTTTTCAAAATATGGCAGTTTACTTGCGTTACCACCAAACTCGTCGTGTTCCTTATCATGGTCTGATTCGTGATGGTCATCGCTTCTGAGACTTGTTCTTGTTATTGAACTTGGGGCTATTGCTCCCTCTGAGGGCGCTTGCTGGTAAGTCGCTAAGCCAGCTGCTCTTTTGACTGAAGTACTCAGTTCTTTAACCGTATCTAAGTCGTCGAGATAGAGGAGTTTATTGTTGGCTGGGTTTAGTGCAATCGATTTAAGTGACTTGAGTCCATTTTCCTCCTGAGACCCATGTATAAGAACTGCTCCATCAAGGTTCAGCTGTTGTGAACTCTCTTTGTCTAAGTTTATTGAGCTAAGATCAAGTGTTTTATGCTTTATCATCACATCAAGAGCATGAGCGATTTTGACCAAAGGAGAAGCGCCACTTGGACCGCTTTGTTGTGCTTGAATAAGCGATTGAGTTAAGACTTGGCTCTCATTTTTAGGCCCGTAATTGATATCGAGTGTGTCGAAATTAACACCAGCATAATTGCCTAATTTGGCCTGTAAGTATGCTTTGGCATTGACGACTTGCCCTTGAACCAAGGGGTTATAAAGCATTTCACTGTGTATTAAGGTTGTAAAGGGAGAAATAATATCAAGTTCGCCGGGAGCGGTCAGAATAGTGCCACCAACATTGAGCATCTTAGGGTAACCACTGGCCAGTAATAATTTTTGTTCATATTGACTGCATTGGCCATCAAAGTTTGTATCAGCACATGCTTTTTGATTGTAGTGAGCATAGCTCGTGGTAGGCGAAGTACTGTCTGAGCTATCACTGCCGCCACATCCATAAAGCGAGATTGCTGCTGAAACAGCGATGGCAACTGCGCGAGGTGATGGTAGTTTGTTCATTTTGATCAATTGTTTACCAATTTTGGTTTAAAGTGTTATCGTGTGCGCTTATTTAATCACTGATGCAAATAAAAGATCAAATGATATTGATACTAACTATCATTTGCATTACTATCTCGGCCTGATTTTGTAGGGAACACAAAGTTTTAGGAGTAATTGGTCGTGAAAATAGTCGCTCAAACCTTTGGAATTATGGCCTATGCGGCTTTTATTGCTGGGTGTGGAGGAGGTAATGAGTCCGACCCTAAGCTCGACGCTACTAACCTTGCTGCTAGCACGACCGCAGATAATGTTTCTTCTAACAGTAAGCCTAAGTTCCCAGCACCAGAGAATATGGTGATTCGCTCAACATCAGACGATAACCCCATCTATGGAAATATGATTTATTGGGACTACCTTAGTGTGAGTATCTGGAACTCGCCAGTAACTTTTGATAAACCTGAGCACTATGAATATACCATTGATGGTGGAAGTACTTGGCAGATGGTGATCTCCAAGCCTCAGTTTATTGGCACGCAAGCATATGCAAAAAGTAAGGTTGGTCTACGGGTAAAGCAAGATGCTATTGAAGGTATGCCATCTCCGCCTAGTGAGACTCTTTTTGCCACCAACACCAGTCGAGGGGAGTTCGTGGCGCTGCAATTTGTTCCTATGAAAAACATAAACCAAGTGGTGACCTTCGGGGATAAAGGCTGGGACTACACACAAGCTAAATGCGTTGCAGAGTATAAGCCAGATGGTTCTGGTGAGCCTATTTTTTGGGCCAAGAGGAGAAATTGGGGTGAAAACAATGTCCAGTTATTGAATGAGCATATTTCTCAATCAAAAGCATGCGGTATCCACGAATGGAAACTACCAGATATTGATGAAGTTAAATCTGCTTTGCTTCTTCCAGCAGAACTAGGCAATTTTAGTGAGTTTGTAGTGTCAAAATTTGCTGGCAATGTCGTTCATGTTGATCAAGAGCAGCTTGTGGTTGTCTACCTTGATAAGGTTTCCGATGATGAAAAAACTAAAGTACCAAGGGTAAAGGCGTTAGATATCTGGAATACTAACTATTTGTATATCAGGTGGTCATTGCCAATTGGGATACAGTTGGTGGATAAGATTGATGGTGCTGAACTTACTCAGAAAGTTCGATTAAATGAACAAGCTGACACTATACAAGACGCTCGTGATGCCGTAGTGAATCTGCTTAGCTTGTTAGACAATGCCACAGTTGACTACGCCAGACTCAGTGCTGAAAACGACCAGCATCAAACTCTATTAAGCAGCGCCTTGGCATCATGGCAAGATATCTATTCTGGGCACCAACCCTCGATGACTTTTTTTGTTCAGCAAGCGGTCTTGGCAAAACATCGTAGCGACAGCAAAAGCCAAGAGTTCGTGTTAAAGGTGAGCAACTATGTTGGTGACTGGCGTAAATACGAGAAGAACTTTTTAGTCGTCGCAGCCTTACTCAAAGAGCTGCAAGCAGTTGATAGTCTGGCTAAGCTCCAGCAGCAAAATGCTATTATTGCCAGTAGCATAGCAGCACTGGATGCGACACAGGACGGTAAAAACCAGCAGATTGGCGCAAATCGTCTTCACAAGGTTTTGTTTACCTCCCAGCAATTAAGGGCTGAGCTAACGGCTTGGCTTGAGAGTCTACCAAACTTAAAAAGTAATAGTGCCTTGGCGTTGATAGATAAATACGATTTGTTAAGTCACTACGATAAGGAAAAGATAGAGCAGCTTATTACTGAGGCACGAGAAAAGGCACAAAATTCAGGGGAAGTTGTCTCGCAACATGAAGCCATGATTGTTGATGCAGCCGGTAAACAGTATGCCAAGTTGGACAAAGAAGGGCTGTATTTAGCCAAAGATGCTACTTATGAGCAAGGCTGGCGCTGCGTCTTAGAGCTTGGTTCGGGCGATAGAAGAAGAATCTGGATGCTTCAGCCCACAGTTGAAGCAAACACACTCGAGTATTTGGCTTATCAAGGCAGCCATGATGAAAGTAACAATGTGTTAGGCCCCAAAGGGTATGTTTCAAAAGTCAATCAAGAGGCACCTTGCGGGATCAGTGATTGGAAAGTACCTAATATTCTCCAGCTACAAAGCTTGGCCTCTGGGTATGTTAAACCCTCCGGGTATTTAAGTGATAAAGGCCTTAGCATCGACACCAATGTATTTGTTAATCATCCGTACAATCAGCCAGTTTATTATTGGTCTTCTAAGCCAGAAAAAGAGGGTAAACAAACGGCTTACTCCTATGCATCAATAAATGACAATGACAATAACAAATACAATGACAGTGACAAAGAGGTGTCCAAGCCCCTACTAACCAATAATATGGCGGCTCTAGTGCGTCTTGTGAGTGAAAACACTTTACCTAATCAATGGCAATATTTAGATGTAAGTGGCGGGTTGGTGGAAAACCGCGTAGAGGCAAGCTGCGCAAAAAACCTTGTGACAGGTCATATTTGGCAGTTGTTTGATGATAACGACAATAGTAAGAGATTAGTTTCTCAAAGCGAGATCATGGATCGTTTAAACAGCCAGAATTCAAACCAAGTGTGTGGAGCTTCGAATTGGCGTTTACAGGGTATTAGTGAGCTAACTAGCCTATTACCGATAGATAGAGATGTATTTATTAATAGCGAAGTCGTGGATCCGAACCTCATGCCTCCGAGGATGTTAGAGACATATTTTATCTCTATTACATCTACGTCGGATAATAGCTTTAGCCATATGAATTTGAAAGATCGCCAATTCGGTCTTGATAGTAACAAATACCTATACCGTTTTATCGCAACACCTTAAGTCTAAATGAGACTGAACAGCATTTTCAGGAGTTTATTAATGTTACGTAATACAAAGCAATGTGGGGCAGCTGCGATTGAATACGCTATTTTAGCCGCGGCCATGTCTGTGGTGCTGCTGTCATTTGTAGGTGGCAGTGATGGCAAGCTAACCCGCGCAATTGTTGGCGCCTATGACACTGTGATTGAGTCACTTGAACAGACTCAAGACTCAGGCAATTAAAAAGACAAACAAGGACAAGTCATGACAGCGAAGCGATTGATGTTGGTGTCTATCTTATTGTCAGGGATAGGCATAGGATTGCTACTTTTGAATTCACCCACGCCTGAGTCACCGGAAGCAAACCAAGCTGCAGCGGTGTTTAAGCGAGTTCTAGTTTCAAATCAAAATATTGGAGTAGGCGGCGTGTATAGCGCCACCATGTTTCGTTGGCAGGATATGCCACAAAAAGAGTTGGATGATTATCTAGATTATATTACAGAAGATGAGATTGAGTCTGCTCACCTTTCTGCTGGGGTTGCGCATATTGCGATTGAGAAAGGTCAGGTGATAAGTTCTGCGGACTTAACCCCACCGCGCGGCGGTGTCTCGCTTGCTCTCAAAGTTAGGTCAGGTTATCGAGCCATATCAGTACCTGTTGATCAAGTAACAGCCAACTCAGGCTTTGTTCAACCGGGAGATAAAGTTGACGTGTTACTGTTGGCGTCAAAGCTCAGTGAACTAAAAAAGTATGACAATCAAGTTGAAGGCTTATATGTCAGCACTATTGCGCATAATGTACGTATCCTTGCTTTCAATAACTTGTCATCATCGGAAGGGTTTCAAGAACAACGTCGAGATTACGGAGCTAAGATACCCGATAATAGTTCTGTATCGCTTGAAGTCTCTCCAGAACAAGCGACACAGATTGTCCTCGCCAATCAACTTGGCCGCTTGACTTTGTCTTTACGTGGTGCTGGAGAGATTGATGTTATCGACTCTATAAATCCTATGATTACTTCTACGCAGCTCAACTCGCAGAGCAAATTGATAGCCCCTGATGTGGACTTGATTCAGCTACGCCCTAATAGCAAAAATAACTAACAATTTCAGGAACAACCAATGACTACATTATTGCGCTGGTGGAGCTTGTTATTGCTTCCTAGCTTGTTTTTTACACTACCATCATGGGCGGCTGAGCTTGAAGTGAATATTAATGAAGCGCAAATGGTTCGTTTGTCGCAAAAGGCAAAATCGATTTTCATTTCTAACACGCATATTGCTGATTATCAGCCAATGACAAATACCAAATTAATGGTCTTTGGTAAGCAGGCTGGCACAGCGACAATCACCATTTTGAATGATAAAGAGCAGGTGATTTACACCAAAAAGATTCGCGTTGTTCATGCTACTCAGGAGCTAGATAACTTGATTGAAGCTCAGTTTCCTGAGGCATCAGTGAAAACCGAATCTCTGGGTGGCAAATTATGGCTTAAAGGCTCAGTACCAAGTCCTGCTATGGCACATAGCATAGTTAATGTGGCTAAAGGGTATCTCTCGCCGATCGTCGCTCAGCAAGGCTCTAACGATACTGATTCATCTCAATCCAGCGATTCTTCAGCTGAGCAAACGCAGTCAAGTTCAGATAATGATGAGTTGATTAACCAGTTGCTGATCACTATGCCAACTCAGGTCAATATACGTGTCCGCATCGCTGAAGTATCCCGTAATGTTTCAAACACACTGGGTATTAAGTGGGGATCACTGATGGGGGAAGGTAGTAGCGCCGAGAATGTGATTGGCAGCTTTATGTATAACAAGCCATCAGGTGTAAGTAGCTGGACTAAACCTAACTTCAGTGCTTTGGTCGATGCTTTGGCGTCTACTGGCGATATGTCCATTTTAGCAGAGCCCAATTTATCAGCGGTTTCAGGCGAAGAGGCGAGCTTTCTTGTTGGTGGAGAGGTACCGATTCCGCTGATTCAGGGAGATACTGCTCGGGTCGAATATCGTCCTTTCGGTGTCAATCTTAACTTTAAGCCTGTGATACTTGGTCCGGATCGAATTAGTTTGAAAGTAGAGCCAGAAGTGAGCAGTGTTTCGGTGGAAAATCAGGCAGTGTTTAATGGCAATGTGCTGCCTTCTTTCACCTCTCGCAGAGCCTCGACCACTATAGAACTTGCTAGTGGCCAGAGTTTTGCTCTCGGTGGGTTACTACAAAGCAGTGAAATCAGTCAATTGCAAAAGGTTCCAGGAGTGGGAGATATTCCAATCCTAGGCGCTTTATTTCGTTCTAATCAATATCAGCGTCGAGAAACTGAGCTGATCATTATCGCAACGGCTTATCTGGTTGAGCCTTCACGTAGCGATAATTTTACTTTGCCTACTGATACCCTGATTCCCCAGAGTGATTTGGAGAGATTACTGGCATTGCCGAATAAAAAGAATACTGCAATAGAAGGTAATGCCACTTTTACCGACAACCGCAAACCACGTTTATTGGGTGATAACGGATTCTATTACTGAGGTGTGTATGAAACCAAACTTGTTTGTTTTGCCTGTTCTGCTGATATTGATAACTGGTTGTGTACATGACCCTATTGCTAAGCAGCCTGCTATCGATGTGGTCACAGTGACTAATAAACTAACTCTCACGTTAGATAAACATAAATTATCAGACGATCAAGTGTTAGAAGTAGAAGATTTTATTGCCAAGCGCGGTAACTCTTATGCTTTGCGCGTCAAGCTAGTCAGCTATTCTGCTAAAGGTAACGGCCAGCTTGAAAAGCTGTATCAGCTGCTATTAACACAGGGAATAGCAAAGCATCAAATAGTGACAGAGTTTTCTAGTCTATCTCAACAAGGTGACGTACAAGTTATTGTGGAGTCATTTCGCGCTAAAGTTTCAAACTGTGGGTCTAGCAAGCTGCCACCAGTGGCATTCAATCAATATCAATCTCACCAAGCTTATGGATGCAGCAATGCCGCAGCACTTGCACAAATGGTCGCTAACCCGAAAGACTTAATTGTCGGTGAGCGTTTGGGGCCTGCCAATGGAGAAAAAGCGGTAGCTTCACTTGATGCGTATATTAGCCCTGTATCTCACAGTGGCAGTAGTCAAAACTCAGTTTCTAACTCCAATATCACAGCAGGTAACGAATGATGAAAGTTGACAACCTTTCTGTATTAGTCGCCGCATCTCCTTTAATCGATGCCTACTATTTAAATTTAGCGTTTGCTGAACAAGGGATCACCCAACTGATTCAGGTACCTTTGGAACGAGAGCAGATTATTAAAATAGCGCTATCGGATGGGCATAAGGTGGTGGTGTTAGATGTGATGGGTATGCCGCTTGAACAGGCACATGACTGGATCAGCGACATTAGCAGTCGTACAGGGTGTAAAGTTGTCGCTATCGGTGATGATGAGACAATACCATACTACCGCAGCGCCCGCGATGCAGGTGCGATTGAATATTTAGTTAATCCGATATCTCAACAAGCTTTTGCTTCAGTCGACTTCCATAGCCAGGTACAAGCCCAATTAAGTGGTCGGCGTGTGTCTGTGGTAGGGAGTAAAGGAGGAGTTGGAACATCGACGATTGTAGCCAGTTTGGCTTGGACATTAAGCCATCGACAGCACTCAGTGACTGTTGCCGATCTTGATTTCTCAGCGGGGGATCTTGATTTACATTTTGATGTTCAGAGTAACACAGCATTGGTTGAAATGTTGCAATACCCAGAACGCCTTGAGCCCGTTGTTTTTGAGCGTAGCAGTATTAGTGTTGCTGCTAATCTTTCTCTATTAACTGGCTACCTACCTTTAGACAGCGATCCATTTTGGCCTGAGAAACGCGCGCTTGAGTATCTTAGCAAGTTTTGCTTACAGCAAGCAGATAGTCTGATTTTTGATATTCCATCATTCTCACTTAGAGATCAGGTGGGAATGAGCGCTCTAAAGAGTTCTGATGTGCGCATTGTGGTAGTTGAACCTAGCTTGGCATCGATCCGTAATGCCGGTCAGATTTTAAGTTTGCTTTCCAAAGGGGCACAGACTGATCCTACCAAGACTAACTTATTGGTAGTGAATCATACTAAATCTGATAAAGCTTCTTTACTGGCGCTAAACGATATTCATCGGGCTTTGGGCGCTGAAATTGATGTTTCAATCCCATTTGCCCCTCTTCATTTCTTAAACAAAAGCGCACTTGGACAGTCTGCGATAAAAGGGAACCGTAAAGTCAGTCACGCCTTCTCTTTATTAGCCGACAAAGTCACTGGTATCAATAGACAGAGCTCATTTCACTTCTGGAAGAGGGGAGCTTGATGTTTAAGTCATCACGACTCAAAGAACCCGCTTTTGGTAATGCGCAAAATGCCCAGCCTCATCTGGATCCAATTCGTGAGCATTATCAGTTGATTCACTCTCAGGTGGTGAATGCACTTGAAGCAAGTGTTGTTGTAAAACTGAACCCCCATGAGTTGGAGTCACGAATTCTGGCTTTGGTGACTGATGTGGTGGCGACTCGTCAACTGCCACTTGGCCATCGCGAGGTGGCGAAAGTGGTGCAACAGTTAGTTGATGAATTACTGGGGCTCGGCCCTCTTCAGCCGTTAATAGACGATCCTAGTGTGAGCGACATTATGGTCAATGGGCCGAATGAGGTTTATGTCGAAAAACTAGGTAGGTTGCATAAAACCGCCGTTGAGTTTCGTTCTGAAGAACAACTACTCAACTTGGCAAGGAGAATCGTGAGTAAAGTGGGGCGTCGGATCGATGAAAGCTCACCATTGGTTGACGCACGTTTAGAAGATGGTAGTCGCGTTAATGTTATGATCCCGCCACTAGCACTTGATGGAACGTGTATTTCTATCCGAAAGTTCAATCATGAAAAGCTTTCTTTGAGCCATATGGCGCAAAATGATGTGATGTGTGAAGGAATGATGCGGCTGCTCGATACCATAGTACGTTGTCGATTGAACGTATTGATCGCTGGGGGAACGGGGGCAGGTAAGACAACGCTTCTCAATGCGATGTCATTTAGCATTCCTCCCCATGAACGTATTATTACGATTGAAGATGCTGCGGAGCTTCAGCTTCAACAGCCTCATGTTGTACGTGCTGAAACTCGCTCTGAAAATGCAGAAGGTCTGGCTGCGATAACACAACGTGAACTGGTTAGGAATGCGTTAAGGATGCGACCTGATCGTATTATCCTTGGTGAAGTGCGTGGTGAAGAAGCATTTGAAATGATGCAGGCGATGAACACAGGCCATGATGGTTCATTGTCTACTCTGCATGCCAATTCGCCAACTGATGCCTTGGTTAGAGTTGAAAACATGCTCATGATGGCGCAATCCACCTTACCCTTATTTGCTCTGCGGCGACAAATCGCAGATACAATCGACATCATAGTGCAGGTGGACCGTATGCGTGATGGTAAAAGACGTGTTGTTGCGATTACTGAAGTGATCGGTATTGAAAGTGATCAATATGTTACTCAAGATTTGTATCACTTTGACATTACTGGTGAGGATCACCAAGGAAAAGTCTTGGGCCAATACGTTAGCGCATGTCGCTTGCCTTCTTTTGTTTCTAAAGCTCAATATTATCAACTTGATGCTCAACTGCGCTCGGCAATGGGGCTAGTATGATGGCAATATTGTTAATCGCTATTTGGTGCTTGAGCATTGTGGTGATGTTGACCCATTATTGGAAGCTTCGTCGGAGCGTTAAATCAAGATTAACAAGGTACGTTTCTCAGACTAATACAAGACAAGTCAAAACCATCATTAAGCCGCAATACACTAGCGGTCGAATCGGTAGTTTTTGGCGTCGAACTCAAGCACTTTTAACCCATAAAGACAAAGTTCTTTTCGCTTTTTGTGGTTGTGCGCTACCGTTTTTTGTTTATTGGTGGTTACCGCCTCAAAACTGGTATTGGCAGATCTTGTTGATTTTGTCCGCTTTGGTTTGTTTGTTTACCACGGTTTTCATGCTGCGCCGTAGGCAGCAAATAGAAGAATTTGAGCAAGGCATAGTTCAGGTACTGGGACTTGTAAGTCGAGCAGTGTCTGCTGGCTTGTCTGTTCCACAGGCCTTAGAGCAGGTAGCTAAAACACAAGATGGGGTGTTAGGACGTGAATTTTCTCTCATCACCGACAACCTAGCGCTCGGGATACCGCTACGCCAGATATTGGATGAGGCATGCACTCGCCTACCGTATAACACCTTTCGATATTTCACGGTAGCATTAGTGCTAAATCAGAGCAATGGTGGGCAATTGAGAGATATTTTGCATAATCTAAGCCGAACCATGCATGACAATCGTGCAATGCGCAAAAAAGTCGCAAGTATTACCGCAGAACCAAGAATGACAGCAAAATTTTTGTCGCTGCTACCGGTTTTTCTCATTTTAGCGATCGCTTGGATTGATGTGTCTTTGTTTGATTTACTCATATACAGCGAAAGTGGTCAGTGGGTGCTTTTTTACTGCTCCATTAGCCTGGTTTTGGGTGGTGTGACACTTAATTCTTTAACCAAAAACAGGAAGTTTTCATGATATTGATGATTGCAACGTTTCTGATCGTTATCGGTATTTTGAGTTCACTGCTGTGTTTTCATGTCGCGCGGCAACAGGATGTTGTTCAGCGTCGTCTTAGTCAGGTGAGCTATGCCTCAGCAGCTCACCCAAACAAAAATAGATGGCGCTGGAAATCGAATCCATCCCGCTGTAAGCATTTAGCCTTGATAGGTTTTAGTCATGACGATGCTGAAACACAGTTTGTTGTAGTTCGATGTGTGATCATGCTTTGTGGATCATGGCTTTGGTTTACTTCAAGAAGTTTGAGCTGGTCAGTAGCTGATGTTGCCCAGTGTATTGCTATCTCAATTATATTGGGGATCTTAGTTGATCGTTCATTGCAAGTTTGGGTCGATCGCATTCGATGTCAGGTAGCAAGAGTGACTCCTGATGCGCTCGATCTTATGGTTGTTTGTGTTGCCTCTGGCTTAACACTAGAAAAAATGTTTCGTGTTGTTGGTCAAGAAATGGCTTCCGTATCTCCTGCGTTTGCTCGTCAGTGGTGTCAGACGGCAACAGAAATGGCTGTGCTTGATTCACCACAACAAGCACTTGTTAATCTAGATCAAAGATTAGAGCTATCGGATATCAACAATATGGTAGTGACTATGTCTCAAGCACTTAAGTTTGGTACGCCGCTTTCAAAGGCGCTTAGTCTAATGGCTGCAGATAGCCGCCATTATCAGTTGCTTGAACTGGAAGAATGGGCCGGAAAAATTCCGGCGAAGATGTCTTTTCCTCTTGTCGTTTTGATTATGTTACCTGTGGTAATCATGATTGTTGCACCTGTTGTATTAAGCCTATTTGAGACATTGGAGAGGTTATGAACTCATCGTTAGCCATCTTATGCCTCAGTTTGTTGATGTTTGGCTGTCAGTCGACAGGAACACAAAAAACTGATCAAGACTTGAAACTTGCCCTGACAGCGTTGACAAATGGCCATGCGGAAAATGCGCTGGTTATTTATAAACATAAGCTTAAGCAAGCCCCCGATGATGCTCAGCTGCTCTTTTTAGCTGGCAGTGCTTGTAACCAAGCTGCACGTTATGATGAGGCGCTGTACTATCTTAACAAGGGCAGCGCAGTCGCTCCATCGTCGGAATTTGATCGAGAGTTAGGTCGAGCTCATCTTGCTTTGGGCAACATTCGATTAGCCACCAATACGTTGTTGAAAGCCGTTGATAATAACCAAGACGATGATATTGCACTAAATAGCTTAGGTGTGACTTATTCATTGCAAAAAAATTATATAAAAGCCCGTAGTGCCTTTAAAGGCGCAATTAACATTCGACCAGATAGCCTGGAATACCGAAACAACCTTGCACTGGGATGGCTTTTAGATGGGCAGCCTGAACAAAGTATTCAGATTTTATACCCTATCTATCTGCGAGGAGAAGCAACGAGCAAAGTTCGGCTTAACCTTGCTCTAGCCTATGCTGCTAACGGTAAAATTGATGCAGCTAAAACGATTGCTATGAGTGAACTGAATCAATCGGAGCTAGAGAGCACACTTGCGTATTATCAGACTCTTGCTGAACAAGGTATTAACTAATGGCTTTGCGTCGTCAATCTGGGAGTCAGACAATCGAATTTGCAATGGTGATTTTACCGTTAATGATGGTTTTTTTGGTGGGCTTTGAGGTTGTCCGCTTGATGTGGGTCACTATGGTTTTTGAATCAGCTGTATCTTCAGCAATGCGCAATGCGCGTACAATGGCGCCCTCTTCGTTTGTGGAAGAGCAAATTAGCGTTCAGATTGCTAAATTTCCTTTACTTACTGCCGGGAATATTCAAATGGATATTCCTCGCTACGCTGATAGCGTGGCGTCTTTAGCTTCAGGAGATTTGATTAGTTCGCATCAAGCTACTATCGCTGAATATAAAATTCGCTATCACTTTCATTTTTTGCTAGCTCCAAGATTATCGGAAGCGTTTCCATCGGTGACGACCCTCAGTCGCACCGTAATGGTCAGTTATGATGCATGAGCGCAACAAACAACGCGGTTCGGCCGTGATTGAATTTCCCGCGGTAGTTGTGGGGCTGCTTGTGGTCATACTTGGCTTGTTCGCGGTATACAAAATATTTTATCTGCAAACTAGGCTAGATAGTGCTGCTTATTCCATGGTGAGTGTGGCATCACGGGCTTTGGTTTCCAATGGACAAGCTAAAAATTATCACTCAGATAGCGCTGAGCACTTAATGATTTTGGCGAGACGTTCTTTACCTGCTGAATTGGACATGACGCGTGTTGGTTTGATATTGGAAATGCGCTTTTCTGCTAGTGATGAAACTGAGGTGATTACACAGCGAGCGGGGAACGATTGTCAGGTAGAACAAAAGATAGACTCACTTGCAACACTAGCGCCAATGAGTAAAAGGACGGTTGCATCGCTTCAAGGTAAAACCGCTAACTTATATCAGGTGACCTTGTGTGTATCCCAGCCCTTAGAGTCGATGAGTCCTATTTTTAAATGGTTAGGTCTGCCATTTCCTTCTTCGCTTCGAAGCCAAGCTGCGGTTATCGGGAGAAAATATAGTGCCTAGGCAGGTAATTGGTTCTGTTTCTTTATCTTTTCTCGCTTTATTGCTGCCTGTATTGGCACTGGTGTTGAGTACGATTATGGTAGGATTTAACGTCCAACTTCACAATCGTGCAATGCAAGCTGCTGACGCAGCTGCTTTGGCCTGCACTTTTAGTGCTAGCTCAGAAACAGATGTTAACCAAACTTATCTTAGCTATTATCAGCCTAATATCAATGGGGTACTAGGTGAGTTTCAATCTGGTCCTGACTGTGATATCAGTATCAACTACCATCTCGATGATCCATTCTCGTTGCTGAATATAGGTCAAGGATCTTATTCAGCGTATTCTCGCGCTTCTGAGCACACATATATCCACCATGTTGCGAAAGTGACGCCAACTGAAATGACGTTGGTTCTCGACATTTCCAGCTCAATGGTGGATTCCATCGATACTCTGAAAAGTATTCTTGGTCGAGCGATTGATCGCATTGAGGATAACAATATTGAGCTTGCTGGGCGCAGAGCGGTGAGTATCTCAATTGTCCCTTTTTCTGACGGTGTGTCGGTTGTTAATCCCGCATGGGCAAATGTCACGGGTGTGCAATGTGCTAATGGTCTAACCAAAGATGAACACGATGTTTTTTCGGCCGAGCAAACGGTGGCTAACCTAGACACTATTCACTCAGAAAAGCAAGTAGAGTTAAAGCTGCAGGATGATTTTCTTTTCGATTGCAGCGGCTCCTCACCTTTAGTGCCTTTGACTGACAATATGAGAGAAATCAAATACGCCATTGATACCCTAGAAACGGCTGGAGGGACAAGCTCATTCCAAGGTCTGATTTGGGGGGCTAGACAGCTTATACCTAAGTGGCGTCACGAATGGAATTACCGTCCCTACTCAATTCGTCCTACGCAAAAACTGATTTTGATGACTGATGGCGTCGATGGCAGCTCTGCACTGGACAAGTTGGTTTCGGCAGGTATTTGTGACCGTTTGGCTAATGAGTTTGGTATCCAGCTGAATTTTATTGGCTTTAATATCCCAGACTATCGATTAGAACAGTTTACTCGTTGCGTTAATGCGGCACAGGATAGTCAGCTTAAGGGGCAGGTTTTGTCGGCAACCAATACTCAAGAACTTGATGAGTATTTTTCAAAAGTGCTTTATGTCGACTATGACACGACTCTTAACTTTGGGCAGAAATGAACCTCGAAAATATAAGGAAAAAAGAATGATAAAGCAACTGGCTATAGTGCTCGCCGTGTGCGCGTCTTTCTCAACGCTAGCATTTCAAGAAGGGGAAACCGTGACAGAAAGCGTTGCGAAAGGGCTAAAGCTGGAACCTGATCAGCTAACCATAGTAGATTTTTTTGCCGAATGGTGTGTGTCATGTCGTCATGAATTACCCATAGTCAATCAGCTATATAGTGAGCTATCAGGAACTGGTGTAACTTTTGTCGGAGTCGATGTTGATGAAGATATTGAGGTTGGTCTTGAGTTTCAAAAATCTCTGGGATTGAGTTTTCCAGTTGTTAACGATCCTAAGCAGCAATTGATTGCAGAGTTTAAACCTGTCGGAATGCCTGCACTTTATTATGTTTATCAGGGACAAGTACTCAAAGTACGGTTTGGCGCAATCACTGATATTCGCTCTGTCATCCTAGATGATTTGACACAGATGGGAGTGCAGTTATGAAGCTGAGTACATTTGTTTTGGCGTTGCTTTTTTCAACCCTAAGTGTTGCTGCACCCAAAGTTGACCTTAGCAATTTGGGTAAAAAAAAACCCACAAAAACGGAGCCTACTGTGAAGCAAGATAGTATGGAAGAAGAGGTAATATCCAGTCAGGTATACACCAGTGGTAGCTCTGAAATCGGGTTAAGGCGTAATATTGAATTGGTTAAGCCAAAGGCTGGTGGCTTAAGCTTACCAAGGGCAGAACAACCCAAGCCTGTTAGCAATGAAACGTCGGCTTTGGCTTTCGTTGATGAAGTACTTGGCATCGAAGCGGTAAAACCTTGGCAAAAAGGAACACTGGCAAAAAAAGAGATGAAGCCAGGTGGGGAAATTCCAGAGTTCGATTTGTTTTCGGAAAAGGTTTTTTCATATAAGCAAGGCTCGGTTGGTGGTAGTGGCGTCGGTGGTGGCGGTTGCGGTTGTAACTAATTATTAAATAAAACAAAATGAAAAAATTACCTATAACGCTGCTTGGTGCAGCTGCAGTAGCCAATAATGTGTTGGCTGAAGATCATATATCAGTTCATTATCTGAATTACCAAGAATATGATGATAAAGTTGAAGCTGGAGATAGTATTGTTTCTATTGAGAAAAGCATTGGCTTAGATTGGACGATAAATCTTGAACTTGGCTATGATACTGTCTCTGGAGCATCACCTTCTTGGGGGCCTACAACGCCCTTATCAGGCCCTGCGGATGCTAATAATCGAGTAACGAAAACTCAGCAAGCTCAGGTGATGACAGATCAAGTAATAAGAGCTGGCTATGACCCCAATAGTAGTAACTATAAGATTCAAAAATATCAACTAGAGGATACGCGCCAATCGGTCAGTGGTAGCGTGACCTACAGAGATGAGCGGCGAAATGAGTGGACTATGGGGGGGAATTTTTCCACGGAAGAAGACTATCGGAGTATTGGATTAAATGCTAAAGGGTTAATTTACGCCGATTCTCAAAAAAATCGCTCATACAGTTTGGGTATATCGACTTTGTTTGATGAAACTCTAGCATTTGGTAAGTATGGTACCACAGGTAATTCCCAAACTTGGGAAGACATATTTACTGGAAGTGTAGAAGCTGGATTATCACAAACCTTTACTCCTAATTATTACATGATATATACGGCTTATGCAGGTTATCGGTCGGGGTATCTTAGTAATCACTATTTGACGGTATTGCGTGAAGTTGACATTGATGGGAGTGGTACTATTGGTTCTGATGAAGTCTTTCTTGGACAAGACTCCCGCCCAGATAAGCGTTTATCTGGTGGCCTGAATATTCAAGCTTTTTGGTCATTATCTGATTTAATAGTTGTGCGCCCACGTTATAAATTTTTTAATGACGATTGGGGTGTAAGTTCACATCAAGTGGGTGGAAAGTTATCTTGGAATCTAAACACTTGGTTAACATTGGCACCAGGCTATTTTTGGTATACTCAAGCCGCCGCCGATTTTTACCGTGATCCTAATGGCAGTGATCCTACATTTGCCTCACAAGGATATGCAACATCTGATCTTCGTTTGGGAAATTTTACCGCCAACGCTTATGAGTTAGGTGCGAGTTTAAAACTTCATAAATCCCTGCGTTTGAACCTTTTGGGGGCATACTACGAGCAGTCTAATGGGTTTGAGGCTCAATGGTGGGCTATTGGAGCAACTTATGAGTTCTAGTTCGCCATTGATACATCGTTTCCAAGCTATGACAGTTGTGTGTGAAGTCCAGCTATTTGGTACTGAGCAGGCGAAAGAGATTGTTACCACTATTGAATCTAATACACTTCGATTAGAAGAAAAGTATAACTTTTATGCGCCGACATCATGGCTTAACAAAGCGGTAAATAATCGTAAAGCTGCAACAGTGATGCTTGATGAAGAAAGCTATACAGTGTTTGAAGTAGTCAAGCGTTTGGTTGATGGTACTCAAGGGACCTTTGACCCAGCAATAGGGTCAGTTAAGTCACTAATGAAACAAAACCCAAGTATGGGTAGAGATGCGGCTTATGGTTATGCTAAAAATTTTATGGGTATTAAAGCATGGCATTTATCTGAACAGACGCTTGTCATACACAACGCAGAGACTCAGTTTGATCTTGGTGGCGTAATCAAAGAGTTTGCTGTCGATCAGGCCATAAATATTGCACAATCACTCGGCGCATCAGCAGCATTGGTTAATTTTGGTGGAGACATTCGAGCGTTCGGCGTTAAGCCAGATGGCTCTGCGTTTAATGTTGCGGTGAGAAACCCGAAAAATAAAAGTGAACCTTGGTTCTCTTTACCTTTGGTTAATGCGGCGCTGACAACGTCTGCACACTATGAACGTGGCTTTAAATTTGGTGATCAGCAAAGCTCGCACATTTTAGCTCAGTGCGGGACGCATCCTCAAGTACTTTCGGTAAGTGTGTTGGCACCGACAGCTCTAGAAGCTGGTGCTTTGAGTACCGCACTTACCATAGAACCGACGCTAGCAGTACCTAATGAGGTTGGTGTCGTGTTTATTGACGATCAATTATCCATTCATCAAGATTCGGAGTTTATTGCATGATAAGAACTCTCATCCTCGCTCTTATCGCCTACCTTCCTTTGGTGTTATTAGCGCAAGAACCAGAGTTTTTGCCTGTGGAAGAAGCATTCCCGTACCAATGGTCTGTGAGTGATAAAGGCGTGCAGATTCATTTCGCTATCCAGCCACAATACTACCTCTATAAGAGCAGATTTAAATTTTCATCCAGTAGCCAAGTGTTACTCCGTGAGCCGCAGTTTTCAATTGCTGGCAAGCCCAAGCAAGATAAATATTTTGGCGATGTGGTGGTTTTCGATCAACCTATGACGGTGTTAATTCCATACAGTGGTGAAGGACAAATTAAAATTCGTTATCAAGGCTGTTCTGACAAAGGGTTATGTTATTTACCGCAGACAATCACAATGGATTTGCCCAATGGAGTATCAAAGTCTGACCCTGATTTGACTTGGCAAAAAATCAGCGGTTTGGCAGAAAATACGGCAGGATTATCTGATCTTCTCACCAACACACCAAAAATTCAGGCGTTACTCATTTTCTTTTTACTTGGTCTTGGCTTATCAATGACACCATGTGTACTGCCTATGGTACCGATTCTATCGAGTATTATTGGTGGTGATGCCAATATGACAGGTAAAAAAGGTTTGATATTATCCAGTTCCTATGTATTTGGAATGGCGTCAAGTTATGCATTGACTGGAATTTTGGTCACTACACTAGCCAAAGGAGTCAATCTTCAGGCTGCTATGCAGCAGCCTTGGCTGTTATCCTTGTTTGCCATCGTATTTGTTTTGCTCGCCTTAGCCATGTTTGGCTTTTATGAATTGCAACTACCGTCTTCAATCCAGCAAAAACTTACTAGTCACTCAGATAACGTGAGTGGAGGAAAAGTAGTTAGCGTATTTGCCATGGGGGCGGTGTCTGCTTTGGTTGTGTCACCTTGTGTGAGTGCGCCATTAGCGGGGGCTTTACTGTATGTTTCGACTACTCAAGACTGGGTCTTGGGTGGAGTGACGTTATTTGTTATGGCATTGGGTATGGGTGTGCCACTTATCTTAATTGGGATTAGCGGTGGTAAGTTGTTACCCAAATCTGGTCCTTGGATGATAGCCGTTAAACAGCTATTTGGTATTTTGCTACTCGCGGTCGCTATCGTATTAGTGAGCAGATTTGCGCCATCATGGTTGATAATGTTGGCTTGGGCCGTGCTGGCGATTGGTAGTGGAATTCATTTTGGTGCTTTGGATTCAGCTCAACCAGGATGGGCTAGAACGCGGAAGCTAGCCGCATTTATGTCTTTATTTTATGGCTTGGTTGTATTTGTAGGTATGCTGCTTGGTTCGCAAGATCCTCTCAAACCACTGGGCCTTGTTTCCATGCCAAGTAAGCAAACTACTCTCTCTATGTTACCTTTCGCTAAGGTTGACTCTGTGTCTTTATTGGAACAAAACTTGACGTTGGCTAAGCAGCAGGAGCAGCGAGTGATTTTGGATCTTTATGCAGACTGGTGTGTATCTTGTAAGGTTATCGAAAAAGAAATATTTACCGAACAGTCGGTGCTAGATAAATTTTCAGATTGGAAAACGATAAAGTTTGATGTTACCAAAAGTACGCCTGAGCAGATGGCCTGGTTAGCAGAAAGAAATGTGTTTGGTCCTCCTGCTGTGTTTTTTTATGACTCAAGCGGTTTAGAAATGGCTAAGCAAAGAGTGGTAGGTTCTATTGGACTTGAAAATTTTCAGTCGGTGATGTCTCAATTGTGATATGGCTAGTATCTGTTGATCCTAATCACCTGTTTGGTATTTGTGTCAAGGGTCACTGCGCAGTCTCGATCTACCGTACTATAGTTGCGGGAAGGAGATACCAATCAGGTGGTGATGATATATGGAAGATGTTGTTGACTTTAGTCGCTGGCAAAAAGAGCATATCCGAACCGAGGAAGAGCTTTATCAACTGTATGCCGAAGTTAAAACATACTATCAAAGTGAGCCTTGTTCGTCTTATCGCATACGTATAGAGAGACTCAAAACCCTTAAACGAGCCTTGGTTGAACATCAAGAGGCTCTTATTGAATCCTTGAGTTTAGATTACGGCTTAAGAAGTCGTTTTGATAGTCTTATTTGTGACCTACTGCCAGCAATAAAGCATATAAGCTTCACAATTAAGCATCTGAAACAGTGGATGAAGCCAAGTAGGCGTAAATCTGGCTTATTACTCTTTCCGTCATCGGTTAGGGTAGAATATCAACCACTTGGTGTGGTGGGAGTTATTGTCCCTTGGAACTTTCCTATTGTTCTCAGTATTGCGCCAATTGTGACTGCAATTGCTGCAGGCAATCGAGTAATGGTTAAGTTGAGCGAACATACTCATCACACTAATCAAGTATTAAGTAATATATTCACCAGTGTGGGAGGGCATATTTATCCTGTTGAAGGTGAGGTTGATATTTCCAGTTACTTTTCCAAGTTGCCATTTGATCACCTTATTTTTACGGGATCCACGCCAGTTGGTAAGTTGGTTGCACAAGCAGCAGCGAAAAATTTAACACCTGTAACCTTGGAACTTGGCGGTAAATCTCCGGTCATTATAGATAACAATATAGACTTAAGAGCCGCAGTCGATGCGGTATTGTTTGGTAAGTCCGTTAACTCAGGGCAAATCTGTGTGTCTCCAGATTATGTACTATTACCAACAGGGAAAGAGCAGATGTTTGTTGAGCTCTATCTCAAACGATATCAATCTTTGTATTTACAAGGTAATGAAGCAACTTCTATTACTCATATTATTAATCCACAGCAGTATAATCGGCTGAGCCTCATGTTAGAAGATGCGCGATCTCGCGGTGCTGGTATCCACACCATTGAACATGTGGAGTTAGAACAGGGCCAGATGCTGCCACATCTTATTACCGGTGTGACCGAGCATATGCAGGTTATGCAGCAAGAAATCTTTGGCCCTATTTTACCTGTGATTGGTTATCGTCGCTTGAATGAGGCGCTAAGTTATATCAATTTTAACCCTCGGCCACTCGCGTTGTATTTGATGTCAACAGATAAAGTATTACAGCGTCAAGTGATTGAGCAAACTCATAGCGGAGGTATTGCTATCAATGATACATTGCTCCAGGTAGCTATTGAAGATGCACCATTTGGTGGAATTGGCGCATCGGGTATTGGCCAATACCATGGAAAAGAAGGTTTTTTAACCTTTTCTAAAGCGAAAACAATTCTGTATACGCCGGCTTGGCTGCCAAGAAGCACAGTGCTACTGCGTTATAGAAAAACAGCCGAAAAGATACTGGGAACGTTGTTTATTCGTTAATTTTTATACCTGTAATACATCCATCTATGCAGCTTTTAACATAGAGTATTGATTTTATTTTTTGTACTTTCGAGCCTTATCAATAAAAAAATCAAAATAAATCCCCTTTGTCATATAGCCTTCAACGAAGTGAAACACAACTGTCACAATTGAGTCCTAAAGTTAGCATTGTTCAAATGAAACACAGTGGCAATGATGCCAACTAAGGAAATTGTGATGAAAAAGACAGTTATCGGTGCAATTGCACTTCTAGGCGCAATGGCAGTGACTTCCGTTTCTGCTAAAGAGACGATCTCTGCAGTGGGCTCTAGTAGCGTAACGCCACTGATGGAAGTTTTCTCTGAAACATACATGAAAACCCATTCGAACGTATTTATTGAAGTGCAAGGTCCTGGTTCGTCAGCTGGTGTTAAAGCTGCAAAAAATGGCTCAGCTGATCTTGGTATGTCCTCTCGTAACCTGAAAGCTTCAGAGCAGGAGCCCGAGCTTAAAGAAATGAAAGTGGCACTTGATGGCATTGCAGTAGTGGTTAACCCTAAAAATACTCTCCAAGCGTTAACTGCTGAGCAAGTAAGCTCAATCTACAAGGGTGATATTACCAACTGGAAAGAGGTTGGTGGTGAAGACAAGCCAATAGTAACAATTACTCGTGACACGGCTTCAGGTACTCGCGGCGCTTTTGAAGACATCATGAAACTGAAAAAGAAAATATCCGGTCAAAAAGTATCGGCTATTTCACAACGGGCTCAAGTTGCGAACGGCAATGGCGCTTTAAAAACCATGGTTGCCTCAAACCCATATGCGATTGGTTATATTTCTTTAGGGACTGTCGATAATTCAGTTCATGCTTTGCCGATAGATGGTGTGGAAGCTAATGTAGGCAATGTGAAAAATGGTACTTACAAAGTGGCTCGTCCTTTCCTCGTTTTATACAAAGAAGGTAAGCCATCGTCAGAGACTCAAAAGTTCTTAGATTGGATGCACTCTCCAGAGGCTCAAACTTTAGTTGATAATAACGGCTACATCTCTGTTCATTAATATTATTGATATTTTTATTGCTCGGCCCGTTTTGGGCTGGGCTTTTGCTTTACTTCGAGCAAACCTGGTTTGTTAGAAGGGTAAAATTATTATGACCATTGCAACAAATAGTGACGAGCTTATGAATACTCAAGCGACTCAATTATCTAAGCCACGCTTGCGCGCGAAACGTCGTGTTGATATGAAAGAGCGTATCTTTCATGGCTTATTTCTTACCAGTGCTGTCATCGGCATTGTCTCTTTGGCGGTTATCGCCTATTTCATTGTTCAAGAATCGATCCCCGCTTTTAAAGAGGTAGGGGTGTCTAACATTGTTCTTGGTCAAGACTGGTTGCCACCGGCTCTTTATGGCGTAGCAACCATGATTGTTGCGTCTGTGGTATCAACTTTAGGTGCTGTCCTAGTTGGCGTGCCAGTTGGCATTTTGACGGCAATTTTTATTGCTGAGATTGCGCCTAAACGTCTTGCCGATATCATCCGCCCTGCGGTTGAATTGCTAGCAGGTATTCCATCTGTCGTGTATGGTTTTTTTGGCCTTATTATCATTGTCCCTTTAATTCAGGATATTTTTGAAGTACCAGCGGGTAATACAATTTTAGCTGGGATCATCGTATTAGGTGTGATGATTCTTCCTACTGTGATTACGGTATCTGAAACGTCAATACGCGCTGTGCCGAGTACCTATAAAGAAGGTTCTTTAGCACTTGGTGCATCAAAGATTTTTACCATTTTTAAGCTGCTGGTTCCTGCTGCACGATCCGGCATCATGACGGGTGTAATACTCGGAATCGGCCGAGCGCTTGGTGAGACAATGGCGATTATTATGGTGATGGGTAATGCGCCTGCAATGCCACAAGGTATTCTTGACTCTGCACGTACTTTAACCGCCAATATTGCGATTGAAATGTCTTACGCAAGTGGCGTGCACGCGAATGCTTTATATGCGACAGGCGTAGTACTGCTGGTATTTATTATGATGCTCAATGCTGGCCTGCTTTATCTTAATCGTGAGAAAGCGAAATAGTGGCTTAGGAAGTAAAGATTATGGATCGCATTGCACTAAAAAAACATCGTCAATTTAAAGACAATGTTCTCAAGAGTTTAATCTGGGCCGCGGCCGCTCTGACGGTTGGCTTTTTATTCTGGATTATTTGGTACATCTTATCGAACGGCCTACAACATGTAGACTGGAACTTTATTACCGATAACTACACACGCACTGGTGAAGAGCATGGTATCTTCCCTATGATAGTGTCGACGCTTTATATGGTTGTCTCTTCGATTGCTGTCGCTGCTCCGATTGGGATTATGACGGCAATTTATCTTACTGAATATGCCCAAGTTGGCAGTAAGCTAGTTAAAGTGATTCGTTTTTGTACCGAATCCTTAGCAGGTATACCGTCCATTATCTTCGGTTTGTTCGGTATGACTTTCTTTGTTGCGATTCTCGGACTCGGCTTTTCAATTCTTTCAGGTGCTCTGACTTTGAGTATCTTAATTTTGCCGGTAATTATACGCACCACAGAAGAAGCACTTATGGCCGTTCCTCAAACCTATCGAGAAGGGTCATATGGTTTGGGAGCAGCTAAGATTTATACGATTTGGCGGCTGATATTGCCAAGCGCTATGCCGGGTATTATAACCTCGGTTATATTGAGTATTGGACGAGTGATAGGTGAGTCTGCCCCAGTATTTTTGACCGCGGGGATGGTTGCGCGTATACCTGACTCACTACTTGATTCTGGGCGAACACTAACGGTTCATTTATATAAGCTGACCACTGAATTATTTACCATTGAAGAGTGGAATCAGGCTTATGGCACAGCGACAGTACTGATTGTGGTGGTTCTGGTGATCAATATGATCACTAAGCTCATTGCCCGCCGTTTTAATACGGCGAATTATTAGGTAATCAAGCTTATAGCGACCCATTTTAGATTTAAGAGATGAAGACCATGAACAAATTTGATATCGAAAATTTAGACCTGTTTTACGGTGACAATCAGGCACTCAAATCGATTAATTTACCGATACCTGTTCGCCAAGTAACAGCGCTTATAGGGCCATCTGGCTGTGGTAAGTCAACCTTGCTGCGCTGCCTTAACCGTATGAATGACTTGATTGAAGGGGTCAAGATAACGGGTAAATTGGATATGGACGGCGATGATATTTATGGCAATATCGATGTGGCTGACCTGCGGATAAAAGTTGGAATGGTTTTCCAAAAACCGAATCCATTTCCGATGAGTATCTATGAGAATGTGGCCTATGGACTTAGAGCCCAAGGTATAAAAGAGAAAAAGCACATTGATCAGGTTGTTGAACGTTCATTGAGAAGTGCAGCTTTATGGGATGAAGTGAAAGATCGCCTAAAATCTCATGCATTTGGTCTATCAGGCGGTCAGCAGCAGCGTTTATGCATAGCACGTACTATTGCAATGGAGCCTGATGTGATTTTGATGGATGAACCAACCTCAGCGCTCGATCCTATTGCAACGCATAAAATTGAAGAACTGATGGAAGAGCTGAAAAAAAACTATACGATTGTGATTGTTACTCATTCTATGCAGCAAGCTCGCCGGATTTCAGATCGTACGGCCTTTTTCCTTATGGGAGAGTTGGTTGAGCATGACTCGACTCAGGTTATTTTCAGTCAGCCTAGAGATGACCGCACGAAAGGTTACGTCAATGGCGATTTTGGTTAAGTTTCGAAAATCCTAAAGAGTGTCACTATAACAATAAGCGATGGTCTATTGCCCCTCTTTATGAGGGGCTTTTTGTGGGTGAGTATAGTCATTAGGTGGTGACAGTACTTCCGGTTTAGATAACTCGCTTTCTTGGATATTGGTGTTCCATTGATAATTTTTTAGTGGAGATTGACTGCAATTACTGTTAATTGCGTCAGTCTGGCTCCAAAGCCGATTGGGATAAAAGATATAGCCAATGCGGAGTATATCTTTAGCTAGGGTCTGTAATTCTTGTTGGTTGGTCGCGCCAACCACTTGTTTCCAAGGCGTAAAAGCGGTAATAGGGTAGTCGAGCTCTGTCACGGGGTTGTCGACTTCACAGCCATGGTGAATCACACTATTGACGCCGATGTCTTGATTGATTTTCTGCTTCACTTTTTGAGTTAGTTGTGAAATTTTACCTAGGTCGGCATCGACTATCCTACGGTCTTTTTGAGCAAGTGCACCTTGCACTATTTTCACCACAAACTTAAGCCGTGTAGGTTTATCCGAATCAAATTGGCTTAGATGCGGAGCAACACAAAATAAGTCATAGTCTGCCGTTAAGGGAACACTATTTGATGTTTCTGCCAGTGCCATAATCGGTTCGACACTATTCCCTTTTTTGGTCATTACCCAATATCCGTTTCTCAAGTGCGGTAGTATTTCAAACATGGGATGAAGATCTTTGCGGTACTGCCGGTGAAAATGTGAATGTTCGCTGAATGGTATACGCCCATTAGGGTAGAGAATAAAGTCTTGGTGTGGCTTTCCATGACAGGTAACTTGAAAGGTTCCCTCTTTTTTCGATACCCCATGAAGCATTTTCTGTTTGAGTAAATACTGTAATCTCTCCTCAGAAATTAGTAGAGGTACTGCCTTTGCTGATCCATTGCGTATTGACTCTGTAGCCTTGTGATTGAACTTCTCTATTTCTCGCCAGCCTTTGTGAACTAGCTTACTGTAATATTGATCGCAGCATATAAAACCCGCTTGGGGGCCCCAGTCGGAAGACTTGCCTTTTACATGTAAATCTTTGGTTGCATAACCTTCTTCGATAAGCGTGGTAGAAAGGCGATTGACTGGGCGAACCATAATAATACAGTCATGTAGCTTGGCCGTATTAACAATAATTTTCTCATGGGCAGGAACGATTCCAGAGTGTTTAACAGCAGATTCACCTAAAAACATAATTGCGAATATAGTGATGGGTCATAAGGGTCAATATATACAATAGGATGGCTACTGGATTGGCTATTTCACGTAAAGTTAAAGTAATATCATAGTAATATCGTAAAAGATCCTTCTCTGTGTTGGAGTGATCTGCAAGCAGCTATAAATTTTCATAGTAAATTTATAATAAAAAACCCCCTAACAATGGATTATCCAACTATTTGGGGGCTTTATATTTGGGTGGACTTAGACCTTATTGAATAAGGTACAGTTAAGCATTTTGCTTGTGTTTTGCTTTACAAACAGCAGCGGTAAATACCACATCGGTTGAGCTATTTAATGCAGTTTCAGCTGAGTCTTGTACAACACCGATAATAAAGCCTACAGCGACTACTTGCATAGCGATCTCATTTGGAATGCCAAATAGGCCACATGCTAGTGGAATCAAAAGTAGCGATCCACCCGCAACCCCTGATGCTCCACATGCAGAAACGGCCGCAACAACGCTAAGGAGCAAAGCGGTAAGTATGTCAATTTCAATGCCCATGGTGTGTACAGCTGCAAGTGTGAGTGTAGTAATGGTAATTGCCGCGCCAGCCATATTAATGGTTGCACCAAGTGGAATTGAAACTGAATAGGTATCTTCGTCAAGTTTTAGCTTTTCACATAAGGCCATATTGACAGGAATGTTCGCAGCACTTGAACGAGTAAAGAAAGCTGTCACGCCACTTTCGCGTAGACATTGGAATACAAGTGGGTATGGATTTTCGCCCGTTTTAACCAACACGATAATTGGGTTAACTACTAAAGCGATGATAGCCATAGCGCCCAGTAAAACTGCAAGAAGTTGAGCGTAGCCTGCTAACGCATCAAAGCCAGTAGTTGCTAGAGTTGAAGACACAAGGCCAAAAATACCGAATGGTGCTAAACGAATAATAAAGCGAACAATTTGCGAAACGCCGTGGCTTAAGTCTTCAAAAACCGCTTTCGTGGTAGCTGAAGCATGATGCAAAGCTAAACCCAGACCAACGGCCCAAGCCAAAATGCCTATATAGTTGGCATCCATTAATGCATTCACTGGGTTGTCGACGATCTTAAATAGCAATGTATTCATGACCTCAGCGATACCTTGAGGTGGTGTTGCACCTTCAGCTCCAGAAACCAGTGTTAATGTGGTTGGGAACATGAAGCTTAATACGACGGCCGTTAGAGCTGCCGTAAAGGTACCAAATAGATACAATATAACGATAGGGCGCATGTATGTATGTTGGTTTTTTTTCTGGTTGGCAATTGAAGCCGCAACTAGGATAAAAACAAGAATGGGGGCGACGGCTTTTAAAGCACCGACAAATAGACTTCCAAGTAAACCAACACTTTGTGCATATTCAGGAGAAATGGTGGCAAGACCTACACCGAGAACGATACCGGCTAAGATCTGTAACACCAAATTTCCACGCGCAAAGCGGGCAAATAAAGAGTTGTGTTGCATAATGATCCCTGCAATGAATTGTTATATAAATTTCTGCGTGACCTCAGTTTTCGCTAACTGAGTGGGACAATACTAGCGTTTTGAAATAATGTGTCTAGGTTTAATTGACATGTAGCATGAAAATTCGGACATATATATAGGATGTTATTAAAAACCTCATGTTTAATGTTGTCGGTAGTGACTAATTCTATCTCAATTAGTCAACTTTTATCTTTAAATTTATTATGTTAGATACTTTTTGATAGCATGATACAGACTCCAAGGCTCATTTGTGAGTATAGAAAAGTGTCTTGAATCATATCACTGGTTTTGATTGAAAATAAATTGAGATCAATAGCTTATATAAGCACCGTCATATGGGCTAAAACACGATGTCTAGAATTAAGTATTATCGATTTATTTTAATACTTATGATGACAAGGGTATGCTTGCCCTCAGCTCTGACGAGGCAATATCGTTCTTTTTTATCGCTCCTGTCCGCCCTACCACCTTTATACACTACATTTCTTGAACTTTTATTTGAGTTTGTTTTTTAACCGAACTGGAATAGTAGAATAACCATTTCTATTTACCAACGAATTCAGTTTAGATGAGTGCTTAATTTTGTGGGTAAAGGCGAATTGGGTATACACTTTAAAGCACCAGTAGACTTATTGTTTGGGCTGATATTATGGCAGAGGAAAAGCCGAAAGAATCGGAAGAGGCAATAGAGCTTACATCCGGCGCAGGGCAACAACAGGCAGAGTTACCTTCCTCGGAAAGCATCTGCTATGGTGAGGATGTATTCAGTGATATAAGACCTTTGAGTGAAGTTGCTTTTTTTATCATGACTCCGACAGGGAAGACATTTAAAGGTAAAACCAAGTATGTAGGGTTACATTCCAATAACCTGATGCTTCTTGAAACACCTAATGCATCACCTAAGGAAATGGCGGTCTATTTTCAACGTGGGTTCCCTATTAAAGCTTGTGTGATCTCTGAATCTGGAGGTGGTGCTAGGATTTACTTCAAAAGTAAGGTTGAGTATGTACTTGAAGCGGGTGATAACAGTTTGTTTTTGATTTCTCTTCCCTTAGCGACTCAGGTTGCGTTTGGTCTTAGGGAAAGCGCTCGCTTGGAGTTGATTTTGGGCGGTGTACTTGCTCCTAAAAGTAATAAATTAAGTTGTCAGGTCCGCGATATTTCCAGTCAAGGTTGCCTTGTAGTATTAGAGAAAGATTTAACCAAGCATAAGGTGGGTGATGTCGTCTCATTGCGTATTGAAGATACCGGTGGGGAAGAATCAGTGTCTTCAGATATCCTTGAAGCGGTGGTTCGCAATGTTAAGACGACTGGTCGCTATAGTAAGATTGGCGTCCAGTTTGAAGAGAATAGCCTAGAACCAGTAGCAAATTTAATCGATAACTTAAACTTCTGTCGTATGAGCCAAAAGTTCACTTTGTAGTAAATTTTTTGTGTAGTGCCTTTGCGGTTGAAAGTGGGCAATACTTTTTTGAGTTAGCTGACTTAAACCCGACGCTACTGGCATCGGGTTTAAGAACTTTGTCTCAAAACCCTTTGATATTGTTTGCTTCTAGTTCGGTGAAATACTTCACCGTTTTTACTTTTAGTTCTTGCGTTGAAGGCTCATCACAAACAATGACTGACTTAGGATGAAGTTGCAGGGCAGATACTGTCCAGAGATGATTGACACATCCTTCGACGGCGGCTTCTAATGCGAGAGCTTTATTGTGTCCTGTAACCAAAATCATAATTTCTTCGGCATCGAGAAGTGTTCCCACCCCTATTGTTAAAGCATACTTAGGAACTTGTTTAATATCTCCTTCGAAGAAGCGAGAGTTTGCAATACGAGTATCTTCAGTGAGGGTTTTGATACGAGTACGGGAAGAGAGCGAGGAAGCGGGTTCGTTAAATGCAATGTGGCCATCATTACCTACACCACCCATAAAAAGATTAATCCGGCCGTAGGACTTAATTTTGTGTTCGTAACGCTGGCATTCAGCTTCATGATCAGCAGTGTTACCATCCAGAAGGTTAATGTTTTTTTCTTCAATATCAATATGATCAAAAAAATTCTTATACATAAACGACCGATAAGATTCAGGGTGATCTGCTGGTATGTCTATATACTCATCCATATTGAAGGTAACGACATGTTTGAAGCTAACTTCGCCTAAGTTATAGAGTTCAATAAGTGCTTTATAAGTTGCTAGTGGCGTACCACCTGTTGGTAAGCCTAATACAAAGGGACGTTCTTCCGATGGCTGAAAGTAGTTAATGCGTTTGGCAATATGAGCTGCAGCCCACTGACCAACTTGGGCTGCTTTGAGTAACGGGATGAGTCTCATTGGTTACCTCTAATAATGAAAATTAGTGCTTTTGCTTGTTATTTTTCATTATAAAATAAGTTACTCCGTGCGGCTATTGTTTTTGGTCAATTTTGCTTTTCATTTTTGATTTTTAAACGTCTTTAAAGCTTTTATTCGTCTTTTAAGTAATGAACCCTAGATAGTATTCAACGTTTATCTACAAAAATTTCTTTCAAGAAATAAGGTCTGATGTTTGATCTTGTTACCGATGTTTTATTTTTAATCATCAACTAATCCTCTGAGTACTGTACACTTAGATAAGGATAAAAATGCGTCGATCCCAATATTGAGTGGGGTGACTGGGATAGAAACCAGTAGAGCTGGTGAAAGGCAATGAAAGTAAACAGATGAATTTAATTGGAATCGCTATTGGCGCAACGGGTTTGTTACTACTTGGCTCCTTTATTTGGATGTTAGTACTACAAATGCGTAAAAAAAGGCTAGAAGAGCAGCGTATAGAGCGAAGTATCGCTAAACGTAAAGCCCTTGAAAACAACCGTCAGCAGGAAGAAAAAGACCGAGTGAAAAAAGCAGAAGGAGGCGATATCACAACGATCCTATTCCTCGCGAAAGAAGCAGAGAGAATGAATCAGAAAGACGCAGTGTATTGGTATACTAAAGCGGCACAGCTCGATAATGTTAATGGTATGTGTGGTATTGTGCGCCTTAGTGAAAAATTTAACGATGCGGTATTAAATGAGCAGGCTAAATTTTGGCAAGTATGTATTAAAGCTCTTGAGGGTAGCCTACCCGATAAATATGAAATGGCGATAGCCTTGTTTAATGGTTTGGGTACTGATCAGGATGTTGAGAAGGCCCTAAAAGTGATGATGCAGGCTGCTGACCATAATTTTGTTAATGCTCAGTTATTTTTAGGTGAGTGGTTTGTTTCACCAAAAAACACCAACCCCAAGCCGAACCTGTCTACTGAGTATTACCAGAAAGCTGCTGCTATGCGAAGCAATGAAGGGCGATTGAAACTTGGCCTAAATTATATTCATGGTGTAGGGGTCTCAGCGAATTCTCTTAAAGGTTGCTACTGGATGGAACGTGCAGCAGAAAAAGGTTATACAGAAGCAATGTATAAGGTTGCTGAAGAATGGATGAAGAAGCCACCAGATGGCGAATCAGTGGCGTATATTTGGCTATTTATTGCTGCTCAACTTGGCCATAATCAATCCGCGGGCTTACGCGATCAAATTGCTCTCAATATTGGTGTCGATACTGTAGTAGGCTTGCAATCTTTGGCAAAACCGATTTTGAAAAAAATCTCAGAAAACAAAGTTGGAAAGCATTCGGTTATTAAAGCGCTGAACAAACTCTATAAGCGAGGTATTTTGCTAGAAGAACAAGATATTTTGCAGCATCAAGAGACAGAATCCGAAACGCTTCAGGAAACAGATCCTACAGCAGCTGCTAGCGATGAGATCGAATCTACGGCAACGCCCGTTGAACAAAAGCCCGATATTGCTCAGTAAATATAGATAAGACCGAAAGGGAGCTCAGTGACTATAAAAGGTGGATAAACCCAAAATACCGAGTCTTGTGTACACTGGCCTAGTAGTGACTTTTGATTGATTATCATTTAAAACTCCCCCACATTAAACGCAAACTATTGAAAGAGGTAAACCATGTCGACTACAAGTTTTTTGCGTTTAATCTGTCTTGCCGCTATTTGGGGTAGTTCGTTCCTTTTCATGAAAATTTCAACCTACACCTTTGGCCCAGCATACCTCATAGAATTTAGAGTGGGTTTTGCCGCGTTGAGTTTATTTCTTATCTCTATCTATCTACGTAAGAAGCTTGCTTTTATAGGTCACTTTAAGCATTTCATGATTATTGGTTTGTTTAATTCAGCCTTGCCATTTCTGCTATTTGCTTATGCAGCACAGACTTTAAATGCTTCTACACTATCAGTGCTTAACTCTACAGCGGCAATTTGGGGGGCTTTAATTGGTATTTTTTGGCACAACGCCATTTTGACTGCTAAAGCTATGCTTGGCATGCTCATGGGAGTGATAGGAGTTGTCGTTCTTGTTGGTTGGGATGCCGTTAATATTGGGCTTGAGGCCGTCTTACCTATCGCGGCAGGTGTTATGGCTGCATGTAGTTATGGGATTGCAACCAATTACACTAAAACCGCTCCTAATATTAATGCTTTTGAAAATGCTCATGGCAATATGTGGGCAGCTGTCATCTGGATACTCCCCTTGTTGCCTTTTGTTCCTATGCAGGGTGAGCCTACTTCAAAAGAAATGTTGTCTGTCTTAGTATTAGGCGTAGTGTGTACAGCTATCGCTTATTTGCTTTACTTTCGATTGGTGGTTGATGAGGGAGCGGCATCTGCTCTGTCCGTTACTTTTCTTATTCCGGTGTTCGGTATTTTATGGGGAGCTTTAGTCCTTGATGAGCCCATTGGAATGAACACTTTTGTGGGAACTTTTCTAGTGTTGGCCGGAACTATGTTGGTCACGGGGTTTTCGCCTGCTCAACTTGTTAGAAAAAGACCAAGGGTTGAGCAGGTTTAGGTACAAATTGCTAATACTATTAACCGAGTTCTAAGGTCATAAAGTTACTGTTAGGGTCAGGTTGATAGTTTGCAAATGGAGAACAATATTTAAAACCAAATTTTTTATATAGTTCTCGCGCTGGCTTAAAGAAGGACATTGATCCCGTCTCAAGGCTAATTCTTTGATATCCATCATTTTTCGCTTGAACAATGATATGTAACAGTAATGCTGATGCAACACCCTGATTACGAGCTTCTGAGACGGTGCGCATTGTTTTTAGCTCTACATGTAATTCAGAAATTGGTTTGATTGCTGCGCAGCCAAGTAACTCATTTTCTTTCCAACTGGTCCAAAATATAGTTTCTGGATGTTGCAACTCTTCTCTGTTTAACGCGTGTACACTTTCTGGTGGTGATGTAGCATTCATATCGTCCATGTGCTCTTTGAGTAGCTTTGCCACCGCAGGATGGCCTAGTTTATCTACTTTAATTTGCATTCCTTGCCCTTGCAGATGATTTAAAATGTATCTCATTCTGCATCATAGACTTTTTGAATACAAATGATCTCATGCTTGCATATGTGAGATGCCTCTAACTACTGATTGCAGTATGGTGATTTGTATAACAAAGCGCTGGATCTCATAAATAACAATTCAGTAGCTTCATTTTTCATTTTTCATTATTCATTGATGATTGATTCGAATCTCATAAATTAATCTTATAGTTCGACTTCTCAAAACTACACCATTTGTTTTTACAATGAATAATATGGCGTGCGCAGTGAGATGAAAGAAGTAAGCTTTTGAGCGATAAGTAAACTATTGATAAAAATGCCTATCAACAACAAAGTACGGGTAACCTTTTCCTGTTTGCAATCATAGTAGGCATTATAACTGGCAGTTTTTTACTCTGTAATAAAGCGAGTTGAGATGACTTCCAGCTCACATTTGACAACTAAAAACAAGATAGTCCACCTCTTAAGACCAACAAAATGAAGTTGTAAATGATATAGCTTCTGACTCTTTTTGGGCACACTTAACACACTAAAATTAATTTGATACTGATTCTGGTTAGAGGATAAGTGATTTCACCTCAAGATAAGCTTATTACCGCTGAACTTAAGTTTAGAAAGGAGTTGCTTTGAGGCATCAATTCCTTTTTCATCAAATTCTATACCATAGCTTGCGTAGTGGACTGAACTTTGGGAGTTGCGCACTTGGCCAGTGAGTGACTGAAATTGATGTTTTTTCGCAAGAGCTTCATGGATACACAAGGAAATCTCATCACCGACTTGGAACGCTTTACTTAAAGGTGGGGTGACGAATCGGCAACCATGTACAGAAAGATCCCGCATTTGACATTCCAATTTAACACCCTGAGATGTAACACTTGCGGGGAGATCAATACTATATCTAGGTTCTCTACGCAGTTGGTTGACCTGCATAGTATTTGGGATGTTGAAGGCGATGATAGGGATTGGATTAGATAAAATGTATTCTAGCTGGGTCTTAAATGAAACTAAAGCGCCTTCACCTCTAGGAGAAATGGCTCGTATTGTCGCCCAAAAACCAGATTGGAAGAAAAATCCGGTGTCTTCGATGGATAAATTTGGTAGCTCGGCCAGAATTAGGTTGTGTGAATGGGCACCAATGAATAAAGTTTTACAGCTGAAGGCTCGGCCTACTGGTGTGGTAATGGTGACAGTTAGCTCACCACCGTGCTCTAACATCCCTAGAGCATCTGTACTATTGATTGATGTGAATCCTTTTTCCATATGTTTTGAGACCTGCTCTGAATGATCTTCTTCCTTTGTATCCATCTAGCCTCCAACATTACGACATCGCTATTGATGATATTATAATTATAAGTGTCTCTAGTCAAAGTTGGAATGGTCATTTATTAAACTTATTTGCTACATGATTTCAGTGTTGAACGGAAGATCTCTATATTTCCATTAACTTATGCAATAGGTAGGTATGCATTTTTGTTTCAAGCGTGAATGAATTGTAAATAAATTTGTCTATTATTCCGGATAGATTTAAGGTAAGTGTGTTGCTCTATAAGGATTTAATCATGACGCACTCTGCGGGTTGGAAAACGCCTCAAAACTTTTTAATTATTATCTCTATTGTGGTTCCTATTGCTTTTTCGAGTTGGATGGCATTACTGAACAACTTTGTTATTGAACGCGCTAATTTTGATGGGTCGGATATTGGGCTTTTGCAAAGTGTGCGTGAAATCCCTGGATTTCTGGCGTTTACCGCTGTGTTTGTATTGCTCTTTATACGCGAGCAGAGATTTATGTTGCTTGCGCTTGGCGCTTTAACCATAGGTACTGCTATTACCGGTTTTTTTCCTTCTTTATTCGGGCTTTTACTTACCACTCTATTGATGTCGACGGGGTTTCATTACTTTGAAACCTTAAAGCAGTCGTTATCTTTGCAGTGGCTATCAAAGGATGAAGCACCGGAAATGTTGGGTAAATTTATCTCGGTTGGTGCACTGGCTTCTTTATTTACTTATGGGGCGCTTTGGGTATGTTTACAGGTTTTTAAAATGGATTACCAATGGGTCTATCTGACTTTTGGTGGTGTCGGTTTTACGCTGGTTGTTTGGATGGCATTTGCATTTCCTCAGTTCAAAACCGAGACTCAGCAAAACAAAAAACTGTTACTAAGAAAAAGATACTGGCTGTATTATGCTTTGACCTTTATGAGTGGCGCTCGCAGACAGATTTTTACGGTATTTGCTGGTTTCTTGATGGTCGAAAAGTTTGGTTATTCAGTAGCTGATATAACGCTACTTTTCTTAATTAATTATTTATTCAATTTTCTATTTGCCAAAAAGATTGGCAAGTATATAGGTAAAGTTGGTGAGCGTAAGGCACTGATGTTTGAATATATTGGATTAATTGGTGTATTTATTGGTTACGCATTGGTACAGAATGCGGAATGGGCTGCGGCTTTGTATGTTATTGATCATTTATTTTTTGCTTTGGCATTGGCGATTAAAACCTATTTGCAGAAAATTGCTGATCCAGCAGATATGGCTTCTACAGCAGGCGTTTCATTTACCATTAATCACATTGCTGCGGTATTTATTCCAGTCTCATTTGGTTTTATTTGGCTTGTATCGCCTGCGGCAGTTTTCTATATAGGTGCTATGATGGCTGTTATCTCATTAGTGTTATCTCTTAATATTCCTGCCAAGCCGGAAGAAGGGAATGAAGTGCGGATTTTACGTTGGGGCTAAGGTTGGCTTCTTTGAAAGCCTCTTTAGCTCTTATGTGCTTTATTCTATAATCCCGCACGTGTTTTAGTAGGGGATTACCCCTTTCATCTTGGGTAGATTATGATTTCGAAAAACCAGCTCAAACTTTTGCGTGCATTAGGCCAAAAAAAGCAACGGAAGGCACAAGGGCTTTTTTTAGTCCAAGGGGAGAAAAATGTAATTGAGTTGGTTGGTAGTGGTTTAAAAACACAACATGTTTTTGCTACTGCTGAGTTCCTGTCGTCTAACAAAGATATACTAAATAGTGTTGCATGCATCGAAGCATCTCTAGAGGAACTGACCAAGTCTAGCACTCTAGTGAGTAACAATGCTGCGATTGCTGTGGTTGAGATCCCTGAGATTAAAGTTCCTAGGTCGGAAGGAGTTATTATTGCTTTAGATGGTGTCTCGGATCCGGGGAACCTCGGTACTATTATTCGAGTTGCTGACTGGTACGGAATAAAGCATATAATTGCAAGTAAAGATTGTGCGGATCCGTATAACCCAAAAACCATCAGTGCAACTATGGGGAGTTTTGGTCGAGTAACAGTCACGCCACTCGACCTACCTGATTTTCTTCAGCAGTCCAATCTTCCTGTTTATGGTGCATTTCTGGAAGGGGCCAGCGTTCACAAAACAAGGTTTGCAGAACAGGGTATTTTGCTGATGGGGAGTGAGTCCCATGGCATTCGTGAAGAAGCAGCCCAATTTGTGACTGACAAAATTACTATTCCGTCATTTGGTGGAGCTGAGTCGCTTAATGTCGCTATGGCAACAGGCATCATTTTGGATAATATGCGTCGTTAGTAAGCTTGATCAGAGTTTATAAGATACTTGGTATTTGAGGTGGGAATAGAATGAGTAAAACATTGAACGAATGTATAGTACCTATGTACCCGACGTTACAATCTTTAGATGTTGATACCATAGAGGCAGGTGAACATAAGTTCTGGTTTGCTGTTGCAACTGATGCAATTGGCCACCCTCAAACGTTGCCTGTGAGGGTATTTAAAGGTCGTAAACCTGGTAAGCGTATAGTTATTACCGCTGGTGTGCATGGTGACGAGCAAAACGGGATTTTGACTGCCCAGAGACTAGCAAGAGTGCTTGGGAAGCAAACTATCATGGGGTGTATTACCATAGTGCCAGCTGTGAATCTTTCTGGGATTGCTCGTCATAGTCGTGACTTTCATTCAGCAGCTCCTGATAGCTCATCAGCCAATCTTAATAGACTCTTTCCCGGTAGTCCGGAGGGGGATGATGCTAACCGTTATGCATATAGTTTGTGGGAAAACCTCCTCAAGCCAAACGCGGATCTTGCGATTGATCTTCATTCCCAAACTAGTGGTTCAGCTTACCCTCTTTATGCGTTTGCAGATTATAGATTAGATGATGCCATTCAAATGGCGAGACTTGTTTGTCCGGATGTTATCCTCAATGACCCAGGTGATCCGGGTATTTTGGAAACTGTGTATAATCAAGCGGGTATTCCCTCTATTACTGTTGAAGTCGGCATTGGCCGATATACTGATATCGATATGATTGAGCGTGCAACTTTGGGTATCATAAACATTTGTAAGTACTATAAAGTTATCGATGGTCAAGTTGATAGTAATAGCAAGCCATGTGTCGAAGGGAGTCACATAACGAGTGTACGAGCAGAACAAGGTGGCTTTGTTATTTGTCATGTTTCTTTGCTTGAGATAGTAGAAATAGGGCAGGTGCTGGCTTCACAATACAACAGCTTTGGTGACGAAATACATACTTACCTTTCACCTGTTAAAGGTACTGTTATTAGTCACAATGTCGAGTCTGTACGGGCGCCTGGCTCTCTCGTAGTGCGCTTGATTAATTAAGGTTTTTTAATAATTATAGCTTTCATTGAAGTGTTGAAAATCATGCGCTGAAAGTGTTCGAGGCAAATAAAAAGAAAACAAGATAATTTCACATTCAGTAAATCTTGAACGCGAGTTTTTTCGTAACAGTTATTAAAGACGAAAAGTGTGGAGTAAATTGTGCGAGAAAAAATTGGCCTGTACTGGTTTAGCTGCGATCTAAGAGTTCAAGATAATGCATTACTTTGGCAGGCTGCTCAGGATGTCGACCGGTTGATTTGTGTATATTGTTTTCCTTGTGTGGACAAGTATTTATGCCAATATTCTCAAGAGCAAGAGTTGGGTGAACAGAGACAAGCATTCTTGTTTCAGAGTGTATTGTCACTATCTCAGACACTTGGCAACTTGGGCCAGAGGCTTATAACTCGGCGTGGTAAATCGCGAGATATACTCTCCACTTATATTGAAGAATATAAGGTTACCCATCTCTATTGTGATTTGTTCTCTGGAGCTAACGAACAAAGGGTTGTTGAATCATTATCACGCCTTTACCCCAAACTCATTTGCACTCAGCTACCAGTAAACACCTTATTTAGTGAGGGGTTGTTGCCTTTTCCATTGGAAGAGCTTCCTAATACCTTCACTCAGTTCAGAAAGAAAGTTGAACATCTTTCCATAGGCTTGACCCCGGAACTGTCAGATTTGCCGCCAACGGTATCAGGCTACATCGATTCAGATGAAGTTAATTGTCTGCCTTGCGATCAGTTTTCGGGTGGCACACAAGAAGGGCTTTCCCATTGCCATCACTATTTTTCTGGCACCTTAGCCAGCCATTATAAACAAACACGGAATGGACTCGATGGTACTGAATTTTCGACTAGGTTTTCTCCATGGCTAGCTTTGGGCTGCATCAGCCCTGTGAGAGTCTTTATATTGCTTAAAGATTTTGAGCGGAGAGAAGGAGCGAATGATTCAACCTATTGGATTTTTTTTGAGCTACTCTGGAGAGAGTATTTTAAATGGTATGCAAGAAAGTGGGGCACGCGTTTGTTTCGCTTTTCAGGTTTATGCCTCAGTGCGCCTTTGACGAGTTTTTATAACTATCGCTTTCAACAATGGAAGCATGGTGAAACTCACTATCCGATAGTGAATGCTTGTATGAAGCAGCTCAACGCAACAGGCTATATGTCAAACCGAGGTAGGCAAGTGGTTGCGAGCTGTTTGATTCATGAGCTAAAGCTAGATTGGCGGTATGGGGCTGCATACTTTGAAACTCAGCTTATCGATTATGATGTCGCCTCGAATTGGGGAAACTGGCAATATTTGGCTGGGGTTGGAGCTGACCCTAGAGGTTCGCGTCAGTTTAACTTAGATAAACAGACTCAGATGTATGATCCGGATGGAGTATTTATCAATAAATGGCAAGGTAAAGCGGCTATGAGGCACGTTGATCATGTCGATATGGTCGATTGGCCTATAGCGCCTCTTAAGGGAGACAGTTAACATGGCGTTTCATACCGTTCGTCTGATACTTGGCGATCAGCTCAATGCTCGTCATTCATGGTTTCAAAAAACTGATAGATCCGTTCTTTACATCATTGCAGAGCTTCACCCTGAAGCAACTTATGTTAAGCATCATGTCCAAAAAATCTGTGCATTTTTTAGTGCTATGCGCGCTTTCACTCTTGAATTAAGAGAAATGGGGCATCAAGTTGAATATTTTCAGCTCGACCAAACGAGAGAGTTTCAAGACATTACCCAGCTTATTAGCCATGTTATCCAAACATCTGGCGTAGAAAAATTTGAGTATCAGAGGCCTGATGAATATCGACTCTTGAGTGCCTTGAATGAAATGACCCTTACAGAATGTGATATTGAATGTGTGGAGAGTGAGCACTTTCTCTTGCCGTTTTCTGACATTACGCAGCATTTTCCTGCCGGAAAGCACATAATGATGGAACATTTTTATCGAAAAATGCGTAAAAGGTTTGGCATTTTGGTTGAGGGTAGCAAGCCCATAGGCGGAAAATGGAACTTTGATGCGAGCAACCGTAACAAGCTTAAGACCTCGGATTTAGAAAATTTACCTTCACCTTTACTTTTTAGCACCGATGTTACTGAAATTTTGGAATCATTGAATAGACACAATATTGACACTGTGGGACTTTTGTCTGGGCCGCTGTTATGGCCGATAAATAGGAATCAAAGCCTAACGCTTCTGGCTCATTTTTGTTCCGTATGCTTGCCCAATTTCGGCCGATTTCAAGATGCGATGACTAGGTCAAACCAATCAAAGTGGTCGCTATACCACAGTCGACTTGCTTTTGCTTTAAACACCAAAATGTTGGGTCCGCTAGAAGTTATAGATAGTGCGTTATCGGCTTATGACACTAACCCTGAGATCGATATTGCTCAAGTTGAAGGGTTTATCCGTCAAATTTTAGGTTGGAGAGAATACATTCGAGGTGTGTATTGGGCCAATATGCCAGATTACGCCCAACGTAATCATTTCCAAGCCAGTCGAGGTCTGCCAGACTATTTTTGGTCAGGAGATACCAAAATGTCCTGTTTAAAAGAGGCGATTGGTCAGTCCCTAGATTTTGCTTATGCTCATCATATTCAGCGCTTAATGGTTACTGGAAACTTTTGCCTTCTTACTGAAATAGATCCAGACCAAGTCGATGAGTGGTATCTTGGTATTTATGTCGATGCGCTAGAATGGGTTGAGATGCCAAACACTCGAGGTATGGCACTATTTGCGGATGGCGGGATTGTGGGAACTAAACCGTATGCAGCAAGCGGATCTTATATTAACAGAATGAGTGATTACTGTAAGGGGTGTCACTATGATGTTAAAGTTAAATTAGGGAGCAACGCATGCCCATTAAACAGCCTGTATTGGCGTTTTATGCATAAACATAGGGATCTTCTCGCTCAAAACCCTCGTATCGGTATGATTTATCGGTCATGGGATAATTTAGATAGCAATGTTCAATCTCAAATCTTGCAAAAAGCTGAATTTTACTTAGGACATTTAAATGAGCTCTAACTCCCTCATTTAAATTTTACGGTTGGCGAGTATCCAACTTTTCTTGGTAGGGATACTCGATTCCACGGACTGAAAATGACGTATTTTATGATTATAATCTGAAAGGTTTCTAGGTAAAAATGGACTCTTACTACACTTTCGATGGTGTTTTACTTCTGCTTGTTTTTCTAAGCTTTTTACCCGCCGATAATTGCCCTAATAGTCCTCCAAGCTGCATTCCTACCGCCTTAGCTTCAACTTTAGCCAACCCAACATAGACCAAATCGCTTGCTGGCGTACATCCACCTAAGAGAATCTCAGACTCATAGTCATGTTTCCAGTTGTCATCCGATTTGGTATAGGACATAACAATCTTTCTATCGTCATCTCCCCTATTCCATGCTTCAATCGCATCTTGAACGATCAATGGGTAAGTTAGAGGCGTTATTTTAATCGCGAGCCCCATATTATATGAAGCTTGACGTGTGGTAGCGCTCGCACTGCCTCGGGAATACTCAACAGCATAGCTTGGTTTACCTGATGTAGAATGGAAGCCAGATGTTGTGACGCCAGGGCCAGATTTATGAGCATTAGCGAGCTGTAGTAGTTGGAATACATTAAGTTGATTGCCATTCGTCCTTGGCAAATCTAACACAAAACGACGTCTTAAATATTTTGATTGCCGGTCGTTTTTACAACGTAGTGTATTATTAGACATATCCATTACCTGCTGGTTATAGAGATAACGTAACGGAATAAGCCCATTTTTTAGAATTGCGTTGACGACATTCTCTGGAACTGCTTTCATGCCCATAAAAACGATAGGCGCACCTTCAGTATTGTAGTCATAAACTGTGGACTGTACTCTTGTTAAGCTAGTTCGAGGGTGAGCGGCCATCTCATTTTGGTTATCATCAAATAGCTTTTTGAACTCCAAAATTTCTCTGCTTTTATGCTGCGCAGCAAGAATTTGGGCTGTTCGTCTTCTCTGGTTATCAAAGTAACGTTTAACACTTCGTTCATGTGGGTTAACCAATTCTGATTCTAAAGCCATGATTTGTTTGAATAGAAAGTCAAAAGGTTGAGTCTTTACTTTGGGCAATATGATGTTGTTGCTAAGATAAATTATGTCTTTGCAGCCAAACAAATGTGATTGTTCTACATCGAGGAGAATCGGCCGAGTAATTAACTCTGGACGCATTGTGCCAAGGATTTGTAAAATAAGCGCAGCGTAACGCACATGGCTTTCTGCTTCTGTCTTCCCCAAGTCACTGACTTGAAATCGAGGAAACTGACAGTTTGCAAACTCAACTGAAGCTGCCGTGCGGGAGAAGTTGTTCTTCTTCAACCAACTTATAGCAGTTGCTGGGGATTCCCACATAGTATCATTCCTCTGATTATATATTTTTATTGGGTTATATCAGATATATTGGTGTACAAAAGGAAATGCGGTGCTCATTTTTATAAATGGGAAACTTTGTTACAAAATATTGTAATGAATACAATTAACACTTTCACAAGTGGCTTTCAGCTCGACATTCCTATGAACTGTTAATTCCCAGAATAGTATGATGGGCTTGTTGTAACAAAAAGAGATATTGAGCATTTTGATATTGTATAGTTTTGTACTGCTTTTTACGCTGGAAAATAAATGTCAGAAACTCACTTTTCAATGCGTTCATTTTGGTAAAATTCAGTTATGATAAGGATTCCTAGTTAGTTAAGTCTTAACCAATATGTATACCGAATGGATAACCACTGAAGCATTGATTGCGGCGTTTTTGATCTTTTTGGGCTCTTTTGTTCAGACGGCGATCGGTTTTGGTTTGGCAATTGTGGCTGCTCCCTTACTCTTTCTTGTCTCACCTGATTATGTACCGGCACCAATATGTTTAGTCGCGCTTTATATTTCGATTCTCAATGCCCTTAAGCACAGAGATAGTGTAGAAATTGGTGGGCTTAAAATGGCATTAATCGGTCGTATTCCAGGGTCTATTGCTGGTGGCGCTCTGCTTGTGATGGTTTCGACAGATGTATTGGCATTATGGTTAGGCCTCTTGGTACTGCTTGCCGTTGGAGTGAGCCTTCTCCCTTTTCGCATTGAGCCCACTTCTACTAGGATGGGAGTAGCCGGTTTCTTTTCTGGTTTTTTTGGAACCAGCTCCGGCATCGGTGGGCCACCAATGGCTTTATTGTTGCAACATCAGGAAGCCAATCAACTTAGGGGGAATTTATCTGCATTTTTTGTTTTTAGCTCAATCATGTCGTTGATAGTGCAAATTCCCGCTGGTTTCTTAACCCTCCATCATTTATGGATTACTATTCCGTTACTTCCCGCAAGCTGGCTTGGTTACAAGTTAGCACTATCCACAACTCAGACTTTACCGAAAGAAAAAATTCGCTTGGTGGCTTTATTGTTATGCACCATTAGTGGTATTACCGCACTGTGGCAGGGTTTGTAATAATATTTTTACCAATATTCATTTTGGATTAAGAATGTATCATGATAATGGATATAGCAGATTTATCAGGGAGTATGTTAAGTGTTAAGAATCATAGGCAACGTGATTTGGTTTGTTCTGGGTGGAGTGATGATGGGCCTGATGTGGTGGTTCTTCGGTCTTCTCGCTTTTATAAGCATTATTGGTATCCCTTGGGGGCGTGCATGTTTCGTTATTGGAAATTTTTCCTTTTTTCCGTTTGGGTATGAAGCAGTTGCGCGTGATGACCTGACTAATCGAAAAGATATCGGCACCGGTTCATTGGGGCTAATAGGCAATGTTATCTGGTTCCTCTTTGCAGGTATCTGGCTGGCAATCGGCCATATTATGTCAGCTGTTGCTTGTTTTGTGACTATTATAGGCATTCCATTTGCCATTCAGCACCTAAAGCTTGCTTACATTTCACTCGCTCCTATTGGAAAAACCATAGTACCGAAAGAGCAAGCCGCTATGGCTAAGTATGGTCAGTAAATCTTAACGGCATACTTTAGTAGTATATCTTATGATCTCGGTGGACGGACATATACTCCACTGAGATCACTCCCTTTAAGCCTCTCTTTTTTATACTGAACATAGTGCTTAAAATTTGTAATATTTAAGTCCAACATCTTTATTATTAAGATATTACTTTACCTGAAATCCAGTTTTTATTCTGAGGTTATATTTTAAATATTACTCTTATTATATTAATTCACACTTCAAAAAAATATTAACACTCACTTGTTGAGTTTTATTTTGGTAGAAGATCATAAATATATGCCCGCATATTTTTTATTATGTTATTAAATTGATTTTTACTGATGCATCTAACTCTATGTTGTGGTTTTTATTATGAATCTAGTTTATGTTTATTTTTAACTTGGTAGATGATTATTCTTTACTCTATGCACCTTAAGTCCTTGCTGTAAAACATTCGGTTATATTTTTTATTATTATGACTTTTTTGTCTATTTATTTTTTTAAATTATAATTCGATAGTTATTCTTTTTTTGATTGGTTATTTTATAATTTATAAAGTAAATACAACAAATGTTGTGCACTTGTTTGGTTTATTAAATTTATGTTAAGAATGGGTTGTTTTTTTTTTAATCGTTAGTGTTATGGTTCTAGTGGCATTTATAAATGCCATGATAAGGAGAATCATAATGAAATTAGACAACCGTCTATTGGCCATAGCCGTAGCCAGTGCACTGTCGTTATCAGCACATGCCGGTGAGTCAGTCTATCTAAGCAAACCCATCAACTTTACTTCTTTTTCTGGGCTGAATTCTCAGCTTGGTGTTGATAACGCTTCCAGTTTCAAAATGGTGAAACAAGTGAGTCTGGAGAAACGCGGTATTCACAAAGTGAAGGTTCAACAAAATATCTGGGGCGTACCTGTATGGGGGCATTCACTGAATGCAACACAGAGCGTTCGTGGAGGAGCCCTTAAATCGGTTCAAGGGCAATACGTCAAAGTAACTGGCGTTGACCGTAAGTTTGTTAAACCATCATTAAATCGGTCTCAAGCTTTAGAGCTAGCCAGTAAGGATATTTCCGCTGGTTTGACAGGTAACAAGTCTATAGCAAATGCGAAAGATAACCTTTATATCTACCAAGATGGTGACAAAACTCGTTTGATCTATGTGGTTTCCTACTTACTACAAGGAAAAAGACATCCATCACGTCCTTTCACTATGTTAGATGCTCATAGTGGCGAAATTATCAAGCGCTGGGAAGGTATAGCCCATGCTGAAGTTGGTACCGGACCAGGTGGTAATGATAAAACAGGCATGTATGAATATGGAACTGACTACCATTATTTAGATGTTACTGAAAATGGTACTGATTGTGTTATGGAGTCAGAGAATGTTGTTACTGTTGATCTGGATGGAGCAACAGAAGGGACAACAACATATTCATATGAGTGCCCACGTAACGAACATAAAGCGGTTAACGGTGCATTCTCACCTCTCAATGATGCTCACTACTTTGGTAATGTCGTATTCGACATGTACAAGAACTGGTTTGATACCGCGCCATTATCATTCAAGCTAATGATGCGGGTTCACTACGGTAGTAGCTATGAAAACGCGTTCTGGGATGGTGAGGCTATGACATTCGGTGATGGCGGTAGTATGTTTTATCCGCTTGTCAGCCTAGATGTGTCAGCCCATGAAGTTAGCCACGGATTTACTGAACAGAATTCTGGGCTTATTTACGCCAATCAGTCGGGTGGTATGAATGAAGCTTTCTCGGATATTGCCGGTGAAGCTGCTGAGTACTTCATGAAAGGTACCAACGATTGGATGGTAGGGCGTGATATTTTCAAAGAAGAAGGTGCTCTGCGTTATATGGAAGATCCATCTCGTGATGGCTCTTCTATTAACCATGCTTCTGATTATTACGATGGATTGAATGTTCACTACAGCTCAGGTGTCTTTAATAAGGCCTTCTACCATATCGCAACAACAGAAGGTTGGGATACTAAGAAAGCGTTTGAACTGTTTGTACTTGCAAACCAGATTTACTGGGCGGAAGACAGTAATTACTGGCAAGGCGCTTGTGGCGTTAAAAATGCGGCCAATGATTTAGGCTACAGTACTGATGACGTTGTTGCAGCATTTGATATTGTTGGCGTAGAGCCTTGTGCTGAGCCACCATTGCCACCAGAGCCAGAATATCAAAGTCTAGAAAATGGCGTAGCGACTACGGTTGAAGGTGGTACAGGTTCGAAAACTTACTTCGATATTGAAGTACCAGAAGGTCAAGACAACTTAACGGTTGAACTTGAAGTAGCATCTGGTGATCCAGATATCTACATCGGTCTAGATTACGCACCAAGTCAACAAGAAAACATTTGTAAGAGTAATTCTGTAACAAATGAAATTTGTGTGATTGAGAGTCCGGAAGCTGGTCGATACACCATCAATGTCTTTGGCTATTCTGAATATGCAGATGCGAGTCTTAAAGCTTCATTTGACGCTGGTAGCACTAATGTTCCACCAGTAGCCGCGTTTGATCATGTTGTCACTGGTAAGAAAGTCGACTTGACTAGTACCAGTACAGATAACGACGGTCAGATAGTGTCTTACGAATGGGATCTCGGTGATGGTACTTCTAAATCTGGTGCCGTTGTTAGTCATACCTATTCAGCAGCGGGTGACTACATGGTGACTCTAACTGTAACAGATGATGCAGGTGCAGCGACATCAACCAATAAAACCATCACTATTGAAGGTGGAACAACGGATGCATTCCCGCTGAGACTGCAGTTTGGTGACAAACAGCCGAATGGCAAAGCTCGCGTTAAACTCGCTTGGGAATACGCGACTGATGATTACTATGTTGTGAAGCGTGACGGTAAAGTCGTCGGAGCAACTGAGTTCACTTCATACATTGATAAATTCCGCCACAATGGAAGTATTAACGTTGAATACCAAGTATGTACTTCAGGTGGTATTTGTTCTGAAACGAAACGTTACCGCTTCATCAAAGTTCAATAAACCATTCTAAACTTCAGGGCTCCGACACCGGAGCCCTTCTTTGCTCTTATTTTTAATAGAAGTTACAAGGGATTGAGTCTCGCTATGAAAAAAACATTATTAGCTATTGCTTTAATTAGCAGTACATCTGCCTTTGCCTCGGTTGATAACAACACATTAAAAGATGGTGAAGTTTGGATCACTACAGATGCCGATGCCCAAGAGCTAATCTCTCAGCATGGCGCAACAGTATTGAAAAGCTTCTCTCATAAAGGCTTTGCCGCATACCCCAATGCAGTCGTTGCGAAAGTTAAAGAAAGTCAGCTAGCGGCTGTATCAAGCCACATGCATAAAGAAAAACACCGCTGTGGTGGTTATATGGTGCATGCTGACAAGGAAAGTGCCATAAAAGCGGCGTCTATGCCTCTTTCTATGAGCGATTTTGAAAAACCCGTGATTAGTCACAATGAAACTGTGGAGTCACTTATTTCTCAGGTTGAGCCAAATAATTTGGTCACAACCATTGAGAATCTGACCAGCTTTACTAACCGCTTCTATACCACGTCTACAGGTATTGCAGCGTCAGATTGGCTGTTTGAACGCTGGAGTGAAGAAATTAAAGACGTAACTTATGCATCAGCACGTCAAATCTCTCACAGTGAATACCCGCAAAAATCAGTTGAGGTGACATTACTAGGTGCGAAGCATCCTGATGAGATTGTCGTTGTGGGAGGACACCTTGATTCTACTGTAGGCTCATGGACCACAGAAGGTACCATTTCTCCAGGAGCTGACGATGATGCTTCAGGTATTGCGACTGTAACTGAAGCGCTACGTCTAATGATTGCAAGTGGTATTCAGCCAGATCGTACCATCAAGTTCTATGGATATGCTGCCGAAGAAGTTGGTCTACGTGGTTCGCAAGATATTGCAGAGGCAATGGAGAGTGAGGGGGCTAATGTGATATCAGCGCTACAACTTGATATGACGAACTACAACGGCTCCGCTCATGATATTACGTTTATCACTGACTATACTGATTCAAATCTAACGGCTTTTCTTAAAGAGCTGATTGATACTTACACCGATGAAATTACCTATGGATTTGATCGCTGTGGCTACGCTTGTTCAGACCATGCTTCTTGGCATAATGCGGGATATCCAGCTGCGATGCCTTTTGAGACTATGTTCCATGAATACAACTCTAATATTCATACTCAAGAAGACACATTAGAAAACTCTGATCCGACTGCTAGCCATGCTATGAAATTCGCGAAATTGGCTATTGCTTACTTGGTTGAAACAAGTCTTGATGATGTCGAATCGCCAGCCAATGAGCTAGAAAATGGAGTACCTGTCGAAGACCTTACTTCAGGATATTTTGATGAGCAGTTTTTCACTTTCCGCACTACGGAAGCTGGTGAAGTGACGATCTCGATTTCTGGGCCGCAAGGTGGGGATGCTGATCTGTATGTAACATACGAGGGTCTAGTCTCTAAGACTGAATTTGATTGTCGTCCGTTCCAAAATGGCAGTAATGAACAGTGCGTGTTCAACAAGCCAGCTGGAGAGTTCAACATTATGGTTCGTGGATATCGCAACTTCGACGAAGTTGATATTGTGGCCAGCTTCAGCCCTGAAAACTCCCAAGAGTAACACATCCAACATGTATCAAAGTTTTTTATAATCAATGTGTTATAAAATTGAATGAACCATAGGGCTCCCCAGGGAGCCCTATTTTTATCGATAGAAATAATATCAAAAAAGGAACTGAGCTTGGTTATGAAAAAAACACTTGTCACTCTTGCTTTATTTGGGCACATGTCAGCCTTCGGTGCAATCGATTCAACAGAGCTAAAAGAAGGAGAAGTCTGGATAACCACAGATGCTGATGCTAAACATCTCATTACTCAACATGGCGCTGATATATTGACCAGCTTTTCACACAAAGGCTTTGCTGCATACCCAAATACACTTGTAGCGAAGATCCATCAAAATCAATTAGCTTCTTTATCGAGTCATATGCATCAAGAGAAGCACCGCTGTGGTGGTTATATGGTTCACGACAATCAGGAAAAAGCTTTAAGAGCTGCGGCAATGCCACTTTCAGTGAGTTTGTTTGAAAAGCCAGTGATAAGTCACCACGAAACCGTTGAATCACTTATTGCTCAAGTGGAGCCGAATAATATATTAACCACCATTGAGAATCTTACCAGCTTTACTAACCGTTTCTATACTACTTCTACAGGTATTGCTGCTTCCGATTGGCTATTTGAACGTTGGAGTGAGGAAATTAAGGAGGTGTCCTTTGCATCTGCAAGGCAAATCTCACACAGCGAATATCCGCAAAAATCAGTTGAAGTGACCTTACTTGGCTCTAAATATCCTGAAGAAATTGTAGCTGTGGGAGGGCATCTTGATTCCACTGTAGGCTCATGGACTACTGAAGGAACTATTTCTCCGGGAGCTGATGATGATGCATCTGGCATTGCTACGGCAACCGAAGCGTTGCGTCTTATGATTGCAAGTGGTATCCAACCAGATCGTACCATTAAATTTTATGCTTATGCGGCTGAGGAGGTAGGTTTGAGAGGGTCTCAAGATATTGCTGAAACACTCAATGAGCAGCAGGCTTATGTTATTGCCGTTTTGCAGCTTGATATGACTAACCATCAAGGGTCGGCTCATGATGTGACCTTCATGACGGATTATACAGATGCTAATTTAGTGGAGTTTCTTACTGAGTTGATGGATACTTATATTAGTGAATTGACTTATGAGACTGATCGTTGTGGTTACGCATGTTCCGACCATGCATCTTGGCATAACGCAGGCTATTCAGCTGCAATACCTGCAGAGAGTTTTTTCCATGATACAAACCCGAACCTTCATACCCCCAATGACACGCTAGAAAATTCTGATCCTACAGCAAGCCATGCAACAAAATTTGCAAAGTTGGCGATTGCTTATTTGGTTGAGACGAGTCTTGAAGCTGCGGACCCTTCAGTCATTGAGCTTGAAAATAGTGTGCCTGTTGAAGGGTTAACTTCAGGATACTTTGACGAACAGCAGTTTGTATATCGTACTACAGAGGCTGGAAAGGTGACTATTTCTGTTTCTGGGTCACAAGGAGGTGATGCGGATTTGTATGTAACTTATAACGGTCCAGTATCTAAGACAGAATTTGACTGTCGTCCATTCCAGAATGGGAGTAACGAACAGTGTGTTTTCAACAAACCAGCAGGTACGTTCAATATTATGATCCGTGGTTATCGAAATTTTGATGATGTGGACATTGTTGCTACTTCTGACCAAAACTCAGCACAATAACTTACCTTAAATCAGTTTTTGCCACATTGAAATAATAATGCCGTTTATTAACAATAAACGGCATTAGTCTAAATTTTTATCTACATGGCTGACGTTAACATGTGGTAAGTCTTACCTACCTATTTACCTGTTGCATAGTGTCATTTCTGATATGCTATAACTTAAAATATAAAACACTCATGAAAAACACCTCATTAATTTATCATTGTTATATTTAGGATTTAAAATTCCGATATTCAATGAGATTACATTCCTTTATTATTTTTAATTACCAATATATTTATATGTTTACGATTTTTATTCTTTGTATTATAAAGGATTAACTATAAATAATATTTCATGCCAACTATTGTTACCATTTCTGATATTTATATTATTTTAGGGGAGTGACTCAATGAGTGGAAATTTTAGCCATTCTTAGTTCCAAGGTTGATAGTTTCTTGTTAATAATATTAATGTCAGTTGATGGTTGGGTTCTTTTTTATTCATTTAAAAGGATTTGTGTATGAAAAAAATAGCCATTTTAATATCTATAATATGTAGCCAAAGTGTACTTGCTAGTGAAAATCCACTAATACCAAACATTTTTTCAGATAATGTTATTATTCCAGCAGAGGGAACAAGTCTTAATGGTGTTGCTGAGATTATTAACTCCCCAAGGTTTTATAAGCCAATCTATAATTTAGGGCATGGATTAGGTTTTGCGTGGGCCGGAAGAGATGGGTTTGATAGGAAACCAGGAATGGGGATTGCTCGTACCTATATTGATGGCTCTACCTATAAACTAGCACCTGATTATAGGAATTATATATACCCTAGTGGGGTCAAGTTCCCTAATCTCTCTCAGAGGCTTACAGTTGATGTAGAAAACATAAACTTCTATACAACTGGTGAGGATTTAATTCTTTATGAAGCTCATTTAACTGATGAGGTTCCTAAGTCCTATGTTAAACAAGTATCCTACAATTGCTCGAGTTCTCAATCAGATACCGCAACTAGTGTTGTCAGGCACGAAGAAACAGCTTCTTGGTCAAAAAGTTCAACTCAAGGGACTTCTAGCGAGGTGGGTATAAAACAAGGGTTTAAGTTTAAGTTTAGAGTACCATTTACTGGGACAGGTGTAGAAAGCAATACAGAGGTAAGCGCTTCATTCGCGAAAAACAATAGTTGGACGGATAGTAATTCAGGTCAAGAAACTATCGCCTTTGAAACTCGATATGAGACTGAGATCCCACCGAATCATAGAAAATCGGTAAGTGTATTCTTTACCGAGGTGACAGCCAAAATTCCATACACAAATAAGCTGGTCATGGACTATGATCTCACTTTTAATGGTTTCCTTAGGTATAAGGATAATTTTATAAAAGATATTCCTGACTATTATAATGCGTATGAAAGACCGTTATATAATGATTGGAATGGTAACGCGTATAAACCTTATTTAAGTAAAGGTGAAAGTATTAGTTATACTTTTGGGGGCAGTGGTTTATCAGCTAGGGAAGACATTTTAAGTGAGTATGTAAATGACTTATCTGGAAACAATTATAGTTCACCATGGGATTGGAATAAGTATATTTCCTCGATGGTTAATTCTTTTGATTTAACTTGCTCTAAGTTTGAGAATGGTTTAATCGTAGATGTACCTTGTGAGAGTGAGATGCAAGCATGGAGGCAATGGGGTAATCAGCCTTTAGCGGAAGTATTGCGTCGTCATGTCGTTCAAGAAACAGGTGAGTTTGAAGTTAAGACAGCAGGTCTCTTTCACGTTGTCTCAAGTGAAGCTATTCCTATGACGGAGAGTGAGATCGCAGCGCAGTGCACTAACAAAGCGCGAGGTATTACAACTCGAAGTCTATAGTGCTAATAAGAGAAAGCATAGGGCCTCCTCTACAGGGGCCCTATGGAAAACAATCATTTTATTATTAATTAATTGACAGTCTGCTTGAATCGTTTATTGACCTTCATTTTTCCAAGCTGTTTTGGCTGCTGCCTCAATGAGTATTTCTCGATTTTTTGGCGTTGCTTTGGGTTCAGACTCACCAAAAATAGCGGCAAGCCAATGGCCATCTGTTGGGTTTGGGAAAAGAATGTACTTACTGCCAAATAAATCTTTGTCTTCTTTCATTTTAGCGATACGCCCTTCCACATCGCCTTTGACATAGTACTTACGCTTAAAATCATTCAGGTTGTCACCAAGGAACACAACCACGTTATAGTCCTTTAATATTTCATTTTGGCGTGTTTCTTTATTGGATGTATCCGTTAAGACCGTAAGGTGAGCATCATCTTTCAATGGGAATCCCATAGCCAAAATATTTTGCTTGGCTAATTCCCATGTTGGTTCACCCTGGTTACGTGAAGTAACATAAAAGATGTCTACTTTGTTGTTTTTTGCATACTCAAGAAACTCTTTTGAACCTGGGCTAGGAACCATACCGTTTGTTGGGATCCAATCATCCCAAAGAGGATCCTCAAAGAAATCTTTATTGTTTTGTATTAACTTTCCCCAGTATTCAAGTGGAAGTACTAAAGTATCATCAAGATCTGTCACTACAGCTAAAGGCTTATCACCTTTTTTTTGCTCAGTGATCGCTTTGTCAAGGTGCATTTTGGCTAGGTTAAAACCTTGATAGTAGAGCGCCCTGTATTCTGCTGCTGTCTGCTTCCAAGCTACTGAGTAAGCTAATAAATTATGCTCATTGTTATCATTAGCATAAGAATTGCCAGTAAGTAATAAAGTTGTTAGGCAAGTTACGCTTAATGTAATGATACTTTTTATTCTATTTTTCACTGTCTACTCCAATCCCTTTGTGATGAGCTATTCAAATGGTTTTGATGTATAACTCAAAAATTTCCTATCGTTACATTAAAATAAAACAAATGGAAATAATATAATTCAGTATTGAATTTTTGTTTGCAAATATGAAAATGAATTGTCTTTTTATGGTTTGCTCGTTCATCGTTAATGTGTGAAACATAACGCTTACTTGAACAATCTGTTCATAGCCTGACAAATCATTTTTAATGATGGTTCCATGCAAGTGTGGACTAAAAAACTCTGCAATAACTACACTTGATGAGAACTTTGAGGTGCCAGACGGAACATCAATCCGACAAGTTGAAGTTTGGACCTAAAGTTGTATGAGTTCATTTTGAACTAGTGAACGTGAAGTGTTTTCTGTCCAAATAATATTATATTTGAGTTACTGTTATAAATTATATTTATATTTTCCATATAATTATAATGATATTTTTAGTTATGTGATTTTTAAAAATTATCCTTATTAATTAAATTAATAATGCATTTTTTTTATAAAAATAATAATAATTAAAGCTTTTACTCTACCATGGTTATTCTACAAAGAATATTAGATATTACCAACTATTAATAGTTTTGTGACATGCGGTTAAATTGATAATTATTCTTCTTCTCAACTTGTATTGATAGATGTATTTATATCTGTGTCGGGATTATTGTGTGACTACATGATTTTATCCCAGAAAACCATGGATGAATAGGCGCTAATTTTCATATAAAACAATTGCTTGATTTTTATGATGTGAGTTAAATCTAGCGTTCTATAGCCGTCATTGCTAATTATATAATTTAGTATTATATGAAAGCGAATGAGATCTATTAAAGGTAGGACCTGAATGATAAATTTGTAGAGGTTTTTATGGTATTAAACAAAAAAAAGACACTTATTGCTATTGCTATTGCTTCATGTATGGCATGGAATACGGCTAATGCGACGATAAATGAGCCCCAAGGCGTATCAGTTCAAATATTAAGTGGCTTACAGAATAGTAGCCAAGTAGCCTATATTAATGCGAGCTATTGGCTAAACGGAGAAGTTGAGCCACCATCGATGACGACCATCAGAGATAATGTTTTAAAGTTAGAACGACGTTATCTAATTGACTTCACTGCAATTGAAGACCCATCTCAAAAAGAAGAAGCAAAAAAGCTTCTCAGTAATAAAACTGGACTATCATTTACTAGCGATTTTTTGGTTATTACACCACACAAAGGAGAGTTACTGTATACTCCACTAGTCGATGAAAACGATCCTAACAAGTTTGAACTAGAGACCCCTCTAATCTCCGAACTTCGAGACGGCAGTGAAAGTGTCAACTCTGATGCAAGTACTCTTCCTCATGTTGCATTCTATTTGAGGGTGAATCGTCCAATTACTGACCAAGAGTGTACCTTTGATACATCACTCAACTTTGAAAATAAGGGTCAAAGAGTTTTTTGTGATAACGCCAATATGTCTCTTATTTACCGGGTTATTTTGGAGCGTTCTCTATCCTTTGGTAAGTCTGGTTCTGCAACTCCTGATGCAAAAATTGTTCGTATTAGTTTAGATAACGATACATCAGGCGTTGGTATCCATCTTAATGAAAATCTTGATCATAAGCTTTCTCATATCGACCTCGAAGCCGATAATGCTGCATTTGCAGGAGCTGTTGTCACGAGTATCTTGAGCCCGATTATCGGTGCCGGTTCTATTGGTGCTCTTAGTGCATCAGGCGCCGACTACAATAGTTATGATGGGTATGTGACTGATTGGGCAACGGATGCCATAGCCCAAGATTATGAATTTGCTTTTAGTGCTTCAAATGATAAAGCGGCAATTTTGAGAACCGTCCCAAGAACAAACCTTAATGCAAAATATAGTTCTACAGAGGTATCTGGGTTTGAGCTCGGGGTGAGCGCAGGCGGAGACCTTGGCCCTGATGGTCCTAAAGCATCATTGGGCGCCAGTGCTAGTTATAGCCAGCAGCTTCGATTCACGTTCGACACACAGGATTACCGTGTTGAAAGGATAGGGACCGATGCACAGAATATTCGATTTAAATGGGTACGTGATCAGTTTGATACTGCTGAGTCAATGATGAACCGTTCGACAGATGCTCTATGGGCTAATGTTTATCCATTGGATACCAGCAGGATAAGTCCTATCAGCTACACAGGTTTTGTTCCGAAAATGGAAGTCATCTATACAGCAGACCCGAGTGTGACAGGTAAAACTGAATTTACTATTGATTCTTCGGTGAATATCCGACCTATCTATAATGGTACCTATAAACACTTTGTAACAAACCATTCATATCATGGTTTTGAGAACGATGGCCGTCGCCGAGTTAATAAGAGTGTCTCGTTTGAAGTGGATTGGAATCACCCTGTGTTCACCGGTGGTAGGCCTGTTAATCTGCAACTAGGTGGTTTTAACAACCGCTGTATTGGTGTTAGCAAGGATGGCAGTATTGTGCCTGAGACATGTGATTCTACCAAAGATACGCAATCTTTCATCTTTGATAAATCAGGGCAATATATGAGTGTAAATGATGTGACCATGTGCCTAGATGGCGAGTCATTAGACAAGCTCCAAACATGTAGCCAAAACCTGAGTCAACGTTGGACTTGGAAAGATAACAGCAATCACTTGGTCAATGGTCTTAATAACCAGAATTTAGGCCATGATAAATCAACGGGTCAGTTAGGCTTGTATTCGCAAGAAACAGATAGTGCTCAAATCAGCCTTCGTACAATCACGACTTATGCTGATGTCTTTACTGCTGACGCTCAGTAGCTTGCTTAGTGTTTTAGTCGTCGATAGCGTGTAAAATAAGGCCATTATACTTTTTATTTTTATCTCAAGGGCACACTTACATTAAGTGTGCCCTTTTTTATTATTAGCTTGAATTTCTCAAAAATATATGCAATTGATGTCTCATTCTTTAAATAAGAGGGAATTTTTCCTATGGTTTGTCCGCATAATAATTTTAGAGAAATGGAAAAAGACATTCATACTGATTTCAAAGACGACATGTCGTATGGGGATTATCTAAAATTAAATCAAATCCTTTCAGCACAAACACCACTATCTGACCAACACGATGAAATGCTGTTTATTATTATCCATCAATCCAGTGAATTGTGGCTCAAGCTTGCTGGTCATGAGTTGTCGGAAGCGATAGAAAACCTTAAACAGGGAGATTTTGGCCATGCATCTAAAGTAATTTCTCGTGTTAAACAAATCTTTAATCAGCTTACCCAATCTTGGTCTATTCTTTCCACCCTAACCCCAGTGGATTATCTTAAGTTTAGGGACGCTTTGGGCCATTCTTCAGGTTTTCAGTCTTGTGGCTATCGAAAACTCGAATTTTTGTTAGGTAACAAGAATCGAGAATTACTGAAAGTTCATGAAAATAACGCTCAAGCGTATCAAGAATTAAAGGCAGTGCTCGAAACGCCTAGTTTGTATGACGTGACCTTGTCAATACTTGCCCAGCAAGGGTTAGAGGTAGACAAGAGCCAACTATTAAGAGATGTGAGCTTACCTTATGAAAAAAACGGCTCAGTACTCAATGCATGGCTTACAGTTTATCGTGATGCAGATAAATACTTCGAATTGTACGAATTAGCGGAAAAACTGGTGGATATTGAAGATAGTTTTCAGCAATGGCGATTTAAGCATATGTATACGGTGCAACGTATCATTGGTCATAAACGAGGTACCGGAGGCTCATCTGGAGTGGCATTTTTAAAAAAAGCACTCGATATAAGTTTTTTTCCTGAACTGTTTGAATTACGTACTCAACTTTAAGCGAAACAGGATCAAAGAATGGATATTGCTAAAGATTTACAGCAGCATTACCGAGAATTTGATGTTGCCGAGCGCATTTTGCTGTCTGGACACTCTCATCAGGCATGGCCAGATGTGGCAAAGCAGGGTGTGTTAGATTGCTTCAACGACGCAGCTAAACACATTGATGATAAATGGGAATTAGCGTTTGAAAAAGCAGAGAGAGTTAGAGCATTCTATCGTTTAACTATGCATGAGCCAAATGGGCAAGTTGTTCTGGGACAGTCAACTCATGAGCTTATTCTTAGGTTCTTATCTGATCTCAATTGTTTCAAAGCGAAGAAAAATACACAGATAAAAATAGTGACCACAGATGGTGAATTTCATTCAATACGTCGTCAACTAGAACGGCTTAAAGAGCTAAATATTCATATAGAAGTTGTTCCTACTCAGCCATCAGACAGCTTAGTTGAACGTATTATAGAAAAATTGGATCGTTCTACAGACGCAGTGATGCTATCGGCAGTCTTCTTCGCAACGAGTCAAATATTCAAAAAAGTTGGTCAAGTTGCCAGTGCGGCAAAGTCACTTTCTATTCCATGCTTAGTCGATGTCTACCATGCAACTAACGTGATTGAGTTAGATCTCGCTAACTGGCAGCTGCAACACGCGTTTATTGTTGGTGGTGGTTATAAATATTGCCAAGTAGGGGAGGGTAATTGTTTTATGCGTATTCCCCGAGGTTACAATGGTTCGCCAATTATCACAGGATGGTTTGCTGAGTTTGAATCTTTAAACCAAAAGGCCCATCAAGTGAGTTATGGCAAAGGGCAAGGCGCATTTGCCGGTTCAACTTATGATCCTACCAGCCATTACCGTGCTGCTGCTGTATTTGAGTTTTTTGACCAGCAGGATTTATCCGTAGCAAGACTTGCAAAACTCAATCGGCAACAGATCACTAGGTTATGGCAAGGTATTGAAAGTCTAAATCTTGCGAACAAGGTTTTAGCGTTTCCGCGACATAATATTCAAGATAATGCCGGTTTTCTGTCTTTAACTACACCAAAAGCAGCTGAATGGGTAAAACGGCTTAAGGCTAGAGGGATCCAAACCGATAGTCGGGGAGACCAGCTGAGGTTGGGCCCTGCACCTTACGTATCAAATGAACAAATCGATAATGCGTTGAACGAGATAGAGCAAGTTGCAGGGCACTTTTAGTTAAATACATCAGGGGATCTTTTTAGGACACACGTACTATCGTGTGTCCTCGCATTATTAATTATACATCGGTAGATCAAGCTAATTTTTAGACTAACTCAAGGCTTGGTATCAACTGTAAAAACAAGTGTAGTGTATCAACATTGAGCTCTAATGGGCTTAAAGTATGTCATTGAAATTTTTGTATGACCAATGAATCAATTGGATTGAATTTTTTAACAAATGATTCATTCGGTTAAATAATATGACTATTTTCAATAATTTTCAGGAGTAGTATTGTGCTTTTAGATTAAGTAGTTGGGATAGTGGGTTGTTATTTGTTAAGGAGTATTCATTTTATGACATTCATAAATTCAACCACTATTCGAACCAATCTCAATATGAAGGTGACCAGCGCCCAAATTGATAAATTTGAGCACCTCAGCAATATAAAACGAACTCGTAATTTACTATCTAAAGAGGCTGCTCAATATGAGAATATTTTTAAGGCGATGTCTCACTATAAAGGTGGTAATTCGCATAAGTTAGAGCGTATTAAAGTCACGATTGCGGGTAAAGAAAATGCGGAAATGGTGGAAAGGAAAAAACAAGAATTTAACCATTTTGTAAATAATCGTTGGGGAGGGCAGGTGCGAGTCGTTAACTCAAGTAAAGAGTGTTCTGGCAGTAAAGCTGCTATTTGGGAGAGTAACAATAAACCGGGTACTTTTGGTGTTTACATACCAAATAAAGACAAATATCGTGCTTCTAGCCTTGAAGATGCTCGTATTATTTTAGCTAAGCATGGCATAGATAGTCGTATTTCCAATGGCGATGGCATCCGTGTGAATGGTACTAACCTTCCATCGAAAGAAATCAGAAGACTAGAATCATTACATAGTGTGAGTGTGTTACCCATACGCATTGGAGGAAAGGAGATTGCTTACTTATTTCGTCGCTCAGATCGTCAAAATGAGCCTAATCACAAGGTATTGATTTCTGCTCATGGAAGCGCTAAGGGAGAGCAGAGAACGTTTGAGAAGCCTGACAATCTTGAGTTAGATTTTGCTTCTACAACGAATAATGTCTTGGTTTCTAATACCATGGCTTTTGCGGAAAAATTGCAGCAGGGAAAGGTTGTATTTGAAGAAGAATCCCAAATTTATGACTCGTCTAATAGTGAGGCTACTGATTATCGTTTGACGGGGGGAATTGGAACTATGCCTGAAGATGTAGCTAAGTTTATCGGCAAGATTGATCGCGTAAACGCCAAACATGGATTCGACTTTGTTTTATTAAATAGAGAAGCGAAAGGCGTTCATTTTTCTGATTTGATTCAGGCCTTAAAAGATTCATGCGGTTCTCAATCGCCGGATCAACTTATCTGCCATTTTTGTCGACCTAAAGACGAGAGTGCAGGTAAGTTTAATGTAAAGAATAACTACAGGGGCTAATCGTAAACTTCAGTTTTACAACCCTTCCTAAGAGTTATGGTGATGCTTAACTCACTTACTGCTCTTCTGTGGAGAGCAGTAAAGTCCTGTTAAAGGATTAATATTTAATGTTTATCGATAATTTTTTATTGCTATGTATGTTTTTGATGCTAAGATACCTCCGGCAATTAATAAGGAGACTTTTATGCAACAGATTCAAACGTACAGCCGAAGAATTGGATTCATTCTTAACATTTTGTTGGTGTTATTGCCTTTGGCGACGGTTTATTTTTGGTTCACGGTGCAAACTTCGAGTGATCTAATGCTTCAGACTGGTATCGTGCAGTTAAGCTACGATATTGGGTCTTTTACTACTTTGCCTTTGACTCTTCAAACACGTCTCTGGGCTTTATTAGCCAGTGTTATCCCCTGTGGGATCTTGTTTTATGCACTTTCAATTCTACGAGGTTTGTTCAAAAGTTACGCAAAATCTGAAATCTTTACTATTCAGACTACCAAATATTATCATCAGTTGGGGTTGGTGTTTTTTTATTGGGCAATAGGTAATTTTATATATGAAGGCCTTATTTCTCTAGCTTTGAGTTTTAATAACCCTGTTGGCCAGCGCGTTCTTGCTTTGAGCTTTACAGGATTGGATATCATGACTATTTTTTGCGGATTTATAGTGGTTGGTATCTCACATGTTATGCGTGAAGCTCAGCAAATTGCCGATGAACAAAAACACACAATTTAGGAGTTTTTGGTGGATATAATTATTAATCTGGATGTGATGATGGCCAAACGCAAGATGCGCTTAAAAGAGTTATCTGAACGAGTGGGTGTCAGTGAGCAAAACCTATCAATCTTAAAAAATGGCAAGGCGAAAGCCATTCGCTTCAGTACATTAGAAAAAATCTGTCAAGTCTTAGAGTGCCAACCCGGTGATATTTTAGAGTATCAGCCAAATTCTTTAAGTAATTAGTTTTATGGGATCAATATGAATATTAAATCGTCAAAATTATTACTCGGAGTTTACCTTTTTATTGTGGGAATACTCGCTGTTAATATCCATATACAAATGACGAACTGGGGGGTAGCTTATCCTCAATGGCAACCGACGCAATGGATAAATATGTTCATATTTGTTATTCAAAGCTTAGGAATACTTTGGTTGAGTTTGCAATTGGTGCGCTGGAAGTCCTCAATCAGTTTCGCTCAACATATTGGTATTGCTTTTGTCACTATGGCTGCAATTCAAGAGTTGTTTGTTCGTCTTTCATTAACAGCTGGTTATGTTACTGACCAAAAATATATGTTTGTTTGGGTTCTCAGTTATCTTCCAGAGCTTATGATCACCTTTGTGACAACCTTGGGTATTGTGATTTTTCATCGCTGCTTAAAGTGGCGTTATACCTTATCTATGATTGGATTTATGGTGGTTTTATTCAGTATGAGCGTGTTTTTCTGGGTAACTCCAATTTTAGAAGCGATAACACATCCGTTAATGGCCTATCTCACGCCACCTTCTGATTCGGGTGTTTTATCTATTCCATATCCAGTCGCAGTTAGTATTATAGCTTCAGTAACCTTTATTGAGCCTATGATTGCCGCCTATTTTATTTGTTATCTGATCGGTCAAAACGGCACCAGAAATCCAAAAACTCTTGGTCTCAAAACCATCGCTGCTCTACTGATACTGACTCAAAGTGGCGCAAAGTTTGTACTTTATATGTGGATTTCAACGATTGATGATTTGATGGATCGCTTGCTGAGTATCAGCCAATTTACCTTTGAGTGGATCTTTGCTGGTTTGGCGGTCAGTGTTGCCGTTGCGTATTCTCAATCAAGGAAAAGTAGAGAAGTAAGTAACTTTCGCCAACACTACTGACTAAATTCCAGATATCCTATTGAGATAAAGCAAACAAGGTTCAGTTTTCTGTTTTCCTGCTGAGATATAGTCTTATTCTCATTTACCTGATTGATAATAAGGCTGTTTATGTGTGGTTCGATTCCGATACGTTCACTTGTTTTGGTTTCATTAATTGCCAGTAATATGGCGTGTGCAGCGAGTGCTGATACGCCATATGTGATTGATGATGAGATGGTAAAAAGGCAAGTTTCTCTATCTCCCAATAAGGAGCCTAAAGCTCCCAGTCCATCTGACTATGGGTTTGGTCCGGATGGGCGTTTTTATCACCCCAAGGAAGCGCCAAGCTCGCATCAGGCACAGCCGTTTGAAGGCCAGTTGGACTATTGGGATACACAAAGCTATCAGCATAATATGACGGTTGAAGCCTATTATCCGATTACGGTTGAGCCTTTTCATACTTGGCAAAATATGGTGGATTTTGATGGCAAGCGTTACTTATATCAGTATGTCAGAGGTGACTTAAAAGTCTTTGATGTGACTAACCCTAAAGATGTGCGTTTGCTACTAACTAAAGGTCATACTTGGGGGAAATCAGGTCCTGGAGAGCTACAGTCACCTTTCAAAGACGGAGAAATGATGGGCGCCGCGTCGATTCAATGGAGTGAATCTGAGCAAAGTTATGTGATGGTGCAAGCTTATGAGGTCAGGCGTTTTGGCTTACTTAAGGATAAATATCGTAGTCCAGAGCAAGTTAAAGCTATTCGGCAAAGTCAGCACTTAAAAGGCTTTAAGGTATACAGCATGAAAGGACCCATGCCAGAAGATTGGACTTTGCTTGCTGAGCGCACCACGGATATTCTTAATCCTGATGCTCCAATTGGTCAGCAACAAGGCTCTGGCGTGCGCGACATACCGTCGTATTATGGTGATGGTGTGATGTATGTTGCTGCTGCCCCAGATAAACGATATGCCCTAACTGAATATGCCAACGATCTTTATAGCGCGGGCTATCAGGCGTGGGATATGTCGGATCCTCGCAATCCTCGTTTGTTAGACATGCTGTCAGTTCCCGGTCAAATCGCTGGTGATCCTGAGCATGAAAAAGCGTATAAACAAAACCCTCGTGTAGGTAATCGTACATCATGGATGGGAGCGCGTATGTCACTGTTTATTAATAATAAAAAATCAGAATATGCGTATGCTGCTATGGGAGGGTTAGGGCTTTATGTGGTCGATATACATGATCCAAGCCAGATGAAGACGGTAGGCCATGTTACTTTCCCGCCCAGTGTTGCTGGCACGGAAGGAGATTTTATCGATGTGTCTCAAGTCGAGGAGACTGGGCTGATTTATTATAGCGGTTATCCACTTAATGAAGACTGTTATGAGCCTTATAAAGATGTTTATATTATTGATGTATCAAACCCTATAAACCCAGTGGTTAAAGGTGTTTTGCCAAGACCGGTTCCACCAAAAGATGTTAGTTTTAGTGATTTTTGTCAACGTCGAGGCAGTTTTGGTCCTAAACGCACTGGTGCTTACCATCAACCGGGTACTGCTAAATCAGGGTTATTGCCTTACAATTTTTATAACGCAGGTCTACAAGTATTTGATGTGTCTAAACCGAGCGAACCCCAAATAACGGCTTATTTTGTTCCTCCATTTGCTCCTGATAAAGTGGCTGATTATGCGATGGGAAATTTATCTCATTCTGTCTATGTTGAGTACGACCGAAATCTATTTTGGCTCTTTACCAATCATGGCTTCTACGTACTGTCTAGCCCCGTGCTAGGACAACCGAGTTTTGAGGCGCCAACAAATCCTTGGCCAGAAAAAGTGGGTAATAAATAAACTCACCATGAATTTTCTTCATGTTAAGTATGAAGAAAATTAACTGTAACTTGCAGTCTATTGTGATTTAATGATCATTAAGATGTTAAGACGTATGGATGTCTAAATGGTTAACCTTACAATATTGGATGGTGGAATGGGGCGCGAGTTAAAACGCATTGGCGCGCCCTTTTCTCAGCCCTTGTGGAGTGCGCAAGCACTGATCGAATCACCAAAGCATGTTAAACAAGCTCATCACGGCTTTATTGACGCAGGCGCACAAATCATAACTGTCAACAGTTATGCTTGTGTACCTTTCCATTTAGGTGAAGCGCTTTATGCAGAACAAGGCCAAGTACTGGCAGAGAAAGCTGCGCAGCTTGCCCGCGAAGTAGCGCAAGAATCAGAGAAAAAAATTTTGGTTGCAGGTGCACTTCCGCCGGCGTTTGGTTCATATCGTCCAGATTTATTTGATACGCAAAGAGCACAGGAAATCACAACCCATTTAGTCGATGCTCAGCAGCAGTATGTGGATGTTTGGTTGGCAGAAACGGTTGCAAGCCTTGGCGAAATGAGGGTGATTACGCAAGTGTTATCTAACACTGATAAGCCCGTATACATCTCTTTTACCCTGCAAGATGAGACTGACCAGTCACCATGCCTTCGCTCTGGAGAGTCAGTTTCTGACGCAGTTTCCGAGCTGCTGGATAAAAATGTAGCAGGTATCTTCTTTAACTGCTCAATACCTGAAGTGATCGAACATGCTATCCAAGAAGTGAATCAAGTGACAGAGCAAACCGGTAAAGCGCTTATTATTGGCGTGTATGCCAACAGCTTTGCGCCGATTAAATCTGATCATCAAGCCAACCAATCTTTACAAGAGATGAGACATTTCTCACCTTCGGAATACCTTGAATATGCGCAAAAATGGTATCAACTGGGCGCGAGTGTCATTGGGGGTTGTTGCGGTATCGAGCCAAGCCACATCCAAGCATTAGCAAAGTGGAGAGACAGTCTTGAAGAATCTTAATTTAGGATTGGCTATCCCTGCTATTGTAACTGTTTTGTTTATTCTACTTATTTCCTCTTTGTATCCTGATCAAGCTCAAGATATGGCAGGCAATGCGATGACTTTTGTCACCGACTGGTTTGGTTGGTTAGTACAGTTTGTTAGTTTGGCATTGGTTGGTTTTTTGCTTTGGCTCGCTTTCTCGAAATATGGAGATATCCGCTTAGGAGATGATAAACCTGAATACTCTAATTTCTCGTATGGAGGGATGATTTTTACTGCTGGAGTAGGAGCATCTTTGATTTATTGGGGTATTGGTGAACCCATGTACTATTTACAATCGCCTCCTCTTTTTGCAGAAGCGAATAGTTATACTGCCGCCGCTTGGTCTGTAACTTATTCTATTTTCCATTGGGGTGTCACAGGGTGGGCGATTTATTGTTTCCCTGCGATTCCGTTTGCCTATGCCTTCTATGTTAAAAAGAAACGCACTTTAAAGCTTTCTACCTTATGTGAGCCAGTACTAGGTCGTAATAAATACGTGGCTAAATCCATAGATTTACTGGCGATTTTTGGTACTTTGGCAGCATTTGCAAGTTCATTGGCGTTGACGGTAACTTTGCTTAGTGCTGGCGCTGCTGAGTTGTTTGGTGTAGAGAATAATCTTGTTCTACAGGGGAGCATCATAGTGCTGTTTGTTTTGGTTTTATTTGCTGTCACCTTGGTGGGATTTAATAAGGGTATAAGCAAGGTATCTGATTATACAGTGATCTCGGCGATTATATTCGCTTTGTTTGTTTTGTTCTCATCCAATGTGCAATTTATTTTAAACAATCTCACCGATTCTTTGGGGGTAATGTTAGATAGTTTTTTTCGTATGTCACTTTGGACTGATCCTGTGCAGCAAAGTGGCTTCCCGCAAGCATGGACACAATATTATTGGTTTTGGTATTACGCTTACCTGATAATGATGGGGCTTTTCATTACTCGCATATCAAGAGGGCGGACAATACGTGAAATGATTTTGTATGCGATTTCAATGGGTTCTCTTGGTTGTACTTTTTTTATTTCAATTTTTGGCGGTTACGCGGTATGGGCTCAGCTATTAGGTGGCTACCCTGTACAAGAATGGATGAGTAGTGGTGGGCAAACTTTCGCCGTTGTTTCCCTAATTCAAACGTTACCAGCAAAGAATCTGGTTCTCTCTTTGTTTTTGATAATCCAGTTTTTTTTAATGCTCACTACCATGTCTAGTGCGAGCGTAGCGACTTCTATGCTGACCACAAACCGATTGTCCATAAATGGGGATCCTGACATTAAAGTAAAGCTACTTTGGGCTGGAGCAATTGCTTTGATTAGCTTTAGTGTGTTTTTGACAGGCGGTGGTATCAATACCATAAAATCATTGTGTGTGGTGGCTGGGTTGCCGATGATGTTTATTTATGGGGTGTTAATTAAACAAATTATGATGGAATTAACTGGAAAGAGTGCGCGAGAGTATGATGTTGAAGAAGAGTTGAAACCGAAGGAGTTGATCGCTTAGTCGCAAAAATACCAAAAACCACTTTAACAATAGAGGTAGTTAAAGCCAATTCTTGTTAAGATGAAGTCTCTAAGTGCAGTCCCCTAGGAGATTTCATGCTTAACTTTGTAACAGCGCAAGCCGTCATCGATCACGCTCTTTTTTTAGGCGCTGATTTTGCCGAGCTATTCGTTGAACATCACCAAACGAATACTGTTCAAATTGCTTCAAGTGAAGTAGATAAAGTCAACACAGGTATCGATTTTGGTATTGGTATCCGGCTCTTTTTTGGTTATAAAGTTCTTTATGGTTACACTAACAGCACAGATGAGGCTGAATTAAAACGAGTGACTTCATTCCTTGCTGCCAAGGACAAACGCCAGCAAATTGTTTCATCAGGAGCACTGAATTTAAACTCATATCCAGCTCAACATGGCTGTAAAATGCCCCTTAGCCACGATGCTAATCTAGATGCAAAGATTGCTTTTCTATTGGATGTGGACAAATCCGCAAGAGCAGAAAGTGGCTTTATCAGCCAGTTTATTGGCAGTGTGCTGCAGCGTGAGCAGAAAATCGCTATCTTCAATTCTGAAGGTCTACAAGTTGATGATACCCGCCATTATATTCGTATTGCAGGTAATACGGTTGCTCAGCAAGGTGATGAGCAAACTTCTGGTATGGAGGGGCCTGGTGCGCTCTCTGGTTGGGAATTTAGTCAGACATTGGATGCCAAAGAGCTTGGGCAAACCATAGCGCAGCAAGCATTGGTTAAATTGGGCGCAGATCCCTGCCCATCGGGAGAAATGCCAGTCGTGATTGGTAATGGTTTTGGTGGTGTCATTTTCCATGAAGCCTGCGGCCATTTACTGGAAACGACAGCGGTTGCCAAGAAGGCATCGGTGTTTCACGACAAGATGGGTGAGATGATCGCACATTCATCTGTTAGTGCTGTTGACGATGGCACCATGACCAACGAGTGGGGATCGATTCATGTTGATGATGAAGGCATGCCAACTAAACGCACTCAATTGATTAAAGATGGTAAGTTGACCAGTTTTATGGTCGATAAAATGGGTAGCCTGAAAACGGGTTATCAGCCGACAGGATCAGGCCGTCGCCAGAACTACAAGTTTGCTCCTGCGTCTAGGATGCGAAATACCTTTATTGAAGCAGGTGATCATTCTCTTGATGATATGCTATCTGGAATAGAGCGAGGTATTTACGCCAAAAAAATGGGTGGTGGCTCGGTTCAACCGGGCACAGGAGAATTTAACTTTGCGGTGCGAGAAGCTTATCTAATCGAAAATGGCAAAATTACCAAACCATTAAAAACAGCAACCCTTATTAGCACTGGCCCTAAAGTACTTAAAGAAATCAGTATGGTGGGCCAAGATATGGCCTTAGCACCGGGAATGTGCGGTTCAGTCAGTGGTTCTGTCCCGACGACCGTAGGGCAGCCTTCCCTTAAAGTGGATAATATTCTGGTTGGAGGTGGTAACTAATGAGTAGTGAACAACAACTTCTTAACTCGGTGGATTACGTTTTAGCAGAAGCTAAACGCCAAGACGCCGAAGCAGATGTGATTGTCAGTCGCAATAGCAGTTTTTCCCTTAAAGCGAACCAAGGACAGTTAGATGAATATAAAGTCAGTTCTAGTCAGGTTCTTGGGGTGCGTGTTGTCAAAGATGCGCGCGTGGCCACTAGTTACTCAGAATCTCTTGAACAAACCAGTTTGGATTTAATGCTAACCAACGCGTTAGAAAGCGCACGCTTTTCTAAGCAAGATGAACACCAAACGATTGCTTGTATAAACAGCCACATCCAATCCGATGCTGCCGAAATTGCCCAACCGGACACAGCGTCAGTTGATGATAAAATTCAACTAGCCGTCTCACTTGAGCAAGGGCTTATCGAAAAATCTGATGGAGTCAGCTCTCCTTACAATGGGTACAGTGACGGTGAAGCTCAGCTTATCATCGCTAATACTCAAGGCAGTTTGTGTCAGCACTTTGAACGCTCATTCAATTGTTATGCCTATGCATTACTTGAAAAAGACGGTAAACAAGCCATGGCAGGTAAAATGTCAGTGGGTCGACGTTTTACTGATTTAAGCCCGGCAATGTGTGTCGATGAGGGCTACAATCTTGCTCGGGAATTACTTGATGGTTCACCAATAGCAACAGGAAAATATTCGGCTGTATTTTCTATTAATGCCTTAAGCAGTCTATTTGGCGCCTTTGGTGGTGCGTTTTCCGGTATAAGCGCGGTGAAAGGTGTAACGCCACTTGCTGATAAACTTGGTCAAAGTATTGCCAGCAATCTGATTTCTTTAACCGATGTAGCTTATATGCCAAATGGTATGTCCATTGCTAGCTTTGATAGTGAAGGTTTTGCGACGCAAGATAATGTATTAATTGCTAATGGTGAGCTTAAAACTCTGTTACATAACAGCCATAGCGCAAGTTATTTGGGCGTGGTATCGACAGCGAGTGCTGCTCGAGGTGCAAAATCCAGTTTAGATGTCTCTGCAAACCATAAAATGATTGCACTTGGTCATAGTAGTACATCTGAAGTTCAAGCGGGTGAGTACTTGGAGTTGGTTGAATTGCAAGGTATTCACTCTGGCGCAGATGTGGTCAGTGGGGACTTCTCGTTTGGTGCTAGTGGTTTCTTGTGCCGTGATGGGCAGCGTATTCAACCGGTGCGCGGAATAACCGTAGCTGGCAACTTCTACAAGATGTTGCAAGAAGTTGATGCAGTGGGTAGTACCCAAGATATCAATGATAGTCGGACTTTCTTCGCCCCAGAGATCAGATTTTCACGATTGAGTATTGGTGGTAAATAATCTGTATTTGTAAGAGGACTTGGTTAAGTCCTCTTTGCTATGGTTTGATGGTTGTTCTATTTAAATAGAGTGCTTTATGACGAACAACTGTAGTGTGACACGCCACCTGAAGCAAAAAACTCTAGTGGCCTTAAGCGGTAATACTTATCTTCCATCTGCTGTGATTGTTCACCATAAGGGTCTTGAAAAACCTCTTCCAACTCATGTATTAAAGTATAATCACCATTTTCTGCTAGCTGGTAGGCAGGCACAATTAACCACTCACGCCATGTGTATTTGGGGTTAATCTGTTTCATCTGTTTAGCGATAGCTTCCGGACTTGATGCTGAAGGTATTTTTTTTCGCCATGAGGTTAACCATTGTTGCCATTCTTCCGTAACTTTATCACTGGGCGCGGCGTAGAAACTGCTTTCAATGTCTGAGATGTTTTCGGGAATATTACAAAGCTCACGAAAAAAGAGTGTGTAGTCGACATGGGTTTTCATCATCAATGTGATAAGTTGGTTGAGCAACTTATGATCGAGTGTTTCTAGTCCAAGTTTATCTGCCCACATCTGGTTAATTTTAGTTTGAATCAACCGAGAGAAACCTTCACAGATCTTCGCTAGTTGCCTTTTCTGCTCTGGTGATGAATGCAAGAGCGGTTCCAATGCTGCGCAGAACGTCTCGAAGTTTTTTTCCGCCGCCAAAGGTTGATTTAGAAAAGCGAAGTGGCGACCACCGCCAGTCCATGGTTGAAAATAAGGTTCAAAATACTCACAAAATCCAAATGGCCCATAATCTAGAGTAAACCCTCCAACAGCGCAGTTGTCGCTGTTAAAGTTACCTTGGCAATAGCCGACTCGAATCCAATTGGTGACTAAAGAAGTTAGTCTTTCTCGAAATGCACGGGCTAGTATTAATACCTTCTCCGTAAGTGGTAAAGTGTGATCAATCTCATCTCGATATTCTCGCTCGATTATATGGAGGGTGATCATTTCTAACTCTTTCATTGCATCAGGGTTAGTATTGCAGCGAGCCCGACGACTAAAGAGCTCAAGTTGTCCCACACGTAAGAAAGAGGGGGCGACTCGGGTTGTAATCGCAACCGGGTTAGAGACCAGGATGTCAGGATTGTCAGAGCGAGTTCCTTCGCTGTACCAAGGCCTGTCGACAGTTTCTGATTGTGATGCAAAAAGGCATAGAGAACGGGAAGACGGGATCCCAAGAGCATGCATGTATTCTTGAGCAAGATATTCTCGCACACTTGAGCGAAGTACAGCCCTACCGTCGGCACCTCGACAGTATGGGGTTGGACCACCACCTTTTAACTGCATTTCCCAGCGCTTATTATTCAACACCCCCTCAAATATTGAAATAGCTCGGCCGTCTCCGTAGCCATTCCCCGTACCAAATGGGCACTGTTGTATGTATTCAGTACCGAAGATAGAGAGAGCATAACCCGTTGCCCAGCCAGTATTCTTCATTGGTTCAGGAGCATTATCCATATCACCGGAAAAAAGGTGCTTGAAATTGTCTGATTTGGCTAGCTCATCACTTAGTCCGAGTTCTTCAAAAAATGTCGAACTGTGGCTTACATATACAGGCTCAGCAATTGGAGAAGGTTTGACTGGCACATAGTGCCCAGATAGTACTTGTCTTGGCAGATGATCCTCACCACTGCTTGTTGCATCGGGGTCGGGATTCAGAGTGTCGAGCAAAGAGTAGTCTGTGTTCAAAGCAAAGTCCTCCATATTTTTTATGAAATGCGGTGCTTCAGTGCCATTTGGTTTAGTCACAACCTTCATGCTCCAGTCAATAATCTTGTTGATGAGTCATAATACGTTCTTTAAAAAAAAACGCATCAATGATTGATATCAAAATTGGTGCAGCTTGTGGGGTTGGCGACTTTCTTTTTCTATTCTGTCAGCACCTTAAGATTTGCCGTACATCTGAATGAAATTGTAGGGAGGGCCATAATCAGATAAAGATACTCTGGTTTTACTGCACACGCTAATTACTTAACTATCATTAACTATGTGCATTGGTCATTTCTCGCTCCGATTATGCGACAACACTTTCTTTTATTTTTAAAGCCACGGATTTAAACACTATGATTTGGACATCAAAACTAAAGCAAAAAAATCAAGAACTTCAAGATAAAATCGACGAACTTGAGTTGAAATATCAAGCGTCTTTGGAAGATATTCAGGCCTTAAAAGCTGATTTGGAAGAGAAAAGCACATCACAGCAACAAATAGGTTTATCGTCTCAAGTACTGCCACTATTAGTTGGAAGTAGTGATTTAATAGATAGAATAAGAAACGGTTTGGCAGATTCTGCAACTGAACTTGAGCACGAAACAACGGTATTGGAAGACGTTGGTGATACATTTACTGAAGCAGAAAGAGCATTGGCCAAATTGTCTGAGAGTGCCCTTCATATTCGAGAACAGTCATCAAATAGTATGACATCTGCAGAAACACTCTCTGATACAGCTTCTAACATTAGTCACCTTGTAGGAGCAATCCAAGAAATATCCGAACAAACGAACCTTTTAGCACTAAATGCCGCCATTGAGGCAGCGAGGGCAGGAGAAGCAGGACGTGGGTTTGCAGTCGTTGCTGATGAAGTAAGAACCCTAGCGGAAAAGGCAAACAAATCAAGTGAAGAAATTGAAGCACTGGTAAAAGCTATTTTGGCACAGTCTTCTGAAATTAAGCAATCAATTCAGAATGATGCTCTGAGTGTAGAACAAGTAGTAATATCTTCTGATGCAATACGTTCATCGCTCAATGACGTTCTTGAAAGCTCAGAAAATATGAAGCGAGTAATTTATGATAAGGCTTCGAGAGCATTTTTGGATACTGTAAAAATGGACCATATGGTGTGGAAAAATGCGGTATACAAACAAGTTGTAAATGAAGATTTTAATACTCAAGTTAACAAGCATACTGAATGCCGTCTTGGAAAGTGGTATTTCGAAGGTAAGGGAAAGCAGTTGTATAGCCATCTGAATAACTTCAAGTCTCTTGATGCTCCTCATAAGCAAGTTCATGAATCAGGTAGATTAGCACTTGAGTCAGGAAAAGTAGGTGATACACAAGCTATGTTCAAACATCTAAACACTATGGAAGTGGCGAGTGAAGAAGTTGTCGCTTTGTTAGAACGGTTGATTGATGATATCAATGAGAGTAAAACGTAAGTGTTTTGATCTATGGTCACTCTCAAAAAGTATAAACACCTGGCCGAATTAAATATTGATAACTATACAATGAATAAAATTAACCCCGCTAAGCTTGCGAATAGTAAATGGACAGCTGTTTCCCCTTTAAAACGAGAAAAGCACTTTTTAGTGACAGACGCCGAATATGATGAGGAAGGAAGGGTTGTCTCTTGCACCCTGCAAGCCATTCTTTCAAAAAATAACTATCTTATCGATTGGCATGATTTAAAAGATGCAAGCCAGTGGCAATATGGTTGGAAGTAGTCTTGATAGCCGTTAAGTGATAGATTCAATCTCTAACAACAGCAAGCAAGACATTATTATGGTGCAATGGCCCTGTATACTTAAACTTGAAGGAGACTCTGAGCTGATTTTTCTCGCCAGCGAACAAGCTTTATCGAGAGAACTCGACTGTCTGATTTTTAGCTCGTCCGATTGTCTGATTGACGGTCTTGGTCATACCTATCAAGTCAAATCTTGCCGATTTGGCTATACGCTTGAATCACAGGACCGAATGCTCTCGCTTGAGAGTGTTACTGAGTTTATTCAGGAGCACCAGTTTGCTCAAGCCGAAGTATGTCTGACGAAAATCCAGTTCACTTCGATTGCTGAGGCTATCAACTCTATAGTGGTGTTGTAGCGAAAAGTTGCTAATACTATTCTTACCTTACTCCCACTCTTCGATAGGACGATTTCGCTTTATTTCTAACTAATAATAGAATCACCCAACCACTTTTAATGTGTTATAACATATCAAAAGTGGCTAAAAGTTGTCATGTAATGGAAAACCTGAATTCACCCATTCTATCAATCAAGCATCTTTGCGTTGACGGTCCTGATCACTGGAGGGCGGTATCAGATATTAAATTTAATGTTTATCAAGGTGAGTGTATAGTCATCATTGGGCCAAATGGTTGCGGTAAATCGAGCTTGTTGAGCCTCGAATGAGAGTGGTTGAATATGTTGGTTTAGGTCGAGTGCCACATAATTTGTGTTGTAGTAAAAAAGAGCATGCAAGAGCCATAGAGCAAGCTATCAGAGATGTCGGTCTTTCTCATAAAAGCCTAGAATATTTTGGAGAACTGTCAGGGGGTGAGCAGCAACGAGCTAGTATCGCACGGGCTTTTGCGCAAGAGCCGAGACTTCTGCTATTAGACGAACCAACAAATCATCTTGATCCATTAGCTAGGCTAGAGCTGTTGTCACTTATAAAAAGGAAGCAAATTGCCACTATTGCGGTATTGCATGATTTACCTTTAGTTAGCCCTTTTGCTGATAAAGTTTTGCTTATGTCAGAGCAAAAAATGGTCGTGTTCGGGGCGCCTAATAGTCTGATACAAAACGAATTTATGACTCCCATCTTTGGACTGAATGTAATTGAGTTTAAACACCCTCGAATGGAAAGCACCATTCACCACTTTGAAGCAGCACCACCACCTAGTAGTTATTTATCTTTGATAGGATCTATACAATGAAGCGATATTTCGTATCCTCTCTTTCACTCTTCTTTCCACTGTCTTTTGTTTATGCGAAAAGCACAGTTTACCCAGTAACTCTTGATAATTGTGGTAATCCATTAACTATCGAGCGGCAACCATCTCGGGCTGTAATCCATGATATCAATATGTCGCAAATGGTGTTTTCTCTTGGTTTACAAAAAGATATTGTGGGTGTGACAGGTATTTCAGGGTGGTACAAAATGTAGTCATCCTTTAAAAAAAATTTGGGTGATATTCCTGAACTTGCACCTAAGTATCCGTCTCTTGAAATACTTATCTCATCAAAAGCCGACTTCTTTTTTTCAGGTTGGAACTATGGTATGAAAGTTGGTGGTGATGTTACTCCACAAACGCTCAACCCTTATAATATTGATACACTTGTTCTATCTGAAAGTTGCATTCATACACAAAAGCTTCAAAAGGCTGCAAGTATGGACTTACTGTACAGTGACATTAAAAAATTGGGGGTCATCTTTGACGTTCAAGATCAAGCTGATCAATTAATTGCTGATTGGAAAGCGCGTATTGCGAAGATCACTGAGAGGAAAAAAATAAATAGTACACCCCCACTAAAAGTATTTTTGTATGACTCTGGAGAAGATAAGCCATTTACCGCAGGAAAGTATGCAATGCCAAATGCCATTATTGAAGCTGCAGGGGGTGTCAATGTGACTGGTGATATGCCTACTGGTTGGGCGTCAACGTCTTGGGAGTTTGTTGCTCGTTCCAATCCAGATGTGATTATTTTGCTTGATTATCAAACGGAAAATGGTGCTAATGCTCTTAAGAATTTTTTGGAACGTCATCCATTAATGAAACACACTAAAGGTGTGATGTCAGAGCGCTATCTAACGTTACGATATGAGCAGATTACACCAGGGCCTGAAAATATTAAGGCCATTGAAAAACTTGCAGATGTCCTAATGCCTAATTATTTCTGAGTAATCTTGATTTTTCTATGTGGTGTAAATATCGATTAGCGTGGTTTTTTGGTGCAATGGCTTTAGCCATCGCGTTTGTGTTAAGTCTGAAATGTGGTTCGGTCTCACTATCTTTGGGTGAGATTGTAAAAGGGTTGGGTGAATTTAATTATGCTGATATGAGTATTACCAGCCGAATATTTATCGATGTTCGATTGCCAAGAGCGATACTAGCCGTTGTAGCGGGAGTTGGTTTAGCAATGGTTGGAGCCTTGCTGCAGACATCCACCAAAAATGATTTAGCGGACCCTTTTCTTTTTGGTTTATCTTCTGGTGCGTCAGCAGGAGCTGTTATTCTGCTGTTTGGTGATCTGATGAGCCGAACGGTTTTAGCACCACAAGAGTTACCGGTTGGCATAGTCACAGCAGCGCTTGGTGGCTTGTTTGTTTTATATCGTGTTGGGTATCAAAAATCCTGAATCATTCGAGAATGAATTGAAAATTTGTCTCCTTAACACATTAACTAATGAAATAAGTAATATGAAAGATATAAAAGGTGTATTCCGCAATCTGGAAAGAATGCTTCAACAAGCCAATTGGTTTGATGATGATTGGGAAATTTACAATTGTGGAAATTACCTTCAATTTATACAAAACAAATTGGTTTAACCAAAATCAAGGGGGAATTCATTTTGAAACTTTTATTGAAGTGCCACAAATTAAGCAAAAATTGTTTCCTGTGTGTATGCATGCTGAAGAAGATTGCCCTTCACAGGCTGAATTTATTCGTCGTTTTATGGCGCTAGAGCAAGAACATATAGCCAGCTGGAAGGGGTACAAAACTGTTGGAAACAACTACGGGATCTGTCAGCGAATGCTACCGCTTAATTTTAAGAATTTAGAGCAGCGTATATTCGAGGAATTTAATGGTTTGCTTACTTTAGAGCCGAGTGTCGAAAAGATATTATGTAATTTGAAGTCTGTTAATCGTTGAGACATTTACTTGCCTTTTGGAGTAGTAATTGATGAAAAACAAAAAAAAAGCCCATGTATCGATATTTGTGAGTTTTCGGGACCCAAGGGCTGGTGCGTTGGCTGTGGTAGAAGCAGAGAAGAATGCCAAAAGTGGAAAGTGATGAAACCTTATGCTTTAAGCCTCCTACAAAATGAACTCAGTAAGAGAATGGCTAAAATGCATAAATAGCTATGATGTGCATGGTACAATTTGGCTTTATTCGCATAAAGTTCATTTCATCGTATTTGGTCTTATTGCGATATCTTTCGGGTTTAAAGAGACTAGGCACTAATGCCAATAATGAAGCCAATCAGTTGATATTGTGACTGGCTTCTTGGATTGGCAGCCAGTAGAGATGAAAAGTGGTTAAATCGACATTCTACAATTAGAGTGCTCGTGTACTCAGAGATAACCATTTTCAGTATTGTTATTTAGCTGATAGCCAGCGCTGGGTTAATTATCCAAATGCAAATCATGATCAACTCAATGGGTTTTGCTCTGATAAAAGCTTAATTTCAACTTATCATGATTCTGATCTTAATGGATAAGTTGATATCATTATCAATAATGGTTAGTCTATACATAGGCTTGTTTGTCTTATTATTGATTCAATAATGACAATCGGAAGGTGACAATCCTTCCAGAAAGCCGTAATCTTTGTTTTTTGTTTTAGCCATGTATAGGTCAAATTGTGCAACCCAATAGTTTTAAATCTCGTTTTAGAGAGCTTTCTAAGCCGAGAAAAATGATACTTTTGAGTCTTCCTCTTGCTGCTGCATTGGTTATATCTGCAACGAATAATACCAGCCAGTACAAACGTACTATCCACCTTTCTTTACCCGAATCGAGCATCACAAGTAATCTGATGAATCAGACAGAAGTGATCGGTGATATACCAGATTATGAGTATGTCATTAAAAGAGGGGATAACTTGAGTACCATTTTCAACCAGTTGGGCTTTGGCTATACCGAACTGATGAAAGTAATGGAAACGGACCTTAACTATCTGGCACTAGACACTTTAAGACCAGGGAACACTTTGAGGTTCTGGCGAGATACAGATACCAAGCGTTTAGCTAAAATGGAATTGGAATTTAGTATTGTTGAGCGGGCGGTATACCGCTTGTTGGATGATGGAAGTTATGCGTTTAACACTGTCAAAATCCCTAGTATATGGAGAGAGCAAGCGTTAGTAGGAGAAATAGCGGGCAGTTTTTCTCAATCTCTACACCGTGTTGGTCTTGGGATTAATGAAAATGAACAGATTGTTACTTTACTCAAAGATAAGCTTAACTTCTCCCGTGACCTGCGTGCTGGTGATGTTTTCGAAGTGGTTCTGTCCAAGCAGTATGTTGGTGAGCAAGATACGGGTAATCGCGAATTGCAAGCAATAAAGGTTTATAATCGCGGCAGAGAGATAACAGCATATCTTCACTCTGACGGTCAGTACTATGATAAGAATGGCAACAGTTTACAGCGTGCTTTTCAACGTAAGCCAGTGGGTGGCAACTATCGATTAAGTTCTAATTTTAATCCTACACGCAAACATCCCGTTACTGGCCGTATTGCTCCTCATAATGGTACTGATTGGGCGACCCCTACGGGTACTCCAATTCAAGCTACAGGCGATGGAGTTGTTGTGATGACTCGCAAACATCCATATGCGGGTAACTATGTTGTTATTCAACACGGCAGTCGTTATAAGACTCGCTATCTTCACCTAAGTAAAATTTTAGTGAGTAAAGGTCAAAAAGTGTCACGTGGGCAACGAATAGGTCTTTCTGGTGCGACAGGGCGTGTTACGGGCCCACATATTCATTATGAGTTGATTGATCGCGGGCGAGCAGTAAATGCTATGACTGCAAACATTCCAATGGCGAGTTCAGTATCAAAGAATGAAATGGTGGCATTTAAAGCACGTCGAGATGAACTCGATACAATGCTGAGGCAACAAGAAATTCAGCTTGCAAGTAAAGCGGAGTCTGAAGAGTCAACCAGTTGAAGGTTTAATTAGTCACGTACATCATCATAGGATACGTGCTTTTAACCCTGCTCTATCTCTTTAAACGCACACATTACTAAATCAATGTGTGCGTTTTTTTATTGTCTCTAATAAACTTAATCTTGATACTTCATTTATTGCTTTGATGTATGCATTAATTACTCATAATTTGATGTAAATGAAGTTAATTTGTGCTTTAAATCATCACAAGTGGTGATTTTTCGCCTAGAATTATTGATTGAAACGACAATTAGGATATGTTTTATGAAAACATTGCAAACACTGCCGACAAAGTTGCTGATTTTTGGCGCACTTACCGTCATTATTGTAGGTTTTATTTCAATTGCTCTTCTCGCTAGTCAGTCAAATCAGAATGTGATTACAAGCCAAGAACAAGTTTCTAAGACCTATACGATAAAAGGCAAGATTGATAGCCTACTTGAGCAAATCCTAAATATTGAAACTGGTTTTCGTGGTTATATGCTAACGAAATCTCAGTCCTCATTATCGCCCTACAAGTTAGGAATTGAAAATATAAAAAAAGACATGCAGTACCTGACTGGAATTTTTGCCAACAATCCAACGGATGTCCAAACAAAAAGGTTAAATGAGATTAGGAACCTCTATGAGGAGTGGCTTAGTGTTGAAATCGATAAGGGCATCAAGCTGAGATCATCTGCGAGTGACTCTGAAGTTTTGAATTTCATTCAGCAAGAACGTAGGAAATATGTGGATGATATGCGAGTCATCTTTGAGCAAATTGATAGTGCTGAAGAAGCATTCTTACAGACACGTTACACGGCACTCAAATCTTCTCTTTCTTCGTCAGTGTTCAACGTGATTGTCTTGTCGATAATATCCTGTGTTGTGTCAGGTTTATTTTTGATGCTAATTAATAATTTACTGGCGAATAATATCAATGAAATGTCACACGCGATAAAGCAACTGGCTAAAGGTACACTCAAACCTTTAGTGTTGACACCGTCAAAGAATGAATTTTTCAAGATCAAACAGACTTACAATCAGTCTATTGAGCAACTCTCTCAGTTGATTAGAGAATTAACGGATTCTTCGGATAACACTAATGCGGCCTCTAGCCACTTAACTCAACTGATGCAAAATACGGCAGATAATACTCAGGATGTGCTTAATAGGGTAGAAGGTATATCAACGGCTATCAATGAGTTATCTAGTACTTCTAAAGAAGTGTCGTCCAATGCGGTACAAGCTGAGGATGAAACCAAGAAAGCGATCAGCAATGTGAAGGATGGTAACAAAGCCTTGGATAAATCAATTGTATTGACCCAGAACATTAACAAGTCAGTACAGGAAACGGCAGGCATGATTGAGGAATTAAAAAACAGTGCGGTTAATATTGGGGAAGTCACCAATGTTATCAGTTCTATTTCCGAACAGACTAATTTACTTGCCTTGAATGCCGCAATTGAAGCGGCTCGTGCAGGTGATCAGGGCCGTGGCTTTGCTGTTGTCGCTGATGAGGTTCGTCAGTTAGCGGGTAAGACACAAGAGTCGACACAAAATATTCAAGAGATCATTTCTAAACTTCAGGAGCAATCAGAAAAAGCGAATAATAATATGATTGCTAATGTTGCTTCTATACAAGAATCAGTAGATTTGTCTGATAATGTTAAGTCGTCTTTCGATGATATTGCTGGTTCAGTGGAAGCCATTTCTGGTATTAATACCCTTGTTGCTACTGCTTCTCAAGAGCAATACAGTGTGACTGAGGAGATCTCTCAAAGTACTGTAGCTATGTTTGACTTGGTCAATGAGAACGTTAGTGCAGTTGATCAAGCGAAGTCTTCAGCGACAGAACTTGCTTCACTGGCGGACAAACAAAATACAGAGCTTTCATTTTTTAAAGTTGAGCAAAATTAGAAAAAGCAAAAGCTAAATGTAATTTAGGGCTCATCAGCTGGTGGTTGTTGAGCTACTTACGTAGTGAAAAGCTCCATCTTAGTAAACAAATAACGTCTGCTTAGATGAAAAGTGCTCAATATCTATATCGAGATACCTATGAACGAGATTCAAACCATTTATTGGGCACTTTTACTGCGATAACAGTACCTTGACAGCATAAATCTCCGTCAGAAAAAAGCTCGCAGCTTAACATGACTTTACTGTCTTTTGCCTCAGATATAGAGGCGATCAATTTTACATCACTATCAATGGGCACGGGCTTTAAAAACGTTATGTCCAAGTTTCCTGTTGCAAACCACACGGTTTCACCCATGCCGATTTCTCTGCTTCGCATTTGGTAACCTTTGGCAATAGCAGTACATACACAATGACAGTCAATAATGGTTGAAATGATTCCGCCATTAAGAAAATGCAATGGGCCAGCACTATGATGTGGTTGGGGAGTAAAGCTGCAGACCGATTCGTTTTCGCCATTCCAGTAGCTATGAATTTTTAATCCTTGTTTATTCTGAGGCCCACACCCAAAGCAATGATTATTGGGTATCTGATCTTGAAACGAATTTTTTTGTTCCATTTTTTATTCCTCAGTGGTTAGTGCTATAAATTTCAGTTGTTTACTATCCACCCTAGTTAAGCATGTGTCATATATTCTTCAAGTTTAAAATACGATTTTGTGATGTTTTACCGTTGTCTTTCGCTATCTTTTAAGGTCAAAACAGTATATTTGTCCAGATGGTGTGCTGTATGTAGATGAGTCTTTTTATTTGGTTTTTTTGTTATGAAAGTGTTACTTAAATCAATAGAAGTTATCTCAAACTTTAGAGAATAAGTGTCACCAATAGTGAGATCTTAATATCATTTAATTGACGATATGAATGATTTTCTAAGTTTTGCATCTTATCTTTTGTGCGCTTTTTGAGCGCATAATTAAATAGGATGTAATTAAGATGAAAAATGGATATAAGCTTACTACGCTTGCCGTTGCAATTATGGCTTCAGCGTCGGCCTCAGCTAGTGTAGAACTAGCTCCGACTAACTTACCTTTTATTACTGATGTAAAAGGCAATATTGTTGAAGACTATTCACAACATCTCGCTAAACCTGCGGCTTTATTTTCAACAAACATGGTTATCCCCCCCTCGGAACAACGAGGAGATTGGTTCAATATGTCTGCTAACTACTCTAACTTACAAGGAGTTGGGGCTGATTATGTGTATGAATCAATGCTTCCACCACTCAAACCTCAACCAATCATTGTTGCAGTCCTTGACTCAGGTGTAGATATTGAACACGAAGATTTAAAAAATAAGCTTTGGACCAATGAAGACGAAATCCCGGGTAATGGTATAGATGATGACGGAAACGGCTATATTGACGATGTCCATGGCTGGAACTTTTTAGGTAATTCACTAGGATTAAATGTTGATCAAGATACCCTCGAAGTGACTCGTGAATACAAAAAGTATCTTGAAATGGTTAGCGCTCAAGAGTGGATTCCGCCTAAAGAGCTTGCATACTATAAAGGTGTTGAGGCCGATTATCTTGCGTCTGTTGCCAAGAACCAAGGCTTGCTTGAGAAAGTTACTATTGCTTTCGAGCAGGCGAGTCAGTTCAAAGTAGATATCCTTGAGTTGGTCGAACATAAAGACTTTACAGTGGATGGTTTACAAATATTGTTATCGCATTCGAATCCAGAGGTAGTCGAAGCTACAAAAGGTATTTTAGCAGTATTTGCATCATGGTATTCATTTGACTATTTGGAGTCGCGTAAAAATCGTTATCAGACTGCTCTCGATTATCATTACAATTTAGAGTTAGACACTCGTCAAGATATTGTAATGGATGATATCGATAATGCTTGGGAGAAGGGTTATGGGAATAATGATGTTAAAGGCCCAGTAGGATCACATGGTACACACGTATCCGGTATTATTGCAGCTGAACGCCGCAACGGTATTGGTATTGATGGCTTGGCTGAACATGCTCAGATCATGGCTGTTCGCATGGTACCAAATGGTGATGAAAGAGATAAAGATATTGCCAATGCGGTGCGTTACGCGGTAGATAATGGCGCAAAAATTATCAATATGAGCTTTGGTAAGAGCTATTCACCGCGTAAGTTTATTGTTGATCATGCATTCCGTTATGCAGCAAGGAAAGGTGTGCTTATCGTGCACTCTGCAGGCAATAGCCGCAATGATAACGATATCAAACCAAGCTTCCCTAACCGCTTTGCAAAACACCAATGGTCCAAGCCTATTTCAACTTGGATGGATGTAGGTGCTTCTGCGAAATATGCTGATGATTCTCTCGTTGCGAGTTTTAGTAATTATGGTCAGGAAACGGTAGATGTATTTGCTCCTGGTTACCGGGTTTTATCATCTACGCCAAATAATACATACTCTGCATATAGTGGTACTAGTATGGCAGCACCAGTGGTTTCTGGAGTGGCTGCAATGGTATGGTCACATTACCCTGATCTGTCAGCTGTTGAGCTTAAAGATCTGTTAATGAGCAAAGCTCGTATTTATCCAGAGCTATTGGTCAAAAACCCTACATCACCAGAAGATTTAGTTCCATTTACCACTTTGTCTATCTCTGGAGGCGTTGTTGACGCAGAAGCTATTTTTGCTGAGCTGCAAAGCCGTTAATTTTGTTGTTTATGAAGTGAAGGGGGCTACGTCATGTAGCCCCCTTCTTATTTTAACTATTTTCTAAATCAATGATTTTACATCGTATTGGAATAACCGACATAGCTGAGCCAGAAGATAAGCTGCGAACAAAATCTATTGCTTTGGTGATATCTTTGGTTTCAATTTTAAGTTGATTATCGATTCGTCCATCATCTGTCATATCGGTATCAACGACGCTTGGACATAAGCAACATACCTTTATGTTGTATGGTAGGAGCTCTTGATAAAGCGATTGGCTATAACTGACTATGGCTGATTTCGTGGCTGAATAAGCTGCAATTTTTGCTACAGGGGATAGTCCAGCAGTCGATCCTAGATTATATATTTCACCAAATTTTTGTTGCTGCATTTTTTGCGCTACAACATTACATATCACCATTGTTGAAGTCAGGTTAATATTGATCAACTCTGTGAGTTGGGTGAAAGAGAGTCCAATGTTACCAGCTTTAAGTATGCCAGCGCTGTTAACTAATACATCTATGTTATTAATATTTTCTAAAATTGGTAGTAGTGATGACTCTAAAAGTTCAGGGTATGAGAAGTCAATACTGTATACCTGTATTGATAGATCTGGAAACTCTCGATTTATTTCAGACCTGAGTTTGTTTAGGTTGTTTAGGCTATTGGCAATTAGCACTAAATGATACCCTTGTTGAGCAAAGTAGTGAGATATTGCCTTTCCGATCCCTCTACTTGCACCAGTGATTAATGCGGTTTTAGCCATAGTGTATACCCTCTGAATCTTAAGATTCTATGTTAGTTAACGGCTGGGTAAGGTTTCCAGCTTTAAATAAGTAGTAACTAGTTATAGTACACCTATAAGTTACAGGTTTTTTCTAAAAGGTGTAAGAGATATATAAGAGGTCCTATCAGATATTATGATTTATTGCTCGGTAACATAGGTATTACTTTTGTTCTACAATTAAATAATAACATTTTAATTAGACTGATAATTATATTTAATAATAAATGTTTTTATTATCTTAATTAGTCCATCGGTATTATAATTAATTTAACGGATTAAATGGTGATACTATGAAATTTTTAAAATATTTTATATGTTAATTTAACAATAAAGATTAATTAAACTTGTTAAATGAAAAATATATGCAATGGTTATAGTATTGAATAGGTTGACTAAGAAATGCTTCAGAGGTTATGCTGAGACAAACCTGTTGATTTTTTTGGTAAATATTCATTATGTGAATACACATGATCTTTTTTGTGAATTTCATTCGTCATACGAATTTCATTCAGAATGAAAATTATGTGAGAATGAACAAGAACATAGGATCACAAAAAATAAGATGCCAAAAAAAAATTTAATTATCATAATCCACTTGCTATCGATAGAAGATATTTATGACAAGTTGGCAATGAATAGCTCTTTAACTAAGCTAAGAGCATTGATTTTCCTACATAGTCGCATAGGCATTATGAAGTATTGATTATATTTATATTTTATTTTTAGTTTCATTAATTATTATTTTGCTTACAAATAAAATGAGTCTTAAATCCTTATTTTATGTTTCCATGTTATGGTTGTGGGTATTGATGCAGTAATGATTTTCAAGTTTTCTGAGTAATAAAAGTAAATACTTACCCTTTAGAGAAAGAAAAGTAGATATCATTAATAGAATATAAAAATGGAAAAGCTGATGAAAAATTCATTTTTGCTAAACCTAGGAAGGAGACGCACTATATATTGTTTAGGCGACAGTGTTACCCAGCCTAAGAAGCATATCTCCGATCTAGTAAACAAGGCGGTAAAGTTATCGCCTTCTGCGTTTAACTCCCAGAGTACACGTGTTGTGATATTGTTTGGTAACCACCACTGTAAACTTTGGGCATTAGTAAAACATGAACTGAGTAAATTACTAACGTTTGATGCTTTAGATACGAGTTTATCTAAAATAGATGCTTGTTGTTCTTCTGGGTTTGGGACGGTACTCTTTTTTGAAGATACTTCAGTGATTAAAAAACTGGAACAAATCTACCCTTTGTATGCTGAAAATTTTAAAAACTGGTCCGAGCAAGCTAATGGAATGGCACAGTTATCGGTTTGGACTGCGTTGGCGGCAGAAAATATAGGGGCATCTATACAACACTACAATCCAATAATTGATGAAGGTGTCTCACAAGAATGGCGGATTCCTAGCAACTGGAAACTGATAGCCCAGCTACCATTTGGCACCATAGAAAAGGATCCGGAAGATAAAACATTTATTACTGATGAAGAGCGCTGCATTATTTATGAGTAGGGCGCTCAAGGCCATCAGTACGTTTTGAACATTTTGTATATCCAGTTCCATCGTCCAATCAGTTTGCTTGGAAAAACATGCGCTAATAAATCTTTTGGAGTGCGTCCAAACTACAACTCATATGGTTCTAGGTGAATTGAAAGTTAGTTGAATTTTTTATATTGTACAATGAGTTAAGTAAAAATGCCGTTCACAAGCCATAATATGAACTACCTAAGACGAGTTGATCTTAATCATTTAGTGACCTTACAGGCGTTATTGTCTGAAAAGCATATTTCTCGTGCTGCAATTCGGCTGAGTAAAAGCCAACCCGCTGTAAGCCATTCTTTGGCTTATCTACGAAAAACATTTGATGATCCATTGTTGATCCGCCGGTCAGGTAAGCTGGAATTAACATCGAAAGCCGAAGAGCTTTTACAACCACTAGAGGAGGCGCTAGCTCAGTTGACAACTTTGTTTGCACCATTAGAGTTTTCTCCAAAAATAGCTAATCGTACATTTCGGATTGCTATGTCAGACTATGGTGCGAAAGTAGTTCTGCCTAATTTATTGTCTCAGATTCGTGCAATTGCCCCGAATATAAAATTTGTGGTTAGACAAGGTAGCAGAGACGCTATGATAGCAAGTGTGATAGATGGTGAATCTGATTTAGCATTTGGTGTTTTCCCTGATATCGGTGCTGAACTACAAACCGAAACACTTTTTCAAGAGGAGTTTATTTGTGTCGCTGATAAGTCGACGATCCCAGAGTGTGGTTATTTGAGTTTATCAGCTTGGTTATCTCGTTTTCATCTTCTCGTTGCACTTAAAGAGGGGACCGATAATGAAATTGATAGCTCACTTAGTAAAATTGGACATAAACGAAATATTAGTATGGTTCTTCCTCATTGGGGGATTGCTGGTGATTTAGTGAGAGGAACGGACCTAATACTAACAGTAGCAAAACGAGCTTTGAATGCATTTGAAAAGCAACCAGATCTGGTCACCTTTAGGCCACCATTTCATATTGATTCCTTTAACTTTGATGTTATTTGGCACAAAAGAAGGTCAACTGATCCTGCTCATATTTGGTTAAGGAAAATGATTTATCGCTCTCTTGCTACGAGGACCGATCAGAGTTAATAGTAAGATTGCATGAGCTGATGCCATTTTGTTATTGAGTGAAACTTGGTCTAAAGCTTAATTGCAATTTTAGCGTGATCTAGCTCTTTATTCGGAACTGATTTATGACACTTTTAATGCATGTAAGTGTCTACTGAATCATCATGTAATTACATTGCTTTAACATAGCTACCAAGATGAGGAGGGTAATTTGGGACATCCAATAACGATTACCGATCAGGTACCAGCACTTGCTGCATTATTTGATAGTGATTTTAGGCTCAATTTTCAGGCATTTATAGAACAAATCCAGTTGGCGAATAAGCCTCTATCACTGGCAACAATTCGCTTCATACTAGAACATGTAGATCTTACAGATGAAGAGATAAAATCGTTGGTGAGTTTTGATCAAGATAATTATTGCCGGAAGCGTTTATTTAAAAATAAACACTGTGAAATTTTGATATTAAGTTGGCTTAATGGTCAACGAAGCAAGATTCATGACCATTTGAATACTGCTTGTGGTGTACGTGTATTGCAGGGGGAAGCAACTGAAACCTTGTTTGAGACTGCGCCGAATGGCTATATTTATGCTTCTCAGTCATCGCATTATCCAAAGGGGAGCGTAACCGTAAGTCGAGACAATGATATTCATCAGATTTCTAATTTGCAGGCAGATGGTAAACCTCTTGTCACCTTGCATGTATATTCACCACCTTTGAGTCAGTTCCATTTATACCAGCTCGAAAAAGGTCAGCCTGAGCTTCTCGATTTGCAGCAAGATACTTGGTTTTACGAAATTTAGCTATTTTTCTTTAGAAGTCGAGAAAACCCTTGTTCTTTTAGGCTTTGTTCCATAATGGCGATGACTTTTCGGCTCGTATCTGCTCTGAGTATTGTCGAACTATCGTCCCCGCGAAGAATTAGCTCAGAGACATGAGTTGCTTCATATTCAAAACCACCTCCTAGTGGTGATTGAGATATGACAGTATGTTCTCCCTTGTAGATCACATCTATCTTAATTGGATTCCACCACTTATCATGAATAATAATCTTTATCTCAGGACCTTGTATGATGGCATGACGCTCTAAGTTTTGGGTAATTGAGGCTTTGATGTTACCACTGATTCCTTGATCGAAAAGGAACTCGGCAGTTTCATCTACCTCTGAATTTGGATTATCTTGCCAATACGTGACTTTCGGAAGAAAAATGCTAGAGCCAGTAAGGTGAGATAAGTCCGCGTATAACCAAAGTGGGTATACACCTACATCCAGAGTAGCTCCGCCACATAACTCGGGGTTGAATATTTGCTGCTCAATATCGAACGAGTGCCAGTTACCAAAAGCGGCCTCTATTGACGTTATTTTGATTTTGTTTTGCTTAATAAATTGGCGCAAACTCTGATAAGCGGGGAAAGTAACCGATTTCATAGCTTCCAATAGCAAAACACCTTTTTCAGAGGCTAGCTTTTGCATCTCATCCCAGTCACTTACTGTAGTGAAAGCAGGTTTTTCGACCAATACATGTTTGCAAGAACTTAAAAATAGTTTGACCATATCGTAGTGGAGAGGGTGAATAGTGGCGATATATACAGCGTCAACATTTGGATCGTTTGCTAACTCCTGATACGAACAATAGGCGTTTTCCACCTCATATTGGTGAGCAAAGGACTGAGTACGCTTTTCACTTCGTGAAGCGACTGCATATAGGTACCCATTTGGGACATGTTTTGTCAGATCGTTTGCAAATCGGTGGGCGATTTTTCCAAGCCCTGCGATGGCCCAGCGAACACGTTGCTCTACCATAATTGTTCCTTTATTGACTTTATGTTGGATATTAAATGACTAGTTGCATTAAGGTCAATAACTATAAATTACCTAGATATGATTATATAGATTGCATGTAAATTACAATAATTTAGCTGATAGAGACTAACTATTGATGGTACCATTAATAGTTTAATTTGCATTGATAGAATGGCATGGTGAACTATGTACGAGGGGAAACTAAGGCAGGTAACTTCTTCTCAAAAGAAGCAGTATGGAATGTTAATGACAGCAGCGTTTTTGCTGAAGTGGAAAGCTATTTCCCAAAGCAAGATTGTTGGTATTTACCGATTATTGGTGTTGACCCTGCTTATATGGCAAAAGGATTAGGATCTTTCCTTATGCGAGAAACGCTGAAGATTATTGATAGATCAGGTGAAGGTGCGTATTTAGAGTCATCTAACCCACGAAATGTTGATTTCTATAAAAATTTTGGTTTTAAGCCACTAGCCAGTATTCGTTTGGGAGGAAAGGAAGTGTCTACACCAATGTACAGAAAGCCGATTGCGTAGTTGGAAATCTATTGACAATGAGGCTTGAAGCCAGGTTGTGTCAAAGCGTTCTTCATTTTTTGATGTTAAAAATAAAATGATATAAATACTATTAAAATTAGATATGAACACCCTAACTGTCTTGACCTAAAATATATTGGCTGGTCGATATACCCGATGTTATGCTCACGGATGAAGTACCAACAAAACTAGCCCTTTAACCAACGATGATAAATTTTTCAATCCACTAGGCGGTATTATGCGTGGCGATAATCAACATGATATAGATAATTCTCATTCCCATCAGGAAAATACGCTCATGACCAATCGTCGATCTATAAATGTGTTAGGTGAATTGATAGAGTTTATTCGCCCTTATAGATGGAAAATATTTGCTGCCCTGTTTGCTTTAGTACTAACAGCATGTCTTACTTTGTCTGTTGGTCAAGGCCTTCGTTTGTTGATTGACCAAGGTTTTAAGCAGCAGTCAGGAGAGGCCCTTAATCGTGCTATTGGCTTTATTTTATTTATTACTCTTATGATTGCAATAGGTACATTTTTTCGTTTTTATCTAGTCTCTAGTGTCGGTGAGAGGGTCAGTGCTGATATTCGTCTTGCTGTTTTTAATCATGTTATTACTTTGCACCCCAGCTACTTTGAAACCAACGGAAGTGGTGACATTATGGCTAGAATCACTGCTGATACTACACTGTTGCAAAGTATTATCGGCTCATCATTATCCATGGCGATGCGCAGTGCATTAATGTGCTTTGGCGCTATCATTATGTTGTTTGCAACAAATATTAAACTCACTCTCATTGTACTGATAGCGGTGCCGATAATTATTGTACCTCTCTTAATTTATGGTCGGCGGGTTAGAAAGCTTTCTCGTCAAAGCCAGGACTCGGTAGCAGATGTTGGAAGTTATGCTGGAGAGGCGATAGAGCAAATTAAAACCGTTCAGAGCTACAGCCGGCAAGATTTGGAAATTGATGCTTTTGCAGTTGAAGTTGAAAAAGCCTTTGATATTGGTTGTCAAAGGGTTAAGCAAAGAGCCAGCCTCATTTCTGGTGTTATTTTAATCGTGTTCAGTGCGATTGCAGGTATGCTTTGGGTCGGAGGTAATGATGTCATCAATGGTACGATATCTGGTGGTGATTTGGGGGCGTTTGTTTTCTATTCCTTAATAGTTGCATCATCCTTAGCAACAATCTCTGAGGTTATGGGAGAGCTCCAAAGAGCGGTTGGTGCTAGTGAAAGGCTAATTGAGCTCCTTAAGGTAGAAAACCATATTATTTCGCCCAGTACCCCTCGCTTTGAAGTTAACTCCTTATGTACCGAGCTTCGGTTTGACGACGTAACGTTTTCTTATCCTTCGCGTCCAGATCAACCCGCAATCGATAGATTTTCATTGACGGTAAAGAAAGGTCAGGTAGTCGCTCTTGTCGGGCATTCTGGTGCTGGGAAAACGACATTATTTGAACTTTTGCAAAGATTCTATGATCCTAAAGAAGGAACTGTGACACTGGGCGGAGCGGATATTCGTGATATCGATCCTAGTGCTTTACGTGGAAAAATGGCGCTTGTTCCACAGCAACCAGCACTATTTAGTCGGGATGTTCTTTACAATATTCGTTATGGTAAGCCATCTGCAACAGATGAAGAGGTTATAGCAGCTGCTAAAAAGGCCCATGCTCACGACTTTATCCTTAAATTACCGCATGGTTATAATAGCTTTCTCGGTGAGAGAGGGGTTCGACTTTCTGGTGGGCAACGTCAGCGCATTGCTATTGCAAGAGCCATTCTTAAAGATCCAGATATATTATTACTTGATGAAGCCACGAGTGCATTGGATAGTGAGAGTGAGTATCATGTTCAACAAGCACTTGATGCATTGATGCACAATAGGACGACAGTCATTATTGCCCATCGCTTATCGACTATTCAACATGCAGATCAGATCGCTGTTTTAGAACACGGGCATTTGGTCGATACCGGTGATCATAAGCAATTGTTGACGCGCTGTGAGTTGTATCAGCGACTGGTTGATTTGCAGTTTACTGCAAGGAACGAATAGATAAAGTTTCTAAAGATTGGCGAGGTTTATCCCCTCGCCATTTACTACTTTATATTTTAAACATCCCCGGGTTGTTCTTGTGTCGCGTTCCAATTCATAAAGTTATATATATAGTAGCGTAGAATGCCTGCATATTCGTGTAATGCGAAATCAGTCACAGCAAAGTTGTACCACAGGGGCATTGCTGACATTCTCGCATCCATATAATCAGCTCTAACTGGGACCGTCTGAATACCGAAATGCTTAAAGTAGAGCTGGCTACGTTGCATATGCAAGCCGGAAGAGACAAGTACTATGGTCTCAGCTTGCTGTTGATTAAGAAGTACCGAAGTAAACTGAGCATTTTTCCACGTGTTGACACTGTCAGCCTCCAAAATAATGTCTTGTTTAGGAACATTAAGTCTTAGTAGTTCTTTTTGATATATCTCAGCTTCAGTTACCCCGTTGCCTTGGGCGTCGCCTCCACTAATGATGATTTTACATATTGAGTCTTTTTCAACACAAAGGTAGTACTGAGTAGCAGCTTCATGTATACGGCCATAAGAGAAAAACGTCGGTTCAAAACTTCCATCTTCTTGTATCAATTGAGTCCCAGATCCAAGTAAAACGATGGCATTGTTATATGACCAATGAACCTCTTTTTTTTCTTGATATTGAGCTTGTAAATTACCCAGTAAATAATTGGGGACAACACCTGTGCCTATGAATAAGAATAGAGTAACTAAGATTGACAATGAAATGTAAAGGCTTTTTCGCCATTTGAATGCCTTGGCTAAAAAAGAAAATAGCAGCAATAAAAGAAGTACAAGAAAACTCATAATTACCCTTCAACTTAATTAAAACTAATGATTTTACCGCCAGTATACGTGACTGGCGCTAGAAGAAATAGATATGTCTTTTTATGATGACATAAAAATAAATAATAAACCATCGCATATGATTTTATCAGTCAATCTCGATATAAAAAGGCAAGTTTTTTATAGAAAATAAATATCAGTTGCTTATAGAAAAATATGATTCTTGATTGATCCAAGTCAGTTTTTATATAACCAGTATGTCGCAGACTCATATTGTTTGATTTTTTTCGGAACGATTGCGCATTTAAAGTGGATTAATTGAGAGGCAGTCTCTTTCTCTTTGCAAAAAAATTCGCGATGAAATCAAAATTTTTGTGGCGTTCAGAGAAGAATATAAAGAGATAAAATATGGAAAGGGTATTGGTGATATTACTATCTATGTATACATCCTATGCAGCGGGAACTCTGTACTATGGTCCTGCTGATGGTGAAACCATTATTGATGTTTGCGATCCCAAGGGGTACCTATTTAAGATTGAAAAAGGGGTCTATGTACAAAGTACATCTCAAGATTATATTAAGAATATAACGAATTTATTAGATCAGATTAAAAGTACGCCAAGTGGTAGGGCGCTTTTACGTCAAGTATCACATTATCACCCATTACCATTACCCGGCCAATCTAGAGCCTTGCCTTACTCAAAATCTTCTGCACCCGAAAATGTATTAAAGAAAATCCATGTCGTTATAAATGAGGCAACCGGCAACAAAAACTTTGTCACTGAACCTTTAGTTACAGAATTGTCATATATTGGTCATCAATCAAATGGCCTTGGTGTGCCTGCACGTATTTATTTCAATCCGAAAACAGAAGTCGTGATTCCAGGAACGAGAGAAACGATTAAACCATCTGTCGCTTTAGGACATGAACTGGTTCATGCCCGAGACTACCTGTCTGGTGGATTACCTACAGGAATGCGTACCGTTTCGCATGTCGCACCTGTCGATGGGGTTGATGAACAAGGAATGGCTTTTACACAAGGTGAACGTATAGAGTTTCAGCTTGCACGTAAAGAATTTGAGGCAACAGGGCTTGCTTATCGCAATAAGGAATCTTTTGCTGAAATAAAAAAGCCCACAATTACTCGTCAGCGTTCGATTGAACGTCGTCAGAGCTATGGCGAACTCTGGTATCAAGCAAAAAAGCAAGGCATTGTATCGCGAGCTGAATATAAAGAAGTCAGAACAAATCTTGCGCTGCTTAAAAAGGAAAAGCCCGTTACAGAATATCACTTAGCCAAGGAATTAGGTGTGCCTAATCGAGATATGTACTGGCCTGGTCGAATGATACCTTACCAACATATTGATTCTCCTCACCTTGGTAGTAAGAGTACTTCTATGCTTCGTCGCAGACCGGGAAAAGTCAATGCCTTAGCTGAGCGGACTCATACCACAACTTCATATCTAGATAATTCCGACAAGCCACTAGTTGTTGTGAGCTCAAGTGTATTCTCAGACCACAATATGAGTCCCAAGATGAACCGAGATGCTAAGAATATTATTGATATCGCTCTTGCTACAGATAGCGATATTGTGGTTCTTGACGGAGATGAGTTTAGACATCTTTCTTATGGTAAAAAAAAGTATATTCGTGAATTGCAGTTAAAGGCGATTTCCAGTGCATCGAATAACTCAAATGTTGAGGTGAAATTTGTGTCAATCGCAGACAGTGAATTGATAGGAGAAGGGCTTGCTAGCTTTCGGCAAGCCAGCCATGTCGTTTTGTTTTCCCCCAATAATGAGGTGAGCTCAATTAAGTTAGCCCAATATATTTCTGGGCAAGGTACCTCACTTATGGTCAATCATACTGGAGAGCTTGCTTTACATGCTCGAATTCATCCTTTTCAATTAAAACAAGCTTGGGCTGACCTTGCATTACAACAAGATGTTACTCTCATCCCCGAAAAGCCGCTTCCTCGACTTAAAAAGTGTTGGAGTTTATAATGAGGCTTAGACACCGTTTTGTTTTTTTGCTCTCTATTGTCTTTTTTCCAACTCAAGCTACACAGAGGTGCGATATACTCAACAGCCAGCTTGAACAGGAAGAGGTTTGGCTATCTCGACTTGATATGGAATTCTCATCTAGCTTGCAAAATGCGCAGTCCCTTTCTGCTATTGAACAAATCCCAAGCCTAGTTTTTCCACAGAATAATAGCTTTACAGGAAATCAAGCATGGTCTGGTTTAGCCTCGGCCATCAAAGAGAATACTCAATCTAGGGGGACGGCATCTAATACAAGAAAAAATCAGTTTCAGCGTCTTGCACAGCGTACATTGAGTCGGCAATTACTCTATGGTGTTGCTGAAGGATTATCCGCAGGCCTAGACATTATTACTTTGATCCCTTGGTATGATAGATTGGTCAGAACAATGTGGGATGATTCAGCCACTGCGTTGGACAGGCTTGCTGTGACATTAGAGCCTATACCCTTTATAGGCTTTGCAGTCAGCTACTACGATACGTTATCTCATATGGATAGCCCCCAAAAGCGCATTGAGCAATTTGCCCAACTGGGTCACTATACTTATGCAAATGATAACCCAGAAGCCATAATCAATAGAGCGACAGCGGTTCATATCGATCAACAGTATCAACAGCTGAAAAACCACACTAACGAGCTGGCTAAAAGGATCATTAGTGTCCATATGCTGCATTACGATGCGACGTTTAGTGCAAAAGTTCTTGAGATCGAAAAGGTGCTCGATGAGACTTTCGCGAAAATGGACTCAGAGTACCTGCACCTTATGCTCAATCGCTATAATTCAACCGAGCACTTGACTCATCCTTTTGGTAATAGAGCTTGTATTAATCAACGAGAATTGCTGGAGGATAAATTACAAGCGAGTGAAAATATCAGTGTTAGGGAGCGCCAGAGTCTTAGAGAATGTGGCTACCAAGCTTTGATAGCTAATTTAATGGTAATTGGTGTCGGAAGAAGTCATTTAAATGAGGCGGCTAGAAGTGACTTTTTTTCTTACAAACAACAAATGGTAGACCAAGCTATTGAGCATATTTCAAGTTGGCGACAGACTATCATTGATATACAGAAAACCGCGATTGATACAGCAATTGAATCTGTTATTTCTAGTGACGATCTTATTCGTTATCAGCAAAACCTTTACCAACGAGGGAGAGATATTGCAATCAACAATTTTTCACTACAGATAATGCAGCGCCCTGCAACTGAGCGTGAACTTGAAACAGGACGTTTTTTAGTTGATGAAGGTGAATTGGTGTGTGGTCTCTATAGTTGTACAGTATATGAGGGCCGAGAAGTGTTGTTTGATGAGACTCAAGATCCGCTGCTTGTCAGATTGAATCAGCCTTTACTAAGACTTGATACTCAAGCGTACCTTTCACAACATTATCAGCATGCCTGGTCTGAGGCTGAATTGGATGAGCCCTACATCAACTTGTGGGCTCAGTGGCAACATAGAAATGAGGATCATTTTTATGCCTTACCTTATTTAGGTAACCCATCGCTGCAAGTGATAGAAAAAGACATGCCATTGCTTATTGATGTGCTTGAAAATATTCCAGAAACATTAACTGCGCAGCAAGCTTTACCATATATATATCGGTCGATGCGAGAAACCATTTCTACCATGGATTCGCATAAAGCGTGGGTGATGCTTGGTGATTTTGTTTTTCGTTTTCAGTATGAGCTACGCCAACAGCAAAGGTTGCACTTTTTACCTGTGCCTTGGCAGCAGAAAATTTGGCCTGAATCTACCTATGGGCCAATGTTTAACGCTTACTTAAGTAAGCCATACTGGTACTTATCGTCTCAATCTTGGGCACAAGTTTTACCTCTATATAATCAACGCTTCCCCGTTGACTGGTTCTTACAAATGGGTCGAGGTCATAAAACTTATCTCACCGAGTCTGTAAGCCGAGATGTTTATCTTAGTGACAAGTATTGGCAAGATGTCAGTGCTCAGCTTTATGCTGTATTAAATATGCCATCTATGCGTTGGCGCCCATTTGATCACCTGCTGTTAACTGATATATGGTCACAGGTGATAGAAAATGAAGCTTTAGTTGCTGCGAGCCAAGATTGGCAGCTGAAGCAGAGTAATTTTGGCAGCAGATAGGCAAAAAAAGGCAGCTCCTTTGCTATATAAGGAGCTTTGCAGTGTAATAACTGAAATATAATCTCAGGATTGCTTATGTTTGTCATCAACTTAACTTATCAGGTCCCTTTAGAAACAGTTGATTGTTTTATTTCACAACACATTGAATATCTTAACCTTCAGTATGAGCAAGGAAACTTTATCTTATCAGGACGAAAGGAACCTAGAACGGGTGGAGTCATAATTTCAACCTTGTCTGAGAAAGCTGATCTAAACAATATACTCACTCAGGATCCTTTTTATTACGAGGGCATTGACCACTATGAAGTCATAGAGATAATACCGACTAAAGCTTCAGCTGAGTTAGCATTTTTGATAACAGAATAGTGTATCGATATTGTTCATTAGCGAGAAGAACTCGTCTGTGTGTTTTTATGCACTTTTCTCTGCAAGTGCAATGCTTTAGCAATTTTGCTCTTATTACTGAGAGCTTTTGAACGCTCAGCTTTAAAGGGCTTTTTAGCCCATGTTGATTTATGTAACTTCTCTGTTTTTACAAATTGGCTTATGAGTAATTGATTGAATGCCAAAAGCGCATCGCCAAAGCTTTCTGCAGAAGTACTATCTTCCGATGCTTCTACTGCTTTCCTGTAAGCTTGCATTTGATCGAAAAACTCAGTTTCTGTAATTAAGGCTCGAGTTTCCTTTTGTGCTTCTTTTAGCAAAGTTTGGGCTTGATGGTGTAAAGCACTCTCGGGATCTGCCAGCTTAAAAAACATCTCCTGATAACTGCTTTTGTGTGACTGAATAAATTGTGCCCAAGGATTCTCCTGCGATGATAGATCTTTACCCGCATCTTTATACAGCTTATTGAATCTGACTAGGCTGTATATAAGGTCGTTAGAGTCGATATCTTCACCTACCACCTGTTGCTGGCGCTGTTGATATCGCAAGTTAGCATCGAGTGAAAACCCGGTACCCGTCTGAACACTACCGCTGGTACTGGTAACAATATCGCTTCCTACATAATAACGGGTAAACTGGCGTTGCTCTTGGTCATTAAATGCCAATTGTTTTGCATCGGGTTTGAACCAGCGTTTCTGTATAGTGACTAAGCCTGTCAAGTCGAGTTGTAATAAAGATCCTATATTTATGATGGAGTCAAGTTGATGGTTTACTAGTACTTCAGACAACTGCTGTTGTAACTTGGGAAGTTGGAGTAACTCTGTTAAATTCGAGTGAGCTGAGAGTGTAACATTCACATCTCGATACTCTCCGCACCTAACCCGACTTGGATGGATAAAATGTCGTTCGCGTTCATGAATCGTTAGGGTAATGGGGCCGACTTGTATGGTAGCCGTTTGGTTGATGTCTTTTTTGCTCTCCATAACATGCCGCTGAACTTTGGTGAGGTGGTTGAGTCGAGTAACTGAATATTTAAAGTCAATATCCTGAAGAGCCAGGCTGATACGATCGACCATGTGCTTAAAGCTGTTTTCTTCTTGGTTTGAAGGTGGGCTCAGTTCTTTAGCTGAGAGATTAAGCCATGCATGACACAAATGGAAGAACTGCAATTGCTGATGGCGGCCAATATTGCCGTACTTATCTTCTAACCTATGTTTATTGCATTCATGAGAAGCGTTCCATTGGCTTGCTGATTTTATATGATCGTGTTTCTTGACGGTATCAGAATATTCAATAATATCTTTCTCTAACTGCTCGGAAAACGCTATCCATTCCTTATATTTATTAATACTTGGTAAAAATGTGTTAAGAAAAGGCGCAAGGTTAGTTAGATCTTTTTGGTTTTTAATATGCTGAGTAAGATCTTCGTATACAGTTTCTACTGTTTTTTCTTTGCTTTTAGATGTTTGGAGTGCTGCTTGAGCACCGAGTGTATAACGTGGGCTGACACTAAACTTTGCTGTTGCACTTATTTCAGCATCAGAAGTATGTCTATTCTTGACACCATGTTTGTAAATTTTATTTTGATCAGGCTGCATCGTCTGATAAATTTGGTCAAATCTTTTACTGTCTATGTTGGCAATATGCTCAGATAGTAGAGGGGCCATAGTGGTTTTGGCATTAAGGACTTTTTGTTTTTGTTGCATCAGCTTAGGCGATGATTTTTTGGCAAGATATTGACTTAATTCTTTGTGATTAGTGAATTTTTTATATTTAGTTTGAGTTGCAGATAATTGGGTTTGAGCTCCCGCACCCAGTTCAACATGATCACTTATTTTAAAAGAAAGTCCTGTCCATAACCTTGCCATAATACGTCTAACGCTATTAATTCTCACTGAGCCTTCGTCATTATTGTCAAAGCGTCTACCCGACTCGATACCAAACGTTTTACTAAGTACTTTTGCACCGCTTGCATCAATATTACCAGTGATATTTAGGCCTGTTGTTGTTTGTTGCCTTGCGCCCACTTTGCTGAGATAGGCTGTATCTTGCATGTATTGTTCAGCTCGTAACTCATGCTCTGTTTCTAACTTTTCTATTTGATTTAAGCGCCCCAATTCTTTATTTATGACGCGGGCGTCTTTTAAACTGATGTCATTACTAATAACTATACGCTTACCTTCTTGGCCCAGTTTAAGACTACTTACATGACATGAAATGTCTCTTTTTAACTCGGCTAGTTTGATTTTATTAGCGTCGTTTTTTCTATGCGTAATGCGTGCGATAGACTGAGCGAAATTTGGCAGCTTATATGATTGCACATGCTCGCTGATAGCGCTAAAGGTTAGGAAATGAGTATCAATTTTCTGCATCTTCAAAATTGGTGTCATAAATAGTTGGCATGTAAAGTAAACCCCTAATATTGCGTTTTTATGAACTTACTAGCGTATGTGTGTTTTTTGTACGCTATAGATTTGCTTTGTGCAAACCTCACACTTTTAAATTATGGCAAAGGATCACAAGCTTGTAACAATTAAGAACCTAAACGTTACTTCTGTAGCATGTTATTTGGTTAGCGTGAGTCAGCGATTTTTAATGTTAATTAGTAAAACTGCTGTGGGATTTGTAGGTTTTGCTTTCACAAAAGTTGTGTTGTTATGCATTATAAGGTTGAGTATTATCATAAAATTTAGACTCCAGTGGAGCCTAAATTCTTATGATTTAGGTCGGTTCTTCGATTTGGAAGATAGACTCTTACCGTATAGGCAAATAAATTTCTGTGAGTAGATCACACTCATCCACTTGATGGCTAAAGTTTATATACCGAAAGAAGCACGGAAAATCCCGTAAACTGACTCCACTTTGAGGAAGCCACTTTTGATATAAGTATTCTATCGTTTCATTCATATGGCTATGGCTTCCCTTATGAATTGCAACCGCGCATCTACCACCAGGAATTACTCCAGATTTTACCCCATATTCATTTTCTGGTATTTCCCCTTGATAAGAACCGCAAATATCAAACTGGAACTCTTCATCTAGTGTGATACTTGGATCAGAGTGCGGGATACCAAATGTGTCGTGTGTTTTTATTGGCGATAATCCTGTCGATTTTCGCCACTGTATAAACGTTGAGACGGTTTCATAAATCAGCTTTTCAGAGCCGATATGTTCAATTAAAGCAACTTGGGTTTGTTTGAAATCAATGATGTTTACATCCATTACTTTATCTCCAACTTTTGGGGGATGATAGTCATACCGTGAGTGCCAACCACGCCACTCAGGTTGATTTCTAAATTGAGAGGGGGACTGACCAAATATTCTCGAAAAAGCACGAGAAAATGCCTCTAGGCTTTCAAAGTGCGCTTCAAATGCAATATCAGTAATACTTACTTCATGTTCGAATGCTAAACGAAATGACGCTCTTTTCATGCGAGCCAATAATACATATTGGGTAGCACTTATTCCCAAAGACGACTTGAATATCCGGTGAAAATGGTATTTGGAACTTGCTGCCAGTGCGCTGAGTTGTTCTAGTGTGAACTCATCATCTAAATTGTGATCAATAAAGTCGCATACTTTTTTGATATGCTGCTCACGGCGTTTGGTCGTTGTCATTCTTTGCTTATTCCCAATTCAGAAGTCGCATTAATAGTAATTAAGATGATTTATGGTTGCTTGATTGAGATTGCTTAATAGAATTGGTGGGATGACTCGTGGGCACTTATGCCCACTTAATAGAATTGGGTAACTCTTGTTTAAGTGCATATATGTGCCTGATTAACTGACCTTCATGCATAGTTTCATGCTCAAGTAAATGGACGAGTAAATCGTGTCTTTCTGGTGTCCAGTCATGAACTTTGTTTATTTCATTATTGAATGCCTCTTCTGAAGAGTGCAATTTAGCTATAATGTTTGACGGATTATCGGTTTCTTCTAGAGAGCAAGAAAATCCATCCCATTTTCCTAAGCTCAGGGCTCGTGAATAACTCTCTCTTGCGCCGACAATACACCACATATGTTCGCTAACAGATTTACTTTTGACTATATCGAGTTGTGAAGTCAGTAGCGAAGGCTCAAGTGATTCTACTAGGTCTAGCAGGGATTCAAAACGCTGTCGAATATTCTTTAATATAGTATTTCTCAATGTATGTACTCCCTGCGTCATGTTCAGAATGTTGAAATCGAGAAGGTGCATAACAATAAAGTGTTGGCCACTATATCATATCGGAAATGGTGAATGGGATGTTAGCATTAAAACGACAGCGATAAATGCGACTAGCTGAGTATTGGTGTGACAAGCCTAACGATTCTGAGAGTCAGTTGACACGAGCTTTTGCTGGTTTGAGGTAATCTAAACGTAATTGTTTAAAGAGACTTTTTTCATGTCAAAAAAATCAAAGCTGCATAACGAAGATAAACTAGTAAAAAAAGCGTTAGAAATTGGGGGGAAGATGGCCAATATGCAAGGCTTCGATTTACCGCAGTCACCACAGCCTTTAAAGGTTAAAGCTATTTATTTATTTTTGGTTGATGCTAAACAAATCACGCCACTACCCGATAGTAAGCTTGATGGTACAAGCATTAAACACAGACTTGCACTTTGGATTCACAGCGTATTACCGGATGATGATCCATTAAAATAGTACTTTACCCAGTACCTCAGTAGTAAAGGCGAGCTTATTGTTTGTGGTTCGCTTCTGCCTGAGAAGTTAACACGAATATCTGTTGTAAATTTTGAGTGACTTCAGAAACTATAAGAAATATTTAGCCAAAATGTGGGTGTGGTGATACGGCTATCTGATTGTGGTGGTCCTCCAATTGCTCGCCATGCTGCTGCGGTATCTATATTTAATTTTTTGTATGTGGCTCGTAGACCCAATCCGATACCTCCTATGGTTCGGTCGTTATCTTGTGTTGTCCAGGCCGTGTGATTAGTTTTGATATGACCATAATCATAAAATATATATGGATTAATGTTATTTTTGTAGATGTAGCGTAGTTCTATTTGTCCTAACATTCCTTCGTCACCATAAGACTCACCTGCTGGATAAGCGCGTACAGCACTGGGACCGCCCAGACCAAAATCTTCTGAAGAGTCTAGGTTCTCAAAGGCCTTTTGCCCTACTATGCGAGTAAAGAGACTGAGTTTTTGGGTCGGGAGAGTTTGTAAACGTCGAATATCCCAATTGATTTTATCAAACACACCTTGAGTATGTGCTGTTAAGTTATCAATGGTGTATAAATTGTCATCCAAATCAAGTAACCCATGGGTCCAAGATAACGATCCGTATGTTACCCCTCCTCCCCAGAGAGTATCTCTATAATCAAAGTTCAATGCTGTTGTGATAGTGTCGCTTGATTTTTTCGCTTTTGTAGAGGTGATTCTTTGTTCATCTACTAGCCACTTTCGTTGGTAGGTTGTGAAAAGTGAAAGGTTTTTTTGTTGAGAGCGAATTAAAGGATAACTTAATCCAGTACTTATTATATCTGCGGTGCCATGAGCATCAAGACTGCTGAACTCTTTACCCAATTGATAGTCCGTATGTTGGAACCCCATATTACCACGCAGCCCTGAATGAAGAATTGGTAAGCTGTACGATACTGAGCCAAACCACATTTTTTCTTCTGTGTATATTATTGTCGTGTCGAATTTATCGCCAAAAGTTAAAGGGCTGTTTAAATAACCTTTTACCTCAACACGTCCGCTACCGGTATAGCGATTTCCATGGTTGTCTATACGTACGCTTCCACCATGGGGTGTTTCCGGACTCATATTGACGATAAGATCGCCTGAGCCAATCTTATCTCCAGGGCGGATAACGGGTGTAACTTTGTAACCTGGCTGATCGTCTAGAATAAGGCAGATATTTTCAAGCTCGGAACCTTTTATTATATTTCCTGACTTTAGTAGAGACAGGTACTGCTGGGCGGCTTCTATATAATTTGTGTTGATTTCATTATTTGATATGAATATATCACCGTAGCGGCCCTCAATAATTTTTATTTGCAATTTACCATCTGTTAAGGTCTGTGCAGGGATGACTGCGCGAGTGAAAGGGTAGTCGTGTGCGTGATAGAAAGCCGTAATTGTATCGGCAAGGTTATGTATAGCAGAAAAATCTAACGTTTTCCCTTTAATATCTAAAAGTGATAATAGTTCTTCATCTGAAAAAATGGAATTACCGCTTACCACAATAGTTTTTATTTGAACTACTGTACCACCTGGGGCGGTAATTTCTTGTTTCACTGGTTCTGTAATTGATTGCATTAACCTCGTTTTGGGAAAAAAAGATGATTTGTTGAGTTCTTGGATTGTGTGCCCAGAATCAGGCTTTTGTTGTGCCGCTACAGAAATAGTAATGATGCCTGTAAAGCTGATAACTGCAATGTGATAAAATAAATTTCTGTGACACAACGTTCTTTACCTTTTTTGACTTTGGGTATCGACTTTTATTTGATTAAAAGATCTTATAAAATCTGACGAGACCCAAGATGGGAAATTAATACCGCCATCGACAACAAAAACTTTTAGTGGACCAGATACATTACTTTGGCCATTAAACAAAGTGGAATAATCAATAGCTTTGTCTTTACCATTCTTTAAGGGTGTTGTATCGCTCTCCACCTGTGAGCTATCTATTTGCACCATATCTAAAGAACCTATGTCATTTGAAAAATTGATTTCAAGGGGTGTAATGATAATTTTGTTCGTTAATGGTGCGCTGGACTGAACCACAGATACCGCCGTCGTTTGGGGAATAGAATTCTCTACTGAAGGAGAAGAGGGAGAAGACAGAGAAGGAGAAGTAATCGTGTTACTGTCATCGGCAACAGTTTGGATTATGCTTTCGATATCACTTGCTTTTCCGGCGGCATAATACCATATAAGGTTTTCACTGGCGTTAGGGCTTAGATCATTCATACGCAAAAATAATGCGTAAGATCCATCAATTTTGTTTGTTATTATTTCTGATGAGCGCGGATCCTTCTGCATGATTTTGGAAAACTTTCCGAAACCTGTGGTTACAGTATCGGCACCATCAGAGGTTGAATAAAATAATACAGCAGCGCCAGTTCCATCGATTTCTTCAGTGATTTTAATTGCTTTAGCTTGAGTGTCTTGATCAGGAATTTGGACAAAGCCATCGGAAACATTACCTTTGGCCATATAATTTTTATCTGATTCACCCACAAAGTCATCTCTAGTACCAATCCACAAACGAACATTGGTTAAGGGTGTCGTAGTGCTATTATTTGAAATGGTCGTTTCCGTTCTTACAAATTTTTTATCCTGCTCTAAAGTATATGAGTTAATAATATCGATGGTGTTTGCTGTTTCGTTAACATTGACATTAGTTGTTGCCACTAGAGTTCCTACCCCCTCATCGTAGTTGGCTATGTTTATTGACAATGAATTCTTAACACTATCTAGTAATGTTAAGCTGCTTGTCTCTCCGTTGGTTGCCAACACCTCTCCATTATAATTCCAGCTGTTGCTTCCATCGCCACCTGTTGCAATTCCAAAATCTATTGGGTAATTTTGGTAGGTCAGTTTGTACCAGCCAGCTGTACGGCTTAGTGATGTACCATCATCATAATAAAAGGGCTGACGTAGCGCACCTGTGTCCGTAATTGCAGCACCTGCATTCTCATCAAACTTAATTAAGCTATTACCAAAATAGAGATTATTTACCGATCCACTACTGCCTTTTTTCCATGTGAAATTTTCAGCTTTGGGTATTAAAACATCCACACCAGATGCAATAGAATATGCACTCCCCAAGCCAGAGGTAGAGTCTAGACCGTATTCAAATGCAAGACTCCCTAGGCCAGTTGCTATTATGTTGGAGTTGATTTCGATATTATTATTTGCAGTCAAAGTGAGCTTATTAGCAGACCAAGATACCTCATCATTAACATAGAGGTTTCCTCCTGCCCCAGTAGTTTGAATCTGTACATTACCACTGGCTAAATTACTTGATAGCGCGGTGCCTGAAATATCACCACCACTTGCTGAGACGGTAAAATCGGTGGGGTCAATAAGCCATGTACCATTTTCACCTTGCTGAGATTTGGTACTAATTTGGGTGTCATTGGCTATTTTTATATTCGCCGCACTGGTTTCAATAAATCCACCATCATTACCGTTAGGGGCAGAAGCATCAATGACACCTGCTACTTTAGTGGTTCCATAATCCATATCACCGAGGAGGACAATCTCACCTTTTTCTCCAGTAGACAAAGTTTGTGCTACGGTAATTCCAGTATGATTAATCACGCTAGTAGCCAGTTCGTGCACGGCCTTTGTTGTTAAATAGACCATACCGCCATTCGCATGTACTGCACCGCCTTGCTCAATCAAGGTTGTTATGGCACCTTCTTCGACTTCTAGCTTTACAGGGCCACCTAAATCAAGTGTTACTTTATTCCCCGCGCCCATCATGATATTGCCTGATTGAGAACTAATTGTTCCCTGATTAATGATTTTTGCAGCGATTAATGCAACAGTTCCTCCTTGTGTTGCAGTGATATTTCCTTGATTAACGATGACGTTAGTACTTTGTCCTTCAAAAATATAGTTGCTAGCCAGAAAATCTTGTGTGTCGATGTTTTGGGTTGAGGCTACAAGACCGCCCACATTGATTCTTGCATCCGGAGTGAAGGTCACGCCATTAGGATTTACTAGGAACACTTGCCCGTTTGCATTTAAGGCTCCTTGAATTACAGAAACATTATTACCTAAAACCTTATTTAGGGCGATGGCTGAAGGGGAGGGTTGAATAAAGTTAACGGTGTTTTTTTTTCCGATTGAAAAGTCTTGCCAATGCGTAACAAGCTTTTGGCTACTTTGTGTTATATTCATCGTATTCCCTGACGTAGTGATTACCCCAGAACCATTAACGATTTTTTCTCCTGTAGGGAGTGTTTCAGAAAAAGACGATGATGTCGCCCAAAACGTGGATAGAAAAAGGATCAAACCCTTTGGTATATTTGGATACATAAGTGCTTTCCCTTTACAACGTATCCCCTATACTAAAAATAGCATAAACCCTTTAGTGTGTACGTGTTTAGTCATTTGGCCAAATGGTAGCTCAATTTAGGATTGTCGTTTTAAAAATTTATCGCATGTTCTACACCAATCTATTCATACACAGGTTAGTTATATAAAATAGTTATCTAGCCCAAATAAAATTGGCTAGAAAGGGTTAAAGCCGAAATGTGGATGGAATCGCACCTCCTGTATTATAGTAAGTCTTATATGAGTCAATTAGCATCTGAGTGCCATCAGGCTTCTGTATTTCAAATACTTCCCAACGAGATGTTCCACGATCTGCGGGTTGTGGTGTGTATCCCGCAGGGCAATTAAAGGCTTTACTATCAAATTGGCTTTCAGTGACGCGGAATACATTAAAGTACCGACCATTTCCTTGATGTACTTGTCCCCACGTTCCGTCGATAGTCTCATAATTTCCACTTTGGTCGAGTAACCACTCCCAATCACTACCGTCAGATAAGCCACAATATACGTAAGTCATAGAATGTGATAAGGATGAATAAAGCCATAATATGGAGAAAGAATAGGCTAATACCTTTTTCATTAGTAATTAAACTCTAAGTTGTGTATTTATATTATTTCATAGTGATCGCAGATAATGATTTTGCGGTCGTGTAGTATTATGATAAGATTTGTGCCCTTCCATAAAATATGATGATCCGTTTGGAAGGGTTATTTGGAAAATTTCCCAATAAGATGTATTTCGATCTGCTGGTTGAGGAATATAACCCAAAGGGCACTTCAGTTCTTTTTGATTAAAAGTTGTTTGTTGCACATTGAATACATTGTAGAAACTTGAGTCATGTAAAGATATGCGTCTCCACTCACCTTCTATAATTATATAGTTTCCTTGTTCGTCAAGTAACCAGTCCCAATCGCTACCATCTGGTAGACCACAGTATACATATGTTGTGGTATTAGCTTGTACTGAGTTTATTATGCTGATGAAAAAAAATAAAATTACGGCTAATGTCTTCATTATAAAGTTGTTCGGTATAATTACGTCGGGATGTTTTTTAACATAAAAAAAACATTTTTAAACTGAAGATTTTAAATTAATTGTTTTTCGTCACTAAAATTGATTATTTTAAAGATAAATCAATCATTAGTTTGCTTTTATATTTTATTGGTTAGATACTCTATATCATCCTTTTTATCGTTTATATTATGTGGTTAAATATATTCTCGCATTTAATGATTATTAAAAATAAATACATTACTAACTAGTGAGACTCTATGTTCAAAAATAATACTCTTTATTTCATTACTTTCCTTATGGCCTTTGTGTCTAATTTAGTCAATGCAGACAATCTACCACAACCAAAAGTGTGTCCAGATAAGTTTCAACCTTGGTGCAGTGATATAAAATTGAAGAAAAATATTACCGATATTATATCCCCGATGGAGAAAGTAAATCGCATTCAAGGTGTTCGATACCAACTTAACGGTTCAGATAGAACAGAGTTTGGCTTCATTGCTCAGGACTTAAAGCTTGTTTATCCTGAAATTGTCCATGATGATCCAGAATTAGGCTATTTGAGAGTTGACTATCGCTCAATGATTCCAATCTTGCTCGAAGCCATTAAAGCACAAAATAAGCGTATTCAAACCTTAGAGAACCAGATGAATAAATAAAAAAACATCAATTTCTGAGTTCAATATTAACATAATATTTGGTCTTAATTATTTGCCTATGAGAAATATTGTAGTTAATTATATTATCTGGCCTAGATCTATTAATGAAAAGTATGATAAATATGTTCTCATAACAATTTGTAGAAAAGAGGCCATCGATTTTGAACTTTAAACTACCCAGTGAAGCTAGGTTAATTTATCAAGCCAGTGTTGCAATTTTCCCATTGTGTTTAGCAGTAATCCCTTGGGGAGTACTCTGTGGTTCGTTGGCGATTCAAGCAGGCCTTTCTCCGATACAGGCACAGGCAATGTCACTGTTTGTGTTTGCTGGCGCCGCTCAGTTGGCGGGTATTTCTCTATTTGGTGTTATGAGCCCTACATTGCCCATACTGTCTTCAACTTTTGTTATCGGCTCTCGTCATCTACTTTATTCAGCCGTTTTTCAAACACATATCATGAAGCTATCTTGGTTTAAACGTATGGCTTTCGCTTTTTTTCTTACCGATGAAATGTTTGCTGTTTCAACCAGTCATATTGATAAAACTCGCTCGTTCAGTTACGTGTATGCCATGACTGCAGGAGTGGGCTTTTATTTGGTTTGGAACCTTGCGACGCTCGGCGGAATAATCGCAGGTTCAAGTATTGATAATATTGAGGAACTCGGGCTTGAATTTGCAATCGCTGCAACATTCATTGCTATTGTTATCCCATCCATAAAAGATCGTTCGACTCTTTTTGCGGTGCTTGTCAGTGGCTTATCTGTACTGGCTTTAGACATGGTAGGATTTGAGTATTCTCTTATTGGCGCGACGATACTGGGAATGATTACTGGCTTTTATACATCGAATGGAGAAAAACATGACGCTTAATACTGAGTGGGTGATTTTCTTGATGTCGCTTGTTACTTTTTCTTGTCGATATTTGTTTTTTATGCAAACAATCCCGATTTCTCTTAGCAGTAAAACCAAGCAACTCTTAAAGTATACAGCGCCTTCAGTACTGACTGCTATGTGGGTTCCGATTGTGTTTCTAGGACACGGAACATCTCTTTACAACTTGTATACCAGTCCATTTTTTTATGCTGGTGTGGTAACTGTGTTGTTGAGCTTGAAATGTAACAACACACTAATGATTGTTGCAGGCGGTATGTTGGCATTTTCTATTTTTAATTGGCTTGTTATTTGAATAGCTACTTGTGGCTAAATTTGTATAAAATCTCATATTAAAACTCAGGTTTTTACCTGATGTAGTGTGTCATCTTATTAGAGTAGGCTATGTCCGTTGCTTACTCTAACGTACTGACTTGAAAGTCTATTTTTTGTTCAGTATGCGTTTTATTTTAATAAGATTTGAGGAAGTTTCAATATTGTTATTCTACTTTCTCATTAACTAGATAAAGCCATGGCACTTTTAAAATCATTAATAAATAAGATACAAGCTCGATTGACACATGAGATTAACTCTCAGAATAAGAAAATACCGCAAAGAAGTGAGGATAATTATTGCCCAAATGATCTTTCTCATCAAGAACCCCAGTCCTTTGCTATTCAAAGTGAAATGAGTACATCCATCCTAAAAGGAACTCGTCGATGATTAGAATTTTAGCCGCCATTACGTCCATACTGTGGTCTTCATATATTTTTGCTGCCACTAATGATGAGATTGTAAATTTTCTATCTGTTCATGAAGTGCCCAATAGTCTGTCAATTCTTCCTCCTCCACCTATTGAAAATACGGTTCAATGGAGTGCTGATAAGCAGGCTTTTATTCAGACACGACATTTTGAAGGAACGAGAAGGTGGAAGCTTGCAATAGCAGATGCCAATTTATCCGCCAACCATATGGGAGATGCATTTAGCGAGGTTTTGGGCATTGATATCTCGCCCAGAACAACCCCAAAACTTATCGAGGTGTTGAAACGAGTACGTGGTGATAGTGCGAGGCTAGCTGTTCGCTCTGCCAAGTTGGAATATATGAGAATTCGTCCGTTTGTTCAATTCAATACGCATTCGTGTACTCCAGAAAGTGAGAAGGCTCTTTCAGGAAATGGTTCATATCCTTCAGGGCATGCATCATATGGTTGGGCTGCTGCTTTGGTGTTAGCAGAACTGGTACCAGAGAAACAAAATGCACTGCTCGCTAGAGGCTATGATTTTGGTCAGAGCCGAGTAGTATGTGGTGTGCACTGGCAAAGTGATGTTGATGCGGGCAGACTAATGGGCTCTGCTGTATTTGCAAGGCTGCATGCTAAGCCTGAGTTTCGTCAAGCAATGGCAGAAGCCTCAAAGGAGTTAAAGAAACTAGGCGTGATACCTAGTGCTCAATAATAAAGATTAGATTTTTCGCATAAGGATGCCAAGGATAGGGTGTCCACGTTTCACCAAATCACCTAAATTTTTCTGTATTGATTTCGACAATAAATAGCCTGAAAATGCATTAACTATGTGCTTGATTGTATATCTTGATTTTATTATAGTCACTAATAATCAATCTGTTAGATTGAAGATACCTATCCTTTTCTAGATAGAGTAGTACTAGAGGAAATCATGTATAAGTTAACTGACTTTGAACTAAACAAGACGGAATTTCGATTTAAAAAAGATGTATATCCATTGGCGAAAATAAATCGATTTCGTGTTAAGAAATTATCTGTTCTCGATAATTTTTGGCAGATTTTATTTTGGATACTGCTTTTTTCTGGTTCTGTTTGGCTTGGAATTTCACAGTTAGAGGAGTCTCCACTGTGGTTAAAAATCGTCGTTGCAAGCCTTACCATAGTAGGATTTGTTTTTGGACTCACTCGCTGTGCGAAATATGCCCTTCAAATAGAATTTCGCCATATAGATGAAACAGGCGATCAGTGGGTGAACGTAGCGAAGTCTTATTCGGCAACCGATAACAAGTTATTTATGCAACAAGTACAAATATGGAAGGACTGGAGTAGGTGATAAGCCATATAAATATTAGGTAAATTATTCGGGTGTATCGACCCTATCTTTGTTGAGGAGAAGTATGGATATTGAAATAAGACGATCACAAGCCTCAGATACTATGCAAATTAGAGATATTTACGCATGCACCAACGCATACAGTAATACGCTGCAACTGCCTTTTCCATCGGCTGATTTTTGGCAAGATAAGGTCGAAAATATGGCAGATAACTGCCATAGATTTGTTGCCTTAGTAGAGGGTGAAATCGTCGGGGATATTTCCCTCATCATTAGTGTGAATCCACGTCGCAGGCATGTAGCTTCTTTTGGGATGGGTGTGAAAGATAACTACTCGGGTCTAGGGGTAGGGAGTAAGTTGCTTTCAACCATCATAGATCTGGCAGACAATTGGCTGAACTTATCTCGCATAGAACTTACCGTATACACAGATAACCATGCCGCAATTGGTTTGTATAAAAAGTTTGGCTTTGTTATTGAAGGTGAGTCTCCTGCTTATGCGTTTAGAAACGGGGAGTATGTGTCTGCTTTTCACATGGCAAGGCTCAAAAATTGATTGCTGATGCCGTAGGAGCTGTTATTCTTCTATAAAAGAACAGTTTTAGTGTGTTATTAAGCTGTATTTGGTGTTGATACTCTACAACAAAGGGGCCATGTGGCCCCATATTTAGTGTTAGATTTGCATAGTTATTTCACGATGAAAGGTGTATTTAGTCTTACACTTGCTGCTGTCATTCTCGGGCCATAAAAGCCTTCCCAATTTTCGCTGTCTTGACCACCATCTTCAAAGCGGATATAACGTGCACCTTCAACATACGGAATATCAAGTCTTGCTTCGTACCAATCTGTATCCCAATTGCATTCACCTTCAAGATATCTATCACCTGTTGAATATGTTTCGAGCGATTGCTTTTGTTCATCGAGTATGGTTGCCTTCATAAAGTATCTATCTCCACCACAGTAAGTACGAGTGAATATTTCTGAGACAATTAAACTAGGTTTCACTTGAGCAAGCTCCGGTGCTGATAGACCAGTACTCGCGACTAGGTCAACAGTTTGATGACGTTCTGCGGGTAAATAAGAGGTGGCGAAGAAAGTACCAACCTTAATTATGTCTTTAAAATCGGCTCCAAGAAAATCTAGGTTAGGGTATTTTTCTAAAAACGCTTTTACGTTCTCTGGTATCTTATCAGCCGAGGCTGGGTTTGGGTTGGATAAGTGTTTTGCGACAATTAAGCCTGTTGCTAGCCTATGCATGTTCCCCCAATTAAAATATCCCTTATCAGATGAGAGTGTGTAGAAATTGCTTTTATCATTAAATGTCCAACCTTCGCCATCTAACTTTTCGTTGAATGGATTTTCAATGAGGTTTTTATGTTTATCTAAATTGGTATCCCCAGAAAGTATGCTGCTAATAAAATAATTGTATTGTTCACTAGAAGAATATACGGTTGGCGCATACTCATAATTAGTCTCATGAGCGCATACTGACCCCCCTGCAAAGGATGCAATACCAACTATTTCATGCTTTCCATTGGTCGTTTGAATTAATGGAGAACCGCTGTCTCCATTGCACGCACTTGAGAAGGGTTGTACGGCTATTGTACAAATTACATCTTTGGACACCATTGTTGAAGGCACTCCCTTTTGAAGGCTTTCGTCAGTCTTGTGCGCTTGATAGGTCGAATCAGAATGAAGTTTACATGCTGACGGAGAAACCAATTTAATATCAATTTTGCTCAAAGGTGTTAAAAGGCTTTTCTCTTTATCTTCGTCTATATCACGGTCTCCTACACTGCCATAGCCTAGACTATAAAATGAGCGACTTTCTTTATTATGAGTTGTTAAAGAAGCTGGACTAATATCAGGCACAGCTTTTTGCAGCTTTACTAATCCAATATCATGTGACTGATAGCCTTGTCCTCCTGTAGCCGACGATGTTTCGCCATCAAAGGTTCTTTCCTCTTCAAATATTCCTGTCATTGCTCCATCACCATATGATGGGTGGATAAAAACATCGCTGGCTGTATAAACTGTATTGTGTCCAGATGTGTTCGGGAAGCTTATTTTCAGCTTTTCTGGAGTGTCTTTGATACCGGTTAAACAATGTGCTGCAGTAAGAATCATATCCTCTCTAATCAGTGATCCTGTACATATTCCATTTGAGTCAGCGATAAGTTTCGCCACCCAAGGGAACTCATCTGGTTCGGCAAGTTCGCCATTGACAATTGCCTGTGCTGGAGCGAAAGGCATAGAAAAACAGCTTAATAAAATTAATTTTTTTCATAATTCTTAATATCCTATATTTGAATTATTTCTTTTAATATCGGCATTAAAAATATCAATAAAAAATCTAAATGACAATTTTAAATATTGTTATTTTTACTTAAATAAGTATTAACTGTTACTTAATTTAAACTGGATGTAAAAATGGGTTTTTAAGGGTGGCTATTATTCTTCTATATTATATACAACATAGAGAAGAAGAATTTTCTTTGGTGAAAGATAAAGTTTTTAACCACCATTACTATTATATTTAACTCCAAAAATATATAGCATTAGTATTGAATTAAAACGAATAATAGTGGTCACAACATCAAGTTTATCTTTTATTTGAAAATGTTGAGGAAAGAATTATGAAAGCACTGCTTGGATCGTTATCGGTTACAAACTCTGGATTTGAAACCCTAATTTTGCGTATTCCAGTAGGTATTATTTTTATGGCACATGGGGCGCAGAAAATATTTGGCTGGTTTGGAGGGTATGGTCTAGCGGGTACAGGGCAATGGATGGATTCGATTGGTCTTGGTCCTGGCTTATTGATGGCCTTTTTAGCGGGTAGTGCAGAATTTTTGGGTGGGTTATTTATCCTGCTTGGACTTTTAACACGCCCAGCCGCAGTAATGACTGCCTTTACCATGGTGGTGGCTATTTTTACCGTTCATTTCGAAAATGGGTTGTTTATGTCTAACAATGGCTATGAGTTTGGCTTGGTACTATTTTCTGCTTCGGCCTCATTAGCCGTAAGTGGCGCAGGTAAAGTGGCGTTAGATAGTCATATTGCAAGGCACTTAAGCCAGTATACAGCGGACTAGTTTTATCGTTATATGGTTGAGAAAGTTTATCCGCGTGAGATTTCAAGATCTCTCGCGGATTGTTTTTGCTTGTCTGACACGCTTGGTATATTTCTAGTGCGTTAGATAAGGTGAATATCGATTTCTATCTTCTATCGATGGTACAATTGAACGTGTGGCTAGGGAAATCTGCTGGAACTGGTGGTGGTACAGGAACTGCTGATAACCTAAGTACAGCGAGCTCTTCGGTTTCAAAGTAGTTTGGCGCGTGGTATACACGATAGTTGAATCCGTATCTACCATTGTGGTATTCAACATACTCTGACTGCCCAATCCATGCATCTGGAGACTCAGTTTTTAACTGGTTTAGCTCACTTACACAGTACTTAGATAGATGGTATGTAGACTGCTCTTCATCATTAAGTATTTTAATGTATGAAGCGAAAGTATTTGTTGAAACAACAAGTAAGAGTGAAGCGATAGATAGAGACTTAAACTGCATGATTAACCAACCTTTTTATATGTTATCTATTGTTTTGTATTTTTGTCTATTTTTGGTGTAATAATCCCAAATATACAGGATTATCTCGCCTTTAAGCACGCGCATCATAGAAGCTAACTATCTGATTGAAAAGTGCTCTTTCCTTAGTGATAAAAACAATAGGTAAATAACCTGTTCAGGTCACTTTTTACACATGAAATTATAAATAAAATCATAAGCATAAATGTAAACTTACTCTGGTTATTTAGCCTGTAGGGGAAACAAGGAAAAAATTGGTCTAATGCACTTTATTGCGTTTTGGGGTTGTGCAGTACTAACCCATCTGGCTTCACTTTACCGATTAACGAATTCTGTTGCACTCCTGAAGCGGATGAACTCACTGAAGTAGCCAATATTCTTGCGCATGTACTGGCAACTGTTGCTGCAGTGGTTACTTGAGATTGTTGCTGGTTATTGATCGCGTTGTGCATCGCTAAACCAATCGTGTCTGCAAAAGTACTGTCAGTTAAAGTGGTTCCTTGTTGAGAATAGGGTGAAGTTGATGCGTTTGTCGGTGTGGTATTAGGGTTGGTACTAGTGCTGGGTGCTTCTATTGCTTGCATCGCTGCGTCTTTGGCTGCTTGCTCTGCTTTTCTGACGGCTTGTTCTGCCTTTATAGCAGCTTGCTTAGCCACTTGTTTAGCGGCTTTTTTGGCCGCATGTTTTGCAGCTTGTTTCAAGAACCAGTTCATCTATCCAGCACCTACTATTCTACGAAGTCAAACGATAATTTATTAATAGTAAAGAATAACGAAGAAATTAAGAGGGACACAATAGCTAACTATTGGTAAAAAATAGCTAGGTTGATCCATTACGAGCATATGTAAAATCGATAATTAAAAATTACCAACAATTCAACTTTGGGAGTGGGGAAAATCCTCAGTAAGAGACTTCCTTATTGATATTATTGTAAGTATGTTTCACGGTTAGGCACGATTTATCAGCCTGCTTTAATGTCGATTTAAGTGACTGTACCTATGCTGTTCAGTTATTAGTGCAGAACAGAAGCAGTATAAGTGCATTTTTAGGGTAAATTATGAAAAAGAATACATTATCATTGATTTTGTTAGTCGCAGTAAGTAGCTCAATCTCACTGCTTTTATTGGTCGTATTAACCCAACTATTACCGCAATCAAACTTGTTAGCCCCATCCAATGAACAGATTGGTAAAGTGGCTGCGGATTATTTGATAGATAATCCTCAAGTATTGATTAAGGCAAGTGAAGCACTTCAGGAAAAACAGCGCCAGCAAGTGAACCAAGACCAAATAGAGAAAGTGTTAGCTAACAAACAAGTGCTTTTGGATGATAAAACGCCTTATATCGGTAATAAAAACGCTAAAGTTGCCATTATTGAGTTTTTTGATTATCAGTGTGGCTACTGCGCGAAAATGTCACAAACATTGCAAGAAATGTTGGGTAATATAACGGATGTAAAATTGTTGCTCAAAGAAACCCCAATTTTTGCAAAGCGCTCTGAAGTTTCTGGGTATGCGGCTAAAATGGGTATCAAGGTTTTCTCTCAAATGGGCAGTGAAGCCTATAATAAATACCATCATGGGGTGTTTGAACTGACACAAGAGAAAGCATTGACCCGACAAGAAATTGATAAGATGGCTCAGTCTACTGGATTAAGCGAAATGGGATTGCCAGAAACGTTAACAAGTACGATTGAAACTAACCTTACTCTGTTTTCTGAACTTGGATTTAAGGGCACACCTGCTTTGATAGTGATACCGCTTAACAACCCATCGCAAGATACTGTCAGTGTCATTAACGGTTATGATGTTCAAGCTCTGGTTAATGCTTTGATTAAAGCCAAAGAAGAGTGAATTAAATCCTCAAAAATAGTAACCCAGCCACTGATGGCTGGGTTACTATTTTTTTGGTTACAACTGCAAAGTGTACCCATAAGTCTAACGAGTGGTAGGCAGCGATAGATACAAAGTTATAACTTGCCATTTATACACTCTTTCAGACCGACCAGACTAATAAGCTAACTCTCCGAGATAAAAGCTATTTTTTGCTGTAGGACGGTGATTTTAAAAGCATGATTTAGAGTGAATAAAATAGAATTCGTAAATTTATATTTACGCTGGAGTTGGGGTGAGGGGAAATCCCCCTCACAGTGTTGTGATAATTTAATCATTAAAAATTAATATATCTCGCGTTGCAGCAGAGAACTGTGATGATTAGTTCAAATGTTGTCGCGTAGCCTGACGTAGCAGGTATTGATAAGAAGCCGTTTCGACTTGGTTTAGTTCCGTGGGTGTTCTAAACAATCAAAGCGAAAAGGCGTTTGATAAAACTTTTAAAACGTAAGAGTAGTTATTAGTATGAACAGCAAAATTAAATTTATCGCACTTTCAGCATTAGCTTCAGCAATGACATTCACCTCAGTGGCTTCTCAAGCAGCCGTTAATGGTAGCGTAGAAGTAAAATTCCAAAGCTCAATCACTTCAGCTTCATGTGAAATTGG